>JAJDXW010000271.1 GCA_022823045.1 Gammaproteobacteria bacterium
CGATCGCTTCCTTCAGGCTCTTCAGTCCCACTCCCTGGACGCGCAACGCCTCGGCACGGGCAATGAGATCCTTGAGCGAACGGCCCAGCCGGTCGAGGCGCCAGACCACCAGCGTGTCGCCGGCGCGCAGGTACACGAGCGCGTCGCGCAGGCCAGGCCGATCGGCGGCGCTGCTCGCGGTGTCTTCGAAAATCCGATCGCACCCGGCCGCCTCAAGCGCATCACGTTGCAGATCGAGCGTCTGGTCATCGGTCGAGACGCGGGCGTAGCCGATGAGCATTGGGCAGAGTCTGGAAAGGGCCGGGAAACGGTATCAACCATACCATGATTCCCGGACAGACTTCGCAGACGCGAGAAGCCCTGATTCCGCGAAGCCGGGAGCGTCCGCGCGTACCTGTCCGGAAAACGGCCGTTTCTCAGACGGCCCTTCGAACCCTCAAGCGGCCACGGCCGGCGAGATCGTTCGCAGCGAATGTGAGCACGGGCCGATGATTGCAAGTACGTCGCAGATATTGTGAGTACGTTCGCACGGAGCGTGAGTATTCCGGCTCCGCCAGTCGCAGCTAATCCGAGCAGAAATCGCCGATGTTTGCGAGAAGACCGCTCGATGATTGCAAGCAGCTACAGCTACGCCGTGAGGTAGTCGAAGGCGGCGAGGGCGTGGGTGCGGAGCACGTGGTGGAACTCCTCGATGCTGACGCTCTCGTCCGCCGCCCCCATACCCGCCGGAGAGCAGCCGTGGACGAAGGCGGGGACCCCCCGCGCCCGCCAGAACCGGGTGTCGGTCCCCCCGAGCCCGACCACCGGCCGAGGGGTCACCCCCCGCGGGCCGGCCCCGGCGTTGCGCACGAGGTGCCCCACCATCTCGTGCCCCGGGTCGGACCAGTTCGCCTCGATGTCCCCGGTGTCGAGCTCCTCGAAGCGCACGCCCTCATGGCGGCCCGCAATCGAAGCCACCTCCCCTCGCACCTCGTCCCGGGAGATCCCGACCGGAAGCCGGAAGTCGACGTCCAGCACGCACTTCGCGGGCAGCATGTTGATCGAGACGCCTCCGTGCACGGTTCCGACGTTCACCGACACCCGGCGCATCACCTCCGCCGCCCCGGCCCCGAGCGAAGCCTCGATGGCCGCGCGTACTTCCGGCCGGTCGAGGGCCTCCCGGACGACGGAAGGCTCGTCGGGGGCCTTCGACTCGATCGTCTCGAGATCCCGGACGAGATGGGCGGCGAGCCGGTTCGCGCTCGCCCCGGTGTGCGGGTAGGCGCTGTGGCCGCCCGGCCCCTCGACGGTGAACCGGAACCAGAGCATCGACTTCTCGCCGAAGCGAACCGTTCCGAGGCCGCTCGGCTCGGTGTTGAGCACGCAGTCTCCGAGCACCTCGTCGCCGCAGCGCTCGGTCAGCCAGCCGGACCCCCACCGCCCCCCGGTCTCCTCGTCGGAGACCACGGTCAGGGTGACCCGGCCGGGAAGCTCGTTCCGCAGGCGGTGAAGGTACGCGTGCGCGAATAGGAGCGCCGTCGTCCCGCAGTTCATGTCGACGGCCCCCCGCCCGTGGACCCGGCCGTCCGCGAGGTCCCCGGAGAAGGGATCGCGCGACCACGCGGCGGGGTCGCCGGGCGGGAACACGTCGAGGTGCCCGTTCAGCACGAGATGCCGGCCGGCTCCGCGGCTGGCGAACGTGCTGACGAGGTTCGGCATCTCCGGGCGCGGCGCCTCGGTACGCCACGAGGCCCCCTCTTCGGCGAGGAACCGGGACACGAGATCGGCCGCGGCGCGGGTATCGCCGGGCGGATTTGAGGTGTCGATCCGGGTGAGAGACCGGAGCAGCGCGACCTGCCGCTCGCGCTCCCCTTCTATCCACCCGAGGAGCCGGTCGCGAGGCGCGGTCACGCGAGGGTTCCGAGCGGCCGCATCTCGTGGACGACGACCCCGTCCTTGACGACGAGGGTGCAGTCCGAGCCCCCGATCCGGTAGGCGATCCCGCGCGGGTCCTCCGTGTCCCACGCCGCGAGGTCGGCGGCGCGGCCGGGCGCGATCCGCCCCGCCTCGTCCGAGAGACCGAGGGCGCGGGCGCCGTTCACGGTGAAGCCGCGGAGCGCCTCCTCCGGGGTCAGCCGGAAGAGATAGCAGGCGAGGTGCATCTGCGAGGCCGGGGACACGGTGGGCGAGCTCACCGGGTTGGAATTGGTCGCGAGGGCCATCGGCACCCCGAGCTCGCGGAAGAGGTCGACGGGGGGCTTCCGGGTCTCGTGGAAGGTGAGGTGCGCGCCGGGAAGGAGGGTCGCGACGGTGCCCGCCTCGGCCATCGCCTCCACCGTCGCCCGCGAGGCGTACTCGAGGTGGTCGGCGGAGAGCCCGCGGTGCTTCGCGACGACCCCGCCCGCCCCGAAGTCCGTGTACTGGTCCGCGTGGAGCTTGACCGGGAGGCCGAACGACCGCGCGCGGTCGAAGAGGCGCCCGATCTGCCCGTGGCTGTATCCGTTCGCGTCGCAGAAGCCGTCGACGTGGTCGACGACGCCCTGTCGCGCCGCCTCGGGCAGGACCTCCTCGCACATGAACGTGACGTAGTCGTCCCGGCGTCCGCCGAACTCCTCGGGAGGAAGCCCGTGCGCCCCGAGGTAGGTGGAGACGACGGTGACCGGAAGGTCCTCGCCGAGCGCGCGCGACACCCGCATCTGGCGGAGCTCGGTGTCCCGGTCGAGGCCGGCCCCGGACTTGCTCTCGACGGTGGTGACGCCGTTCGCGACGAGGCGGCTCATGCGGCGCCGGCTCGCCGCGTAGAGGGCCTCCTCGGAGAGCGCCCGGGTGCGCTTCGCCATCGCCCAGATCCCGGCCCCCGCGGGCTCGAGATCCCACCGCCCCCCGCCCTGGGACAGCACCTCGAAGTCGTCCAGGCCCTCTTCTCCGTAGACGATGTGGGTGTGCGGGTCCACGAGCCCCGGGGTGACGACCTGCCCCCCGAGGTCACGCACCTCGCCCGCCTGGTCTTCGCGCGCCGCGGCGCTCGGCCCGATCCAGGCGATCTTCCCGTCCGTGATCCCGATCGCGCCGTCCGCGACGAGCCCGAACGGCTCCTCGCCGTCCATCGTCGCGACGTTGGCATTCGTCAGCAGCAAGTCGAACATCCGCCTCTCCTTCGTTCCGGGCCTCACCCGCACATTTCACCGATTCCGCGGCCGGCCGCCGCCCATCCTCCTGCCGTCCGGCGCGCCCGTACGCCCGCGCGCGGAAGATCGGCGAGACCTGTGCGGGCGGAACGCTCGGGCAATCAGACCGCAGCGTACTCCAGGAGCAGGTCCTTGGCGTCGACCGACTGCCCCGGCGCGACGTGCAGGGCCGAGACGGTGCCGTCGCGCTCCGCGTGCAGGGCGGTCTCCATCTTCATCGCCTCGATGGTCATGAGGAGGTCGCCGGCCACCACCGGACGCCCGGTCGACACCGCCACCGAAGCCACCATTCCGGGCATCGGAGCGGAGACGTGGCAGGCGTTGGCCGGGTCCGCCTTCGGAAGCCGCACGACGGTGGCGGCCGCCTCGCGGTTTTCGATCTTGACGCTCCGCGGCTGCCCGTTCAGCTCGAAGAACACCCGCACGCTCCCCTCCTCGTCCGTCTCGCCAATGGCGAGGCACCGGATGACGAGGGTTAGACCCCGCCCGAGCTCGATCGTGATCTCCCGCCCCGGCGGCAGTCCGTAGAAGTAGGCCTCGGTCGGGAGCACCGACACCGGCCCGTACCGGGTACGGTGCGCCGCGTAGTCGATGAAGACCCTGGGGTACATGAGGTACGAGCAGAGCTCCTCGTCGGAGAGCGTCCAGCCGGTCGCCGCCTCCGCCTTCGCCCGCTCCGCGGGGAGGTCCGCGGCGGGGAGCGCCGCGCCCGGGCGCCCGTCCATCGGCTCCTCCCCCTTGAGGATCTTGCGCGAGAGGGCTTCCGGGAACCCCCCCGGCATCTGGCCGAGCTCGCCCCGGAAGAGACCGATGACCGATTCGGGAAACGCGATCTCGCGGCCCGGGTCCTCGACGTCCGCGCGCGTGAGCCCGCCCGAGACCATCACCAGGGCGAGGTCGCCGACGACCTTCGAGGTCGGGGTGACCTTGATGATGTCGCCGAACATGCGGTTCACCTCCGCGTAGGCGTTCGCCACCTCGTGCCAGCGCTCGGCGAGCCCGAGGGAACGCGCCTGCTCGCGGAGGTTCGTGAACTGCCCCCCCGGCATCTCGTGCAGGTAGACCTCCGAGGCGGGGGCGCGCATGTCGGTCTCGAATGCGGCGTACTGCGCCCGGACCGCCTCCCAGTAGTCCGAGAACTCCCGGATGCGGGCGGGGTCCAGCCCGGTGTCGCGGGGCTGGCGGCGAAGCGCCTCGACGACCGACCCGAGGCAGGGCTGGGAGGTGAAGCCCGAGAGGCTGTCCATTGCGAGGTCGACCGCGTCGACCCCCGCGTCCACCGCCGCAAGGACGCTCGCCGCGGCGACGCCCGAGGTGTCGTGGGTGTGGAAGTGGACCGGGAGATCGGTCTCCTGCCGGAGGGCCGTCACCAGCTCGTGCGCCGCCGCCGGCTTGAGCAGCCCCCCCATGTCCTTGATGCCGAGGACGTGGGTCCCCGCGTCGCGAAGCTCGCGCGCCATCCCCACGTAGTAGTCGAGGTCGTAGCGGGCGCGGCCCGGATCGTGGAGATCCGCGGTGTAGCAGATCGCCGCCTCGCAGATCTTCCCCGTCTCGCGGACCGCGTCGATGGAGACCCGCATGTTCTCGACCCAGTTGAGGGGGTCGAAGATGCGGAAGAGGTCGATGCCGGACTCCGCGGCACGGACGATGAAGGCGCGCACGACGTTGTCCGGGTAGTTGGTGTAGCCCACCGCATTCGACGCGCGGACCAGCATCTGGAGGAGGAGGTTGGGGATGCGGGCGCGGAGCTCGTGGAGCCGCTCCCACGGCGACTCGCCGAGGAAGCGCATCGCGACGTCGAAGGTCGCCCCGCCCCAGCACTCGAGAGAGAAGAGATCCGGCAGGTGGTGCGCGTACGCGTCCGCGACCATGCGGATGTCGTGAGTGCGCATCCGGGTCGCGAGGAGCGACTGGTGGGCGTCGCGCATCGTCGTGTCGGTGACGAGGACCCGGGTCTCGCCCCGCATCCACTCCGCGACCGCCTCCGGTCCCTGCGCGTCGAGGAGGGCCTTGGCGCCGTCGGACCGCACGCCCCCGGAGGCGGACCCGGGCCCGGAACCGGACCCCGTCCGGCGGGGCGGGCGGGGGGTCTGCGCGTGGGCGGGCGGCCGGGGGCGTCCCGCCACCTCCGGATGGCCGTTGACGGTGACCTCGGCGATGTAGCGGAGCAGCCGGCTCGCCCGATCGCGCGGGCGCGGGAAGGACAGCAGCGCCGGGTTGTCGTCGATGAAGCGGGTCGTGACCCGGCCGTCCCGGAATGCCTCGTCGCCGACGAGGCGCTCGAGGAACGCGATGTTGGTCGCGACCCCCCGGATCCGGAACTCCCTGAGGGCGCGCCGCATGCGGCCGATCGCGCCCGCCCGGGTGGGCGCCCACACGGTGACCTTCTCGAGGAGCGAGTCGTAGTGCCGGGTGATGACCGCCCCCGCGTAGGCGGTCCCGCCGTCGAGGCGGACCCCGAATCCCGTCGCCGCGCGGTAGGCAGTGATCCGTCCGTAGTCGGGAATGAAGCGGTCGAGGGGGTCCTCGGTCGTGATCCGGCACTGCACCGCGTGCCCCCGGAGCACGATGTCCTCCTGCGGCGGGCAGGCGGCGTCCGGCCCGTCCCCGATGTCCGCGCCCTCCGCGACGCGGATCTGGGCCCGGACGAGGTCCACCCCGGTCACCTGCTCGGTCACGGTGTGCTCGACCTGGATGCGGGGGTTCACCTCGATGAAGTGGAAGCGCCCGGTGTCCTGGTCGTGCAGGAACTCCACCGTCCCTGCGTTGCGGTAGTCCGCCTCGCGCGCGATGGCGAGCGCGTAGCCGACAAGCTCCTCGCGCTCCGCCGCGCCGAGTCCGGGGGCCGGGGCACACTCCACGATCTTCTGGTTGCGCCTCTGCACCGAGCAGTCGCGTTCGAAGAGATGGACGATGCGGCCGTTCGCGTCGGCGAGCACCTGGACCTCGAGGTGCCGGGCCTGCCCGATGAACCGCTCGAAGTAGATGTCGTCCTTGCCGAAGGCGGCGGCCGCCTCGCGCCGCGCCGCGAGGAGAGCCGCCTCGAGGGCGTCCGGACTCTCGACGACCCGCATCCCGCGCCCGCCCCCTCCCCAGCTCGCCTTGAGGATCCCGGGGAAGCCGATGGCGCGCACGACCTCGAGGGCCGCCCCGGGGTCCGCGGGCAGGGCGTCCGTCGCGGGCACCGTGGGCACTCCGGCGGCGGCCGCGATGGCCCGCGCGGAGACCTTGTCGCCGAGCCGCCGGAGGGTCTCGGGCCGGGGGCCGATGAAGGCGATCCCGGCCGCGGCGCAGGCCTCCGCGAACTCCGGCGACTCGGACAGGAACCCGTACCCCGGGTGGATGGCGTCGGATCCGGTCTCGACCGCGACCCCGATGATGTCGTCCACCGCGAGGTAGGCGGTGACGGGGCCGAGGCCCTCGCCGATGCGGTACGACTCGTCGGCCTTGGAGCGATGGAGGGAGAGCCGGTCCTCGTCGGCGAAGACGGCGACCGTGGCCTTCCCCATCTCGTTGGCCGCGCGCAGCACCCGAATCGCGATCTCGCCGCGATTCGCCACCAGGATCCTCGAAAACTCGCTCACCGGTCCCGCGTCCCCATGCCGGGTCGACCCGCAGGTGACGATACACCCTCGGGCGGCGCCGTTCGAGAGCGAGCCGGCATTCCGCCTCGTCGCGGAATTCGGGCTCGGGGGATCGGCGTGTCGGCTGAAGTCGGACCGCGCCTTCGGCCGGGGCCGGCCTACCGATCCGGGCTGCCCGGAACGCGCATTCCCTTTTCCCGCCCCACCAGCCACGCGCCGAGCGCGGGGAGCAGCACCACCGCCCCCACCATGTTGACGAGGAACATGAACGTCAGCACCGTGCCCATGTCGGCCTGGAACTGGAGCGGGGCGACGATCCAGGTCGCCACCCCCGCGGCCAGGGTAAGGCCGGTGAGCACCACGCCGGCGCCGGTGGTGGCGAGGGTGCGCTCGTAGGCGGCGGCGAAGTCGAGCCCCTCGGCAAGGTGGGTGCGGAGCCGCCCGTAGATGTAGATCCCGTAGTCCACCCCGATCCCCACTCCGAGGGCCACCACCGGCAGGGTGGAGACCTTGAGCCCGATCTCGAGGAGCGCCATCAGCGCGTAGGCGAGGAGCGACACGATTGCGAGCGGCACGACGATGCACACGGTCGCGGACACCGAGCGGAAGGAGAGCAGGCAGAGCACGATGACCGCGGCGTAGACGTAGGCGAGGATCGGGAACTGGGACGCCTCCACCTCCTCGTTGGTCGCGGCCATCACCCCGACGTTGCCGGACGCGAGCCGGAACGCGATGCGCTCGTTGGCGTTCCCGGCGTTGAACGCCTTCACCGCGCCGACGACACGCTCGATGGTGCCGGCCTTGTGGTCGGCGGTGAAGATCGACACCGGCATCACGCTGCAGTCGAGGTTGAGCAGGCCGCTCCCAGTCGGCACCGGCGAGACGGATTGCACGAGCATGTAGCGATTGCGGGGGAGCGTCCGCCACTTGAGGCTTCCCTCGTTCCACATCGCGTTGATGCCGCGGGCGACCCCCGCGAGCCCGACCACGGACTGGACGCCCTCCACGTTCCGCACGTGCCATTCGAAGTCGTCGAGGGTGCGCATCACCTCGTAGTCGATGCAGCCCTCCTCCACGGTCTCCGCGATCACCGTCAGCACGTCCACCCCGACGTCGAATCGGTCAGTGATGACGGCGGAATCGAGGTTGTACACGGAGTCCGTCCGCAGCTCCGGCACCCCCCGGTGCTCGTCGCCCACCCGCACCTCCGGGGCGAGGTACGCGCCCGCGCCGAGCAGCGCCACGGACACGCCGATCACCGCCGCGGCGGGTCCGCGGTGCGCGAGCCGAGCAACCCGGGACCAGAGCGGCCGCAACAGATCGTCGCGCTCCCGGGCCCGGCGCCGCTCCGCATCATCCGCCTCGAAATACGAGAGCAGCACCGGCAGCAGGGCGAGGTTGGTGAGGATGATCGCGGCGACCCCGAGACTCGCGGTAATCGCGATCTCCTTGATGACCTGCACCTCGATGAGCGAGATGGTGACGAAGCCCACGGAGTCGGAGGCGAGCGCCACCGCGCCCGGGAGGAGGAGACGGCGAACGCTCGCCCGCGCCGCCTCGAGCCCGCTCGCCCCGCCGGCCGCCTCCGCCCGGACCGAGCTCACCATCTGCACCCCGTGGCTCACCCCAATCGCGAACACCAGGAAGGGCACCAGGATGGACATCGGATCGACGCCGAATCCGAGCCCGGTGAGGCCTCCGATCTGCCACACCACCGCGACGAGGGAGCATGCGAGCGGCGGCACGGTCAGGCGGACGGAACGGGTGTAGGCGTAGACGAAGAGCGCGGTGACGAGGAACGCGATCCCGAAGAACGCCATGACCCGGACCGCCCCGTCCGCGATGTCGCCCACCATCTTGGCGAAGCCGATGACGTGCAGGTCGACGTGCACGTCCACGTCCCCGCCCGCGCCGGCCTCGCGGCGGATGCGCTCGAGCTCGCGCGCGACCTCGAGATAGTCGAGCCGCTCGCCGGTGTTGGGGTGAAACTCCTGGAGCTTGGCGGCGACGAGCGCGCCGGTGAAGTCGTTCGCCACCAGGCGGCCGACGATGCCCGCCTTGACGGCGTTCTCCCGCACCCGGGCGAACCCGGCTTCGGTGGGCTCGAAGTCCGCGGGCAGCACGTTGCCGGCGGCGACCCCGTCCTCCACCACCTCGATGAAGCGCACGTTGGGGGTGAGGAGCGAGTACACCTGGGTCCGATCGACGCCCGGCAGGAAGAACATTGCATCGGTCACCTTCCGGAGCGCGGCGAAGAACCCGGGGGTGAACATGTCGCCGTCGCGCGCCATCACCGCGATCAGCACGCGATCGGCGCCGCCGAACTCGTCACGGTACTCGAGGAAGGTCCGCATGTACTCGTGCTCGACCGGCACCAGCTTGGTGAATCCGGCATCGACCTTGAGCCCGGTCGCGAGCCACCCCATCGCGAGGGTGACGAGCGCGAACGCCGCGAGCACGAGGGGGCGCCGGGCGAAGAGGAGCCGTTCGATGCGAGCCGTCACGGGCGCGTCAGAGGCGTCGTGAGCGCCTGACCGAGGGACGCCGGAAGCCGGTGGCGGGTTGCCGAAAGAGCGTCGGGTCGGCGTCCGCGTGATTCCATGGAGAGAGGTTCGCTCGGCGCCCGGCCGCGGATGGCGTGATCTTCATCGCTAAGCTACTCGCCTTGCGCGAGCCGCTCGACGCCGAACTCTCCGACGAGCAGCACCCCGCCGTCCGCGAGCGGCAGCGCGGCCGAGATACCGGCGCGCGACGGCAGCCGGCGGGCCGACACGCTGCGGCCGTCGTCCCGGCTGGTGAGCACGCTGCCGTCCAGGCCGGTGATCACGATCGAGCCGGACGACAGCCGGACGGCTCCGGTCAGGCTCGCCCGGGTCCCCGTTTCCACCCGGGTCCAGGTCTCGCCTCCATCCTCGGAGCGGAAGAGGTGGCCCCGGAGCCCCATCAGGAGCACCCGGTCCTCGTCGAGGGCGAGCCCGCCGAACCACGAGCCCGCATAGGGGGAGTCGAGCTCGCGCCAGGTCCTGCCCCCGTCGTCGGAGCGGTAGACGACGCCCGCCTCCGCCGCGATGTAGAGGCGCCGCGACCCGGACCGCGCCGAACCGTCCCTCCCCTCCGCCACCGGCACCAGCGCGTTCAGGTGGAAGTCGTCCTCGCTGACCGCCCGCGAGGTCCAGGTCTCCCCCCCGTCCTCGGTGGCGAGGAAGTAGCCGTAGGCCCCGACCGCGAGGCCCGTCCGCTCGTCGCGGAACCAGACGTCGAGCAGGGGACGCTCTTCTTCCGGCGCCTCGTGCACCAGCGACCACGTCTCGCCGCCGTCGCGGGTGCGGAGGATCACCCCGTCGTGTCCCACCGCCCAGCCGATGCGCTCGTCGTGCAGGTGCACCGCGGTGAGGAGGGCACGGGTCGGCACCGGGGACTGCGTCCAGCTCGCGCCGTCGTCGGTGGACACGAGGACGTGGCCGCGTTCGCCGACCACCACCAGGCGCGAGCCGGCCGCGGCCCCGTCGAGCAGCAGGGACCGGACCGCGAGCGGCGCCTCCACCGCCTCTTCCGCGCCCGCGCCGGCCGCCGCGAGGGCTCCCAGCAGGATGAAGCTCCGGACCGCGGGCCGGAGCGGGCCGGCGCGACCCGACGCGAGAGGCCGAACCGCGGCCCGGAGCAACGAAGCACAACCCGGCACGGGAGACCGATTCGCGGGTCGCAGCGCCGCTCCGCCCTCCGCGCCGGAGGGCGGCCGCTATCCGCCGGCGGGGGCCGGGGTCATCGCCGGCCCTCGCGGCGCAGGGCCGCGGGGGTGAAGTCCCGGGACTTGAAGTCCGGGTCCCAGGTGCACATCGGGAACTCGTTGTCGAGGCCGTAGGCGAGGTAGCGCCCCGCCTGGAGGTCGGTGTGGACCTCCAGGGTCGGCCACATGAGCGGCTTCTCGTAGTAGTTGATGAGGTGGCCTTCCGACACCCGCCAGAGCTCGTCGCGGTTGTCGTAGATGTCCGCGCCCACGATCTGCCAGGAATCCTCGTCCACGTACAGGGTGCGCCGCTTGTAGATGTGGGTCGCTCCTTCCTTGAGCGTCGCCTCCACCACCCACACCCGGTGCAGCTCGTAGCGAAGGTGCGCGGGATTGACGTGCAGGGGCTTCAGGATGTCGGTGAACGCGAGAGCGCCGCTGTGCAGCCGGTAGGCATTGTAGGGGACGTACATCTCGCGCTTGCCGACGAGCTCCCAGTCGTAGCGGTCCACCGCGCCGTTGAACATGTCGAGCTGGTCGGCGGTGCGAAGCCCGTCCGAGGAGGTTCCGGGGTTGTCGTAGGCGAGGTTCGGAGCGCGCCGCACCCGGCGTTGGCCGGGATTGTAGGTCCACGCGTTGCGGGGCTCCCGGAACTGGTTCATCGTCTCGTGCACCAGCACGAGGTCCCCCGCGAGACGCGCCGGCGCGAGCGTCTTCTGCTTGAAGAGGATCATCGTGTTGCCGAGCTCCGCGACCGTCATGTCCGGCAGCGAGTAGCGAAGCTCGACCTCCAGGCTCTGCTTGACCAGGGTGTAGGCGCCGCCCCGGGTGACCGCGGCCTGGCCGATGACGCACGCCACCGTCTCCCCCCGGTAGCGCAGCAGGTGGTTCCAGATGACCTCGAGGCCGCTCGACGGAATCGGGAACGGGATGCCGATGACCGCATCGCCGACGCCGTTGCCGCCGTCGACGAGTCTCGCGGTGGCGGCGGTGCTCCGGGTCGCGTCGTAGATCCGCTGGGGGAAGGAGGCGCTCCGCCGGGTCGGATAGACCGGCATGCGGAAGCTCGGGTAGGTCTCCAGCATGCGCTGGTGCCCGACCGAGAGCCGGTCGCGGTGCTCGTCGAGGTTGCCGGCGTCGATGACGAAGAGGGGCCGGTCGTCCGCGAACGGGTCGCGGTGGTGCTCCCCGACGGTGTAGCCGGCCGGGGGCTCGGTGATGCCGCCGGTCCACTCCGGGATGGTGCCGTCGGCGCTGCCGGCGCGCTCGCCGCCGAGGGGGGTGAGGTCCTCGCCGAGCCGCGCGATCTCGCCGGCGGAGATCCCGGCCGAGGCGGGCGACGCGAGGGCGCACCCGAGGACGAGGAAGGCGCCGGTTCGAAACCCGGTTCGGATCAGGGTCGATTTCGTTACGTTGATGACGTTCATGGCCTCGGAACCTCAGAACGAGTACTTGACGGAGGCGGAGATGAAGTCGCGGTCCGCGAGCTCGGTGCCCTTGCCCGAGTACCGCGTGTAGCCGATGTCGGCTTCCCAGCGGCTGAGGTAGTCGGCGCGGAGCCCGAGGGTGAGGGCGGTCCGCCCCTCCACGAACGGCCCGGCGGGGGCGGGGCTGTTGCCGCTCACGTCATGCAGGAACTGGGTGTAGGGGTAGAGGTTGACCGCCCCGATCGCGTTGTTGTA
The DNA here is from genome assembly GCA_022823045.1 of Gammaproteobacteria bacterium. Lineage (GTDB taxonomy): Bacteria > Pseudomonadota > Gammaproteobacteria > HK1 > HK1 > JAJDXW01. The sequence continues at coordinate 12,161 of JAJDXW010000271.1, forward strand.
GTCGAGACGGGCCGCGAGCCGGTAGCCCCACGAGGTGGCATCGGCGTCGGCCTTCCCCTCTCCGAGCGTGCCGCCGGCGGGGCTTTCCAGGGGGAAGTCGGCCGCGGTCAGCTCCGCGGCGGCCACGCCCTTGCCCTTCGGCATGTCGTGCACCCGCATCAGGGCCGCCTCGGCGAGGAACACCATGGCGTCCGCGCCCAGCTCGTTCGGCCCGAACACCCGGGTGGCGGTCGCCTGGACCTGGCTCACGTTGCGCCGGAGGTAGCCGACGGTGTCCGCGTCGTAGAGGCCGGCGGCGACGTTGTCGGCGATACAGGCTCCCCCTGCTTGCGCTTGGGGGACCCCGGCGGCAATTTTCCCGGGGATGCAGTCGCCCAACCCGGTGAACGGTGCGAGGGCGTCGGCGAACACCTTGCGCTCGGCGAACTGGAGCGGCGCGTCGCGACGGTAGGAGTACTCGCCCTGGAGGGCCCAGCCGGAGGCGCCGAGCTCGGTGCTGAAGCTGACCCCGAAGAGCTGGATGTCCTCGGGATACTCGAGGAAGTAGTACCCCTAGTCGGCGTAGGCGTCGATGCCCGCGGCCTGCGCGGCGCCACCGGCGAGGGCACCCACGTTGGCAGTGGTTTCCTGCTGAACCCGCTGTGCGAGGGCGCCGCACTCGGCGCTGGCCTGTGGACTGGCACACTGCGCCGCGGCCAAGGCCTGTGCCACGGCGCCCTGCACGATTTGCTGAACAGCGGTATTGGCGGCGCTTCCGGGGACTCTGGGGTCCCCGATGGTTCCGGCCGCCAGCAACCCGGCGCCGGCGTCCGCCGCCGTCCCGGTGTGCGCCCCGACGACCGGCAGGCGGCTGTGGTAGTTCATGTAGTAGAAGCCGAGCTCGGTGTCGTTCAGCCCTTCGGCGAGATAGCGGACCGCGATCCCCCACTGGCCCGAGTCCTCCGCCTCGCGGTCCGCATGGCGCGGGGCGATGAGGAAGTCCGGGTCCGGCGAGGTAAGGGGGGCAAAGGCGGGGGCGACGGACGTGGCGGCGAAGACGGTGAAGGGGTTCTGGCCCGCGGTGAGGCCCATGTCGCCGAGGTCCAGGCCGGGCAAGGCGATCACCGCCTTCTCCGCGCCCGGGCCGGCGTAGTCGGTGACCGAGAAGTAGCTCCCCACCGGATCGATTTCGGTCGGTTCCCAGTCCAACTGGTAGAACCCCTCCACCGACAGGAGGTCGGTCGGGGCCACCGACAGCGACACCAGCCCGACCGGCAGCAGCGCCTCGCGGAGCTCCGAGCCCGGCCGCCGGAGCTTGCTCACGTCGAAGGGGTTGATGGCGTTGATGCCGTTCGGGATGAAGGTGCTCTCGCCCCAGTTGAGGACGTGCTTTCCGAGCCGGAAGTCGAAGGCCGCGTCGCCGGCATCGAACGCGGCCGCGACGTAGGCGTCGAGCACCTCGAGGTCCCGGCCCACGCGGTCCTGCGCCGCGTCGCTCAAGGGGGTGCGTTCCCGCCTCCCGTTCCGGTTCTCGTGGTCGACGAACCCGGTGGCCCGGAGGAACGCGCCGAAGCCGCCGACGCCGATGTCGAGGTCGGTCGTGAACTTCGATGCGTTGCTGACGAGGCCGCGGTCGTAGTTGAGGTTGCCGTCGTTGTCGTTGGCGCCGGACGCGAGCCTCGCGTCGCGCTTCGCGACGCGGTAGGTCATGCCGTGCGAGATCGTGGTGTCGAGGCTCCCCTGCAGATCGCCGTCGCCGAACTCGATCGCCTGCGCCGGCAGCGCGTGCAGGAGCCCACCCAGGGCGAGGGCTCCCGCCGCGAGCGCGATCGAGGCGAACGCGGGGCTCGCGGGTGTCGTCGGCCGAAACGGCGCGCCGTGCGGGGGCCGCCGTACTCGCTGCGAGCGGTCGAGCCTCGCCGGGCCGGTTTCAGGAATGTTCCTCATGGCGTCCCCTCGGGTCCGATGGTGGTGGCTCGGTCCTGTGCCGGGGAGCGAATCCGCGCCACTTCGTGCTACGGACCCGGTGCCCGGAAAAACGGGCGCGATGACGATGCCGGGTCCGGCCTCCTGCCGCTTCGAACCACCGATATCGATTGTAATTTTGTAAGCATATCATCAACTCAATCCCGTCAGCGCGCGGATTTCCACGCCTGGCAGCGGGCCGCGCACCCCGGGGTCGGTCAAGGCGCCCCGCCGGGCTTCGCCGATCCGGCCCACCCGCCCGCACGCCCCCGCCGAGCATGCCCGCCCGGCACGGTGGCGGAGTCCGTCGTGCCGACGCGGGCGGCGGCCCCGGTCAATCGAAGACGACCTTTGGAAAGTAGAACGACACCACCCAGTTCGGCTGGTCCACGACCTCGCTGATGCGAAGGTCGGCGCACACGCTGCAAAGGAGATAGGCGTCGACGGCGGCGAGGCCGTGCAGGGACCCCAGGAGGTCGATCATCCCGCTCACCGCCGCCCGCGCCCCCGCGAAGAGATCGGGGCCGATCCCCGTCGTCACGTGGTAGCCCTTCCCGTCGAGGTGCCGCGACACCGGGCCCGGCGTCTCGTAGCGCGGGAAGGCGAGGTTCGCCCCCTTGACGAGGCCGAAGGTGAGGGCGAGCTCCATCGGGCTCTCGATCGCGGTGCCGCAGACCTCCCCATCGCCCTGGGCCGCGTGGGTATCCCCGACGGAGAAGAGGGCCCCCGGCACCGCGACCGGCAGATGGAGCACGGTGCCGGCCGAGAGGTCGCGGATGTCCATGTTGCCGCCCACCTCCCGCGGCGGGACGATGGAGTGGAGGCCGGGCGCGGCGGGCGCGACGCCGATGGTGCCGCAGAATGGCTTGAGCGGCACCCGGCCGCCGGGTCCGAAGGCGGCCGGGGCGAGGGTCCCCGCGTCGTAGCGCCAGACGTGGAGGGCCGGCTCCGGGAACTGGTCGGCGAGGAGGCCGAATCCGGGGATGTTCGCGGTCCAGCCCCAGCCGGAAGGCGTGAACGACTCGATGGAGACCCGGAGCGCGTCGCCGGGCTCCGCTCCGTCGACCCGGACCGGCCCGGTCACCGGGTTGACGCGGTCGAAGTCGAGGGCGGCGACGCCGGCGACCGTCGACTCGGGGCCGAGCTGCCCGCCGGAGGCGTCCACGGTCTCGAAGCGGACGGTCTCGCCGGGGGCGACGGTGAGCGCCGCGGGATTGGCGTTGTCCCAGCCGAAGTGGTGGTGCTGCCGATGAATGGTGTGGTCGCTCTTCACTGTCAGGGACCTCGTTGAGCTTTCCGGCGGTGAACGAAGGGCCCGCCCTTCATCGGGCCGGGCCTCCCTTTCCGTCTACCAGCGGGCGAGCCCGGTGCACATGAGGGCGCCGCTCGGGTCCACCTCGATCGTCCAGCCGGGCGGGGCGACGGTGGTGCCCCCCGCCTCCTCGACGATCGCGGGTCCTTCGACCCGGCTCCCGACCGGAAGCGACTCCCGGTCGATGACCTCCGTGTCCCGCCACTCGCCGAACCACACCGGCCGGCGTTCAACCACCGGGTCGCCGCCGCCCCGCGGCGCGAAGTCGAGGGCGGGCTGGTCGACCCCGCCGATCGAAACGAGCCGGACGTTCACGATCTCGATGTCGTTGCCGGGATCGGCGTAGCCGAAGGTCTCCTCGTGCCGCGCGTCGAACGCGGCCCGGAGCGCCGTCCAGTCCGGATCCTCGGGGTTCCAGGGGATGGGGAGGGTGAAGGACTGACCGACATGACGAACGTCGAGGGTGAACGCGTGCCGGTGCCGGCCGCGCTCCACCCCGTCCGCCTCCAGGGTCGCGGTCCCGTCCTCGCGCATCGCCCGCGCGCGCGCCCGCAGCTCGCCGACGGAGAGCTCGGAGACCCGCCCGCCCCAGGCATCCACCGCGTCGCGGCGGAGATCGGCGAGCATCTGCCCGAGCGCGGAGAGATGACCGGGGAAGCGCGGCACCATGACGCGGGTGATGCCGAGCTCCTCGGCCACCGGCATCGCGTGCATCGGCCCCGCGCCGCCGAAACCGAGGAGGGTGAAGTCGCGGGGGTCGAAGCCGCGGTGCACCGAGACCTCGCGCACCGCCCCCGCCATCCTCGCCACCGCGATCCCGAGCGATGCGCTCGCAAGGTCGACGGGGTCGCCCCCTCGCTCGCGCCGCGCCGCGAGCGCCTCGAACGCGGCGCGCGCCTTCCCCGCGTCGAGCACGAGCCCGCCCGCAAGCGGGCGCCCGACCGGCAGGCGGCCGAGGAGGAGGTTCGCGTCGGAGACCGTCGGCTCGGCGCCCCCCCGGCCGTAGCAGGCCGGCCCCGGCACCGCGCCCGCGCTCTGCGGCCCGACCGCGAACGTGCCGTCGGGCTGCACCCACACGATGGAGCCGCCGCCCGCCCCGATGGTGTGGATGTCGAGCTGCGGCATCTTGAGGGGGAAGGCGTCGATCCGGTTGTCGTGCGACATGCGGGGCGCGAGCCCGTGCACGAGGGCGACGTCGGTGCTCGTGCCCCCCATGTCGAAGGTGATGATGTCCCGGGCGCCGGCGCGCTCCGCGACCCGGACGGCGCCGGTGACCCCGCCGACCGGCCCGGAGAGGAACGTCGCCGCGCATCGCTCCGAGGCCGCGGCGAGGGTCATCGACCCCCCGTTCGAGCCCATGATGTTGACCGGCGCCGCGACGCCGCGATCGACGAGCGCGGTCTCGAGCTCGGCGAGATAGCGGCGCATCACCGGGGTGAGATAGGCGTTCAACACCGCCGTCGAGGTCCGCTCGAACTCGCCCCGCTCGGGGGTGAGGGCGGCGGATTCGGAGATCGGGACGCCGCCGAGGCGCGCCCCGAGCGCATCGGCGGCCGCCCGCTCGTGACCGCGATCGAGGTAGCTGTGGACGAGCGCGACCGCAATCGCCTCGACTCCCTTCTCGCGGAGCGCGGCGGCGAGAGTGTCGAAGTCGAAGCCGTCGATCGGCCGCACCACCTGGCCGTCCGCCGCGAGCCGCTCCGGCACCTCGAAGCGGCGGTCGCGAGGGACGAGCGGCGCGGGGCGCTGCCACTCGGGATCGAAGAGCCCGCCGACGAGCCGCCGCCCCTTGCCGATCTCGAGGAGATCGCGGAAGCCCTCCGTGGTCACGAGTCCGGTCCGGGCGCCCTTGCGCTCGAGGAGGGAATTGGTGGCGATCGTCGTCCCGTGCACGAACGCCCGGAGCGACTCCGGGGCCAGCCCGAGCGCGGCGAGGGCGTCGAGCACCCCCCGCCACTGCTCTCCGGGAATCGAGGGCACCTTCGCCGAATGAAGGGCGCCGTCTTCTCCGTACGCGATGAGATCGGTGAACGTCCCGCCGACGTCCACGCCGACGATATGGGACGTCTCGCTCACGGCCCGCCTACCGCGGAACGGTGTGCACGGCGCGCACCTCGACCGGGTCACCGGCGTGCGCGCCGAGGGCGGCGAGAGCATCGGCGCTGAGCGCGAGATCGGGGCGTTCGACGATCCGCGCCCAGCCCCGGAGCGCCGCCCCGCACGCGGGGGTCGCGACCTCGACGAGGGCTCCGCTCTCGACCTCAAGCCGGCGCGCGAGCGCGGCCGGCAGGCCGATGCAGCGGCGCGGCCCATCGAGGTCCGGCTCGTTCGAGACGGTCACCGGGGCGACGACCCGTTCCGCCCGCAACCGGGCCCGCTCCGCTTGCGTCGCGTCGCGATCGAAACCGCCGCGGTCGGGCTCGACGACCACCCCGTAGCGCTCGCGCGCCTGCCCGGGGCTGAGATAACCGAGCGCGACGTCACCGGCCACCCGGCCGGGGTCCCGATCGAGGGGATCGCCGTATCCACCCCCGCCCGAGGTCTCCATGCGCACCACGTCGCCCGCCTCGAGGGGGAAGCCGCCGACCTTGCCCGGCACCGGGGACGGCTCGACGGTCTCCCCGCCCCGCACGACCGTGAATCGGTTCGCGGCGCCGCCCACGCCGCCTGCCACCCCGAAGGGAGGGATGATGTTCTTGTCCGCGAGCACCGAGAGGCTCGCCTCGCCCGCAAGCACGCGCACGTCGCGCCGCACCCCGAGGCCGCCCCGGAACTCGCCGTCTCCGCACGAGCCCTCCCGCAGGCCGTAGGACTCGATGCGCACCGGGCACTGCGCCTCGATCACCTCCGCGGGCTGGACCGTGTTGAAGTCCCCCTCGGGGAATGCGCGCACCCCGTGGTTGCCGTCGGTCCGCCCGGTCGCCCCCGTGCCCGCGGCGGGATACTCGTAGAGGAGGAAGATGCCGTCGCGCCCCGGGTGCGGCCCGGAGACGTAGACGTGGTTGCCGCCGCCCTTCAGATCCCCTACCCGCCTATCCGGCAGCGCTTGGCCGAGGGCGGAGACGACGAGGCCGCACATGAGCGCCCGGCACTCGACCATCCCGCCGCAGGGCGCGGGCAGGGTCGCGTTGAGGAAGCTTCCGGGCGGGTTCACGATCTCGATCGGAGTGAACGAGCCGTGGTTCACCGGGGTGTCGGGGTCGAGGCACGACTTGACGATGCTCGCCACCGCGTTGAACGCCATCGCGGGTCCCACGTTGGTCGGCCCCTTGGTCTGGGGCGAAGAGCCGGTGAAGTCGGCGACGAGACGGTCGCCGTCGACGGTGAGGGCGAGCCGCCCGCGAAGCGGCGCCTCCCCGTGCCCATCGCTGTCGAGATAGCCCTCCGCGTGCCAGGTCCCGTCCGGGATCCCCGCGATGCGCTCGCGCATCACCTTCTCGGCGCGGCCGATGAGCTCCTCGATTGCCTCGAGCAGGGCCGCGCCGCCGAAGCGCACGAAGAGCCGTGCGACGTGCTCCGCCGCCTTGCGCGACGTCCCGTACATGGTGTTGAAGTCCCCGCGCCGCTCGCGGGTGATGCGCATGTTGTCGAAGAGGAGGCTCAGGAAAGCGTCGTTCATCCGCCCCCGATCGCAGATGCGGGTGGGCACGATGCGCAGCCCCTCCTGGTAGATCTCCTGCACCCGGCCGGAGAGGCTCCCCGGGGTCATGCCGCCCACGTCCCCCCAGTGGCAGCGGGTCGCGGTGAACATCGCGAGCCTTCCCTCGTGGAAGACCGGGAAGAGCATGAGCACGTCGTTGAGGTGGGTGCCGCCCGTGTACGGGTCGTTGTGCAGGAAGATGTCGCCCTCGTGGATGTCGGCACCGAAGGTCCGCACCACCTCCGTCGTCGAGTAGGGCACCGAAAAGTTGTGGATGGGGTTGTCGTCGACGCCCTGGGCGATGAGCCGGCCGTCGGGCGCGACGAGGGCGCACGAGAAGTCGTGCCCCTCGTAGATGATGGACGAGTACGACGAGTGGATGACGTTCGCCCGCATCTCGTTGACGACCGCCACCAGGGATTCGCGTATCAGCTCGAGCCGGCCGATCTCCTGCATCCGTTCCCCTCCCGCTGCTTGGGTACCCGGCATCGCCGGACCGCGCCGGGACGCGCCCCGGCCGCAAGCCCTATCATTGCACACCGGCTCGGCCATTCCGGCGGACCCCGGCGCAACGATGCAGGAGAACGCGAGATGAGAGAGGAGATCGTCGACATCGCCACCGCGGACGGCGCGATGGAGACTTTCGTCTGCCGGCCGGAGCGGGGCGGACCGTACCCCCCCGTGCTCTTCCTGATGGACGCGCCGGGGATCCGGGAGGAACTCCACGACATGGCGCGCCGGCTCGCGACGGTCGGCTTCTTCGTGATGCTTCCCAACCTCTACTACCGGGCCGGGCGCGACACGAAGTACGGCCCCCACGTGCTCGTCGCCGCGAGCCCCGACAACGCGCGGATGCTGGCCGTGCGGCGGAAGATGACGATCCCTCCCGTCATGGAGGACGTCGGGGTCATGCTCGACTTCGCGGCCAGCCACGAAGAAGCGACGGACGGCCCGGCGGGGACCCACGGCTACTGCATGAGCGGCCCGTACGCGCTCGCCGCCGCCGCCCGCTACCCGGACCGGATCGCGGCCGCCGCCTCCTTCCACGGCACCTGGCTCGTGAGCGACGCGGAGGAGAGCCCCCACCTCACGTTCGAGAAGACGAAGGGCGAGGTCTACATCTCGTGCGCCGAGCACGACGAGGTCGCCCCCCTCGACATGGTCGAGGAGCTCCGGGGCCACTTCGAGGCGTCGGGGGCGACGGGCGAGCTCGAGATCCATCCCGGCGCGCACCACGGCTTCGCGTTTCCGGAGCGCTGGTGCTACGACAAGGCGGCCGCGGAGCGGCACTGGGAGCGGCTCATCGCCCTCTACCGCCGCCGCCTCGGCTGACGTTCGGACCGTCTCCATGCCATCCGCCGTCCAGACCAGGTTCCAGCCGCTCGTACGAGATCTGATGACGACATTGCTTGTACGCTGTCCCTCCCTGCTCGATGGAGTCGACAAGCGCAATCTGCTGGATCGTGACTATTGCAAGAACGTTCTCCGCCTTCAGATCAGCAACCTTCCGTTGCTTCGAAGAGTACGGGATGGCAGAAACATATCAGGCCATGACAGGTATTACGCGGACGAGTACGGTGAGTTCCACGTCTGTAGCCAATGGTGGAAAGCTCACCACGCCGCCAATGCCCGAAGCCTTCTCAAATTCGTAATCAGGCTCGCCGAGAGGAAAGCCGGAAACCCAGACACGGCACGGCTCGAAAGACACATGGCCGCGTTCCGGGACTACCTGGGATGAACGGGATGAGCGCTCGAGACTTCCAGGGCGGAGCGGGGGACGACGGAGCGGCTCAGTGGAAGTCGCGGGAGGGGAAGAGGCGGCGCGCCTCGTTGCGAGGATGGCGGCGGGCCGAAGCGGGTGATGACCCGCTTGCCGGCGAGGCGATGCCCGGCTCCCCGGGCAGGACGGCGGCGCCCTCCCCTCCCGCCGCGCCGTCCGCGAGGCGCCCGAGCCATTCCGAGAGGTCGACGATCCGCTCGGCGATCACGTGGACCACCGACTCCGAGGACTCGACCCGACCCTCGACCCGCATCAGGCGGGCATCCTGCACCTCGAACCGGAAACGCTGGAATACCCGATCCCACACCACGACGTTCACCACCCCTTCCATGTCCTCGAGGGTGAGGAAGACCACCCCCTTCGCGGTTCTCGGGCGCTGCCGCGCCAGCACCACCCCAGTCACCGCCACCCACCGGCCGGAGCGGACTCTCCCCAGCTCCCCACTCCAGGTGACCCCCGTTCCCACCGCCTCGCGCAGCAGGGCCACCGGATGGCCGCGGAGACTGAGACCTACCGAACGATAGTCGGCCGCGATCTCCTCGCCCGGCGGGGCCGGCGGCAGGGTGACCGGTGGCTCCGACCCCCGGTCCGGCTCGCCCGACGCCGCGAAGAGGGGGAGCGGCGGGCCCTTCAACCGCTCGACCGCCCACCATCCCTCGCGCCGCCCGAGATCGAGTGAGCCGAACGCATCCGCGGCGGCAAGGGCGGCCATCGCCCGCTCCCCGAGGCCGGCCCGGCGGAGAATGTCGTCCGCCTCGCGGTAGCCGTTGGCGCGCGCCGCCACCAGCCGCCGGGCGGGCTCCTTCCCGAGCCCCTTCACGAGGCGCAAGCCGAGGCGAAGCGCGTACCCGTCCCCATCGGCGGCCGGCTCCAGGGTCGAGTCCCACTCGCTCGCGTTGACGTCGACCGGGCGCACTTCCACCCCGTGATCGCGCGCGTCGCGCACGATCTGGGCCGGGGCGTAGAAGCCCATCGGCTGGCTGTTGAGGAGCGCGCAGGCGAACACGTCCGGGTAATGGCACTTGAGCCAGGCCGAGGCGTACACCAGGATCGCGAAGCTCGCCGCGTGGCTCTCGGGGAAGCCGTACTCCCCGAACCCCTCGATCTGCCGCCAGCACTGTTCGGCGAACTCCGGGGTGCAGCCTCGCGCCACCAGCCGTTCGAGGAAGCGGCGGCGATACTGCGGCAAGGTTCCGACCCGCCGGAAGGTCGCCATCGCCCGGCGCAGCCCGTCCGCTTCCTCGGGGGTGAACCCCGCCCCGATGATGGCGATCCGCATCGCCTGCTCCTGGAAGATGGGCACCCCCCGGGTCTTGGCCAGGACCGGCTCGAGCTCCGGCAGCGGATAGCGGACCTCCTCCTCCCGGTTGCGCCGGCGCAGGTAGGGATGGACCATGCCCCCCTGGATGGGACCCGGGCGCACGATCGCCACCTCGATCACGAGGTCGTAGAAGGTGCGGGGCTTCATGCGGGGAAGGAAGCTCATCTGGGCGCGGCTCTCCACCTGGAACACCCCCAGGGAATCGGCCCGACCCAGCATGTCGTAGACGGCCGGATCCTCCGGGGGGATCCCGGCGAGATCGAGCCGGCGGCCATGATGGGTCGCGAGGAGCTCGAAACCCCGGCGAAGGCAGCTCAGCATGCCGAGCCCGAGCACGTCCACCTTGAGGATCCCGAGCGCCTCGAGGTCGTCCTTGTCCCACTCGATCACGGTGCGATCGGGCATGGCGGCCGGCCCGATCGGGACCACCTCGTCGAGCCGTCCCTGCCCGATGACGAACCCCCCCGGGTGCTGGGAGAGGTGACGCGGGAACCCGACGAGGGTCCGGGCCACGGCGAGGGCATGGCGCAGCCGGGGCGCCCCGGGGTCGAGCCCGAGGGCGCGCACCGTCTCGTCGTCCGGCACCTCGCCGCGAGCGTGGGCGGAGAGGAGCGAGGTCACCCCCTCGGACAGCCCGAGAACCTTCCCCGCCTCGCGGAGGGCGAGCCGGGCCCGGAAGTGGATCACCGTCGCGGTGAGCGCGGCGCGGTGCCGCCCCCACCGTTCGTACACGTGCTGGATCACCTCCTCCCGGCGCTCGTGCTCGAAGTCGACGTCGATGTCCGGCGGCTCGCCCCGCTCCTCGGACACGAAGCGTTCGAAGAGGAGATCGCTCTGATCCGGGTCGACGGCGGTGATCCCGAGCACGTAGCACACCGCGGAGTTGGCCGCCGACCCCCGCCCCTGGGCGAGGATCTCCTGCGAGCGTGCGAAGCGGACGAGGTCGTACACGGTGAGGAAGTAAGGCGCGTAGCCGAGTCGGGCGATGATCGCGAGCTCGCGCTCGAGCTGGCTCTCTACCGGGGCGGGGATCCCGAAGGGGTAGCGCTCGCCCGCTCCCTTCCGCACCGCCTGCTCGAGCCGGGCCATGGCGGGACGCCCGTCGGGGCCGGCCTCGTCCGGGTAGTCGAGGCGGAGTTGGTCGAGGGAGAAGCTGATCCGGCCGGCGATGTCCAGGGTGGCCTCGACCGCCCCGGGACGGTCCCGGAAAAGGCGCGCCATCTCGGCCGGAGACTTGAGCCGGCGCTCGGCGTTCTTGAGAAGGCCGAGGCCCATCTCGTCGATGCACCGGCCGGCGCGAAGGCAGGCGAGCACGTCGGCGACGGGGTGCCGGTCCGCCCGGTGCATGAGGACCGCGTTGGTCGCGACGAGGGGGACTCCGGCCGATCGGGCGGCGCGTACCGCCTGTTCTTCCCGTGCATCGTTCGGAGGCGCCGCCAGCCAGCGCCGGAGCGCGAGCCACATCTGCCCGGGAAAGGCCGCTCGCCAGGAGGAGAGGAGCGGGGCGAGGTCCGGTTCCGGACGGTCCGGCGGCAGCACGATCAGTACCATCCCCCCCGCCGCGGAGAGGAGATCGTCGGCGCGGAGCACCCGGTTCCCGGTTTCGCCTTCGCCCTCGCCTCCGCTTCCGCCTTCGAGCCCTTCCCGGCCCCGGCCCGCGCCCCGGTTCCGATTCCGGGCCCCTCCCCCCGCTCGTGCCTTGCCCCCCTCCTTCCCTTTGGTCAGCAACCGGGAGAGCCGCCCGTAGGCGGCCCGATCGCATGGGTAGGCGAGCACGGACGGCGCGTCCGCGAGCTCGAGCCGCGCCCCGACAATCGATCTCACGCCCGCCGCACGCGCCGCCGCATGGACCCGCACCGCTCCGGCGAGCGTGTCGTGGTCCGCGACCCCGAGGGCCGCAAGGCCGAGGTCGGCCGCCCGCTGCACCAGCTCCTCGGGATGGGAGGCGCCCCGCAGGAAGGAGTAGTTCGTGATCGCCTCCAGCTCCGCGTAGCGGGCGGCATTCCCCCCCGAGCCCGTCCGGGAGACGGCGCGAGTCCGGCCGGAGGTCCGGGCTGGGCTCAGGGGAAGAGTCCGTGCAGGAACCAGCGCGGGGGGCCAGGGTGCAGGTCCCGGTAGATCCACAACCGGGCGCCTTCCTCGGTCTCGACCCGCCAGTAGTCACGCCCCGCTGGCTGGCCGCCGTCCCCGCCCGCGCCCTCCCCTTCTCCCCACCACTCGGAGACGATCCGCTCGGGGCCGCGGGCGATCCGCAGGCGTACCGGGCGGCCACCCCGCAGGCAGAGAACGGCGGGAGGTTCGAGCGGATCGTCCGGCCCTCTCTCCACTCCGACCTGCTCCGGGGAGGCGAGCAGCCGCAACGGCCGTGGGGTTCCCCCACCCGCCGCGGCAAACGAGGGAGCGCGAAGCCCCGGGGTGGAGACGGGCGCGCGGCGGGACGCGGAGGCCAGCACCGGTTCGACCTCGAACGCCGCCTCCGGACGATGCCGGGCGGCCGGTCGGAACCGGACCAGGTTGCGGGACCCGAGCCGGGTCGAGAGGCGCTCCCACAACCCTTCCGGGTCGGATCCGATCCCGGGGTCGAACGGCTCCACCGCCACCGCCGCGAGGTCGAGGCGGGCCACTCCCCCGCCCGGATCGAACGCCTCCGGCCGTTCCCGAAAGAGAGCGAGCCACCGCTCGGGATCACGGAGCCCCCGTCCCGCATGGACCTCGATCCGCCGCCGACCGGAGCCCGGAGCGTCGAAACCGAGGACGAGGATCATCTTCCGCGCCCCGAGATCTCCCCCGCGGAGCCGGCGGCACACCTTCTCCAGCAACGCGGCCGAGATCGCTTCGATCGATGCGGGCTCCCGCAGGGGCTCCATCCCCTCCCAGTCGACACGAAGCCGCGGACGGGGCGAGCGTACCCCCAGCGGCTCGGGCCCCCGTCCATTCGTATCGAGCATTCGATCGAGGCGCCGAAGCAGCCGCTCGCCGAACCGTTCGGCGAGAGCCGTTCGGGAACGGCTCGCGAGGTCGCCGATGCGCCGCAACCCGACCCGGTGCAGCCGCGCCGCGCCTTCGGCATCGAGACGAAGGGCCTCCACCGGGAGCCTCCGCACCTCCTCCGGGGTTCCGATGGTGAGCTCCGCGCTCGCGAAACGGGCAAGCCCCCAGGCGGCCCCGGCGGCCCCCGCCACCGCCGCCCGCACCGACCACCCCCCCTCCGCGAAAACGCGGCGGCAGTCTTCCAGCATGGCCCGCTCGCCGCCGAAGAGATGGGCGGTTCCCGTCACGTCGACCAGGAGATCGTCCATCCCCCGGACGACCCAGGGTCCGTGCCGCTCGGCCGCCCGCGCCGCCGCCTTCATCGCCCGGGCTTCACGTTCGCGATCCGGAGGGCTCGCCAGCAGGGACGGACACCGCGCGCGCGCGTCGCCCCACCCCATGCCGGGCCTCACCCCCTCGGCTTCCGCCGCTTCCGACACGGCCGCCACCTTCGTGCCGCCATGCACGACCGTCACCACCGGCCGGCCGCCGTCCCGGTACGACCGGGTCAGGCACTCCGTCGCCAACCGGGGAAACCACACGCAAAGCACCCGTCGCATCGCTCCACTCCACCAACCACTCGTGCGGCCTTCCCCGGCGCACCCGCCGGAGCGTCCACCGCCACCGGATCCCTCGTTCCGATCCCGGCACGGGAGCCGCCTCCCAGCCGCTTTCCGCCCAGCTCATGTCACGCGCCCGGGCCAGGAACACGAAGCCGAGCCCCTCGCCGACCTCGGCCGCGAGCTGGAGCCGGCGGCCGTGCACGGATCGCAGCCCCCCGGCCGTCTCGACCACCACCGCGGCGAGCCCCCGCTCGCGAAGCGCCGTTTCCGCCGCCCCGAGCGCCGCCGTCTCGCTGTCCGTGCGGGCCATCACCAGGCGGTGCGGGTCCAGGCCGAGAGCGGCGAACCCCGGGGGATGAATGGGAGGAAAGGGACCGCCTTCGACGACGCACCACAGGACCGGCCCGCGCAGACGGGAGCACAGTACCGCCGCGAAAGCGGCGGCCCCCGGCCCGGTCACCGCATGCACCCGCCCCCGGGTCAGGCCGCCGCCGAGCCAGCCGTCGATCTCCCCTCCGTCCACGCTCGTCCGGAGCCGCTCCCGCCTCCCTTCGAGCGCCCCGATCCGGGTCCGCAGCTCCTTCCGTACGCTCTTCATGTCGGAATCGCAGCCGCTCGTGCGGCCCTTTTGGTTCTTCATAGGTTTTCTTTATGGCGCGTCTCGCACCCGATGTCAATCGGACGCTCCGTTCCGGGAGCCGGAAAGAAACCGGGGGAACGCTCGTCAACGGGTCCGGCGTGAGAATTCCGCCGCTCTTCGGTTCTCTCGCAACGAAGGTCGACGAACCCGCACACCCCGACCTCGTGCGCAATCCGTTCGCGGAAGATAGTCATCGTTGATCGATGGACAGACTAAAACTGATATATCAACGGATTATGAACGTTTATTTGAAAACAATCTTGAAAGCGGAGACCTTGACCCCGGAGCAGTCAGGTAATCTATCGTCCAGGGAAGGTCCCGGTGCGACGGACGTGGACTCCCGCATGGATTTCCCGCTATGATCCACGCTTCGGACCGGAACGGGTTCTTTCCCAGGATCGCTCAGGGAACGCGTGGAATCGCCATGAAGCGTCACAGCAGGATCCCCACTTTCCTGATCGTTGCGGCTCTCTGGTGCGGCGCGGCCCACGCGCAGAATGCCCCCGCCGAGGAGAGGGACGAGGTCGCGTTCCGGCCCTGGATCGGCACCCTCGGCGTTCACTTCCAGTCCGAGCACCTGTTCGAGGCGCCGGCCCGCGTCCCCTTCCCCGGTGCTCACGGCTCCGGCCGGGAGATTTCAAGCCAGGCCAACGCGGTGGGGCTGCCCGGACTCGGGCTCGGCGGCGTGTGGCAGCCGTTCCGGAACGGCTTCCAGCTCAACTTCGCGATGTATCTCGACCCGGTCGAGTCGGGCGAGCCCGAGGGCTTCCGGTCGCGGGCGCTTTCCGACCCCGGCTTCCCCTCCGATGATCTCGTCTCGTTTCCCCTGGATTTCGAAGCCGTTTCGTACGTGGGTCTCGGCTGGAAGACGAACGGCCCGGGGCTGGGGGTGAACCTCGATGTCGGGGCTTTCCTGTCCGAGGGGTATTCCCTGCGCGGCGATGCCTGCCTCGGCTCCGACCCGACTCCGTCCGAATGCGGCGCCGCGTCGCTCGGGAGCAGGCGCGGCAAGCTGCCCGGATCGTTCCGCGGGTTCGAGTGGTATCCGGTCGTCTCGCTCGGGATCGAATATCGCTTCTGATCGCCCGGGTCCGGATGGAAGGCCCGGGCCACTCTCTTGAACCGGCGATGACGAGAGGTCCCGCTCGCGGGGCCGCCTCCCCGGCGAAGCCCCTGCCGCCCATCCGCCGGCCGCCCGGCCCCCATCGATGACGGGGTACTACCTGCCGGGCTCCGCCGCGCTTCCCGGGTTCCGGTTGGGGAAGGTTCTCGCCCGGCTGCGGCGGGAGCTGCCCGCGCTCATCGACGGGGCGGCGTGGGCCGCGTACTTCGTCGATGCGGCGGCCCCGCTCGGCGAGGAAGAGCTCGCCGCCCTCGCCCGCCTGCTCGACGCCTCCCTCCCGGTCGGGACCTCCGGGCGCGCCTCCGATGCCCCTTCCCCCGCGGCGGCGCACGGCGCGAAGGCCGGATCCGCGGCGCCCCGCACCGAGACCTCCGGGTCCCCGGATCTCCCCGGCCGCGCCAGGGTCCTGGTCACCCCTCGGGCGGGGACGATCTCGCCGTGGTCGAGCAAGGCGACCGACATCGTCCGCAACTGCGGCTTCGATCGGGTGCGCCGCGTGGAGCACGGGACCCTCTGGGTCCTTTCCGGGGTGAACACCCTCACCGAGGGGGCGCTCGGGACACTCCACGACCGCATGACCGAGCGCGTCTCGCCCCTCGGCGAGCTGCCGGTCCCGGACTCGCGGTCCGCGGCCTGCACCCGGGACCTCGCGGTGCCCCCGGATCTCTTCCGCGAAACCCCGCCGGAGCCGCTCGTCCGGATCTCCCTCCGCCACCAGCCGGAGCGCGCCCTTCGCGACGCGGACCGGCGGCTCGGACTCGCCCTCAACGAGGACGAGGTCCGGTGGCTCCGCGACCGGTTCGGCGCGCTCGGCCGGGATCCGACCGACGCCGAGCTCATGATGTTCGCGCAGGCGAACTCCGAGCACTGCCGGCACAAGATCTTCAACGCTTCCTGGACGGTGGACGGCCGTCCCGCGGAGCGGTCGCTCTTCGACATGATCCGCTACACCCACGCGGCGAGCCCCGGACGGGTGCTCTCCGCCTACCACGACAATTCCGCGGTCATCGAAGGCGGTCCCGTGGCCTGGTTCGGTCCGGACCCCGCGACCGGAGTCTATCGCCATGCCGCGGAGCGGTCCGGGCTTCTCATGAAGGTGGAGACCCACAACCATCCCACCGCGGTCTCCCCCTTCCCGGGCGCCGCGACCGGCTCCGGCGGCGAGATCCGGGACGAGGCGGCCACCGGACGCGGCGCGGAGAGCCGGGCCGGACTCGTCGGGTTCAGCGTGTCCTCCCTTCGCATTCCGGGCTTCGAGCAGCCGTGGGAGGCGGACGGTCCCGGCACCCCCCCCCACATCGCGAGCGCTCTCGACATCATGCTCGATGCCCCCATCGGCGCCGCCCGGTTCAACAACGAGTTCGGACGGCCCGCGCTCTGCGGCTACTTCCGCACCTTCGAACAGGCGAAGGAAGGCGAAGGGGGGACGTGGCACGGCTACCACAAGCCGATCATGATCGCGGGGGGGATGGGCCGGATCCGCGCCCGGCACGTCGCGAAGGCGGTCCTGCGGCCGGGAACGCTCATCGCGGTGCTGGGCGGCCCGGCCATGCTGATCGGGCTCGGCGGAGGGGCCGCCTCCTCCAGCGTCGTCTCCGGCCCCGGCGCGGACCGCCCCAGCGCCCCGCGGGAACGAGCCCCCGTGCGCGACGACAGACCCGAGCCCGACGACGTTCGCCGACCCCGGAGGCTCGACCTCGCCGATGACGGCGGCTCGGAAGTCTCGGACGATCTTCGCGGCCCGGAGCTCGACCGTGCCGAACGCGGCCTCTCGAGCGTTGCGAAGGACCTTCACCGCCAGGAGCTCGACTATGCCCGGCACGGCCCTTCGAAGGTCGCGGACGAGCTTCACCGCCGGGAGCTCGACTTTGCGTCCGTTCAGCGAGACAACGCGGAGATGCAGCGCCGCGCCCAGGAAGTCATCGACTCGTGCACCCGGCTCGGAGACTCGAACCCGATCCTCTCCATTCACGACGTCGGAGCGGGAGGGCTCGCCAACGCGGTCCCGGAGCTCGTCCACGCGGCGGGGCTCGGGGCGCGCGTGGACCTCGGGGCGATTCCGACCGCGGACCCCGGCCTGAGCCCGATGAAGCTCTGGTGCAACGAGGCCCAGGAGCGCTACGTCCTCGCCCTCGATCCGGCCGAGCGGCCCCAGGTCGAATCGATCTGCCGGCGCGAGCGTTGTCCGATCTCCGTCATCGGCGAGGTCACCGAAGCGCCCCGCATCGAGGTGCGGGACTTCAGACGCGGCGAACCGGCCGTCGACGTTCCCCTCGACCTCGTCCTCGGGGACGCTCCCCGCCTCGCCCGCGAGGCGCGGCACGCCCCGGACGCGGCACGAGAGGCGGTCGCGCTGCCGGCCGGCATCGACGCCATTTCGATCCTCGGCCGGGTGCTGCGGCTGCCGTGCGTCGCCGACAAGACGTTCCTCGTCACCATCGGCGACCGCAGCGTCTCGGGCCTCGTCGTCCGGGACCAGATGGTCGGCCCCTGGCAGGTCCCGGTCGCCGACTGCGCGGTCACCGCCGCCGACCACCTCGGCTTCGCGGGAGAGGCGATGGCGATGGGCGAGCGTTCCCCTCTCGCGGTCCTCGATCCCGGCGCCTCGGCCCGCATGGCGATCGGGGAGGCGCTCACGAACCTCGCCGCGGCCGGGGTCGGGGCCCTGTCGGAAGTCGTGCTCTCCGCGAACTGGATGGCGGACGCGGGCCGGGACGACACCGCCCTCCTCGACGCGGTCCGGTCCGCGGCCCTCGAGCTCTGCCCGGAGCTCGGGATCCCCATACCGGTGGGCAAGGACAGCCTCTCCATGCGAACCGCATGGCGCGACGGCGGCCGCGAGCGCGCGGTGAGCGCGCCGGTGTCCCTCGTCGTGTCGGCATTCGCGCCGGTCGGCGACGTCCGGCGCGCGCTCGTTCCGATGCTCGTGAAGGAAGCCGAAAACCGCCTCGTGTTCGCCGACCTCGGACTCGGGCGCGACCGGCTCGGGGGCTCCGCCCTCGCCCAGGTCTTCGGGGTCCGTGGAGGCGATCCGCCGGACGTCGAAGCCCGGGTGCTGCGCGAATTCTTCGATGCGGTGCAGGCCCTCGTCGCGGAGGGGCTCGTGCTCGCCTACCACGATCGATCCGACGGCGGACTCGCCGCCACCCTCTGCGAGATGGCGTTCGCGGGACGGACCGGGCTTCGCATCGATCTCACCCCGCTCGGCCCGGAGCCCCTGCCCGCCCTCCTTTCCGAAGAGCTCGGCGCGGCCCTGCAGGTGCGGGCCCGCGACGCCCCCCGGGTCCTCGAACGGCTGCGGGCCATCCCGCGCCTCGCGCCGCACGTCCATTCGATCGGTGAGGCGCACGAGGGCGACCGGATCCGTTTCGAGCACCGGGGCGCCACCGTCCTCGACGCCGCCCGCGTCGATCTCCACCGGGCCTGGTCGGAGACGAGCTGGCGGATACAGGCCCTCCGCGACAAGCCGGAGTGTGCCCGCGAGGCCTTCGACGCCCTCCTCGACGAAGCCGACCCCGGCCTCGGGGCGAGCCTCGCGTTCCCGTACGGACGCATCGCCGCGGAGCCCGGGCGCGCGACGGGCGGGGCGGCGAACCCGGAACGTCCGGCGGCCGCCGCCGCGGGCGTCCCGTCGGACCTCTCGCCCAGCCTCTCGCACGGCCGCCCGCGCGTCGCGATCCTCCGCGAGCAGGGGGTGAACGGACACCGCGAGCTCGCCGCCGCCTTCGATCGGGCGGGATTCGAAGCGGTCGACGTCCACATGACCGACCTGCTCGAGGGCCGGCAGACCCTCGATCGCTTCACCGGGCTTGCCGCGGGAGGAGGCTTCTCCTACGGCGACGTGCTCGGCGCCGGCGGCGGCTGGGCGGCGGGGGTGCTCCATCGCGAGGGGCTGCGCGAGGCGTTCCGCGCGTTCTTCGCGCGCCCGGACACGTTCACCCTCGGGATCTGCAACGGCTGCCAGATGCTGGCCCGGCTTGGCTCTCTCGTCCCGGGGGCGGACGCCTGGCCGCGCTTCCTCCCCAACCGCTCGGGGCAGTTCGAGGCGCGCCTGGTGATGTGCGAGATCCTCGACTCGCCCTCGCTCTTCTTCCGGGGGATGGCGGGCTCGAAGCTGCCGGTGGTGGTGGCCCACGGAGAAGGGCGGGTCGAGACCGGCCCGGCGGTCCCGGCGCCCTGCCTTCGGTTCGTCGACAACCGCCACCGGCCGGCGGAACGCTACCCCGCCAACCCGAACGGCTCTCCGGGCGGCCTCACCGGGTTCACCACCGGGGACGGCCGCGCGACGATCCTGATGCCGCATCCGGAACGCACGTTCCGCACGGTGCAGCTCTCCTGGCATCCCCCGGGGTGGGGAGAGGAGAGTCCCTGGATGGAAATGTTCCGTAATGCCCGAAGATGGTGCGAGGAGACGGCGAGCGGCCTATGATCCCGGTACGACCTCGACTCCCTCGCCGCATCCGCCCGAGGATGCGGCCGCGGACTTCACCGGCGGCGCCGTCCGTCTCGCGGCCCGTACGCTGAAAGGAGGATGAGACCCATGCCGATCAGGACGTCACGCCACGGACCGGGGCGCATCCGCCCCTCCGAGATCACTCCGAAGGACGTCTGGCTCGACCGCCGCACGCTGCTCCGGAACGCCGGGTTCGGGCTCGCCGCGCTGGCCGCCCCGGCCGCCTTCTGGCCGCGGCTCGCCCACGCCCGGCGCAAATTCGACGACCTTGTCAAGTCGAAGTGGACGGTCGACGAGGAGCCGACCTCTCTCGACGACATCACCTCCTACAACAACTTCTACGAGTTCGGGACCGGAAAGGGCGATCCGGCCCGCTACTCGGGAGACTTCAAGCCGCTCCCGTGGTCGATCCGCGTCGGGGGAGAGTGCGAGAAGCCGGGGGTCATCGACTACGAGGACCTCATCGGCTCCTTTGGCGTCGAGGAGCGGGTCTACCGTTTCCGCTGCGTGGAGGCATGGTCGATGATCGTTCCCTGGGCGGGGATCCAGCTCGACCGGGTGCTCGCGCGCTTCCAGCCGACCTCGAAGGCGAAGTACGTCGCGTTCGAGACCGTGTACCGGCCGGAGGAGATGCGGGGGCAGCAACGCGGCTTCCTCGACTGGCCCTACGTCGAGGGGCTTCGCATCGACGAGGCGATGCACCCCCTCACCCTGCTTGCCGTCGGCATTTACGGCGAGGAGCTTCCGAACCAGAACGGCGCTCCGGTGCGCCTCGTGGTGCCGTGGAAGTACGGGTACAAGAGCATCAAGTCCATCGTCTCGATCACCTTCACCGAGACGGAGCCGCCGACCACCTGGAACATCCAGGCCCCCCACGAGTACGGCTTCTACTCCAACGTGAACCCGGAGCGGTCCCACCCCCGCTGGAGCCAGGCGCGGGAGCGCCGGCTCGGAGGTGGGTTGTTCGCGAAGAAGATAGCGACCCTCAAGTTCAACGGCTACGAGGAAGAGGTCGGGCCGCTCTACGCCGGCATGGATCTCATCCGGCACCACTGAGGCCGGAGCCTTGGCGCGCGCCGCCGCCCTCCTGCGCCCGGGATTCGGGTGGCTGAAGGCGGCGGTATTCCTCGCCGCGCTGGTCCCTCTCGCGGCCATCGCGGTCCGTGCCTCGTCCGGTGACCTCGGTGCGAACCCGGTCGAGACCATCCTCCATCACTTCGGGGAGTGGGCGCTGCGGCTGATGCTGGTGACCCTCGCGGTGACCCCGCTGCGCCGGCTCACCGGGTGGAACCAGGCGGTGCGCCTGCGCCGGATGCTGGGACTCTTCGCCTTCTTCTACGCGGTGCTCCACCTCGCGACCTACGTGGTCCTGGATCGGTCGCTCCTCCTCTCGGAAGTCCTCGAGGACCTGACCGACCGGCCCTACATCATGGTGGGCTTCGCCGCATTCGTGCTGCTCGTGCCCCTCGCCGCGACCTCGACCAACGCCATGGTCCGGCGGCTCGGGGGGCGGCGCTGGCGACAGCTTCACCGGATCGTCTACCTCGCCGCCGCCGGCGGGGTGATCCACTTCTGGTGGCTGGTGAAGGCGGACGTCCGCGAGCCTCTCATCTACGCGGCGGTGCTCGCCCTCCTCCTCGTCCTCCGCCTCCCGCCGGTGGTGCCCTTCCTGCGCTCCGTGCCCGCCCGTCTCCGCCGCCCCCCCACGCCCGGCTAGTGTCACGTCACACATGATATGTCGCACTAAAGGTGATAGATTGCCGGTCCTCGGTACAGAAGGGTCCGGGCATGAAACGCTACGTGGTGACATTGGACGAAGCGGAA
>JAJDXW010000165.1 GCA_022823045.1 Gammaproteobacteria bacterium
CCGGATTGTTGCGAAGATCGAGGACCGCGCCCGCCAGCGGACTCCCGTTCGCCTCCTCGACGCGCCGGATCGCCTCGAGCAGGCGCGCTCCGGTCTGGGTCTGGAACCTCGAGACGCGGATGCGCGCGAAGCCCGGCTCGACGAGCTCGGACTTGACGCTCGCGATCTCGACGATGTCCCGGATGATGGTGAACTCGAGCGGCCCTTCCTCCTCCCCCTCTCTCAGGATCGTGAGGGTGACCGGGGTGCCCGGCTGGCCCCGGATCCGCTTCGCGGCCTCGGTTGCGGTCAGATCCCGCACCGACTCGCCGTCCACCCGGGTCACGAGGTCCCCGGGCAGGAGCCCGGCGTCGTGCGCCGGGCTGTCGTCGAGGGGGGTGATGATGCGAATGAGGCCGTCTTCGGCGGTGATCTCGATGCCGAGCCCGCCGAACTCGCCCGAGGTGCCCTCCTGAAGCTCCTGGTGCTCATCGGCGGTGAGGTAGGCGGAGTGCGGATCCAGGCCGCTCACCATGCCCCGGATGGCGTCCTCGAGCAGTTCCCGGTCGTCCACCGCGTGGATGTACTGCTCCTTGACGAGATCGAAGATCTCGCCGAACGCCTTGATCTGATCGACCGGCAACGGCTCCCGATCGTCGCCCGAGGCGGTGCCCGCCGCGAGGCCGAGCCCCACCGAGAGCGCGACGGCCCGAACGATGCAACCGGCGAGCCAGGTCCCGTGGTTCATGGAATTCCTTTGGCGTTTTCCGCGCGCGCCGCTAATATACCGGACCCTCCCGGTTCGCGCGCCGCACCGGAGGTCCCTCCGCGTTCCCGCCAGCGGGCCCCGATGGAACAGTTCGCCGCATTTCTGGTCGAAAACTTCGTCCTCACCCTCGTCTTCCTCGGGCTCCTGGGGGCGCTCGTGTGGACGTCGGTCGCGGGGGTCGGAGCGGGTCAGGTGTCGCCCGCCGACGCGGTCCGGCTCATCAGCCGCGACGACGCGGTGGTCATCGATCTGCGCACCGACGGCGAGTTCCGCAACGGTCACATCGTCAACGCGATCCACGTGCCCTTCGACCAGGTCGAGACCCGTCTCGGCCGGCTGGGGAAGTACCGGAAGAAGCCGGTGATCGCCACCTGTCGAACCGGCCAGCAGTCGGCCACGGTGGCCAAGCGCCTCCGCGCGGAGGGGTTCGAGCAGGTCCATCGTCTGCAGGGGGGAATGACGGCGTGGCAGGGCGCGGACCTCCCCCTGAGCCGGGAGTGAACCGGTCCCCGGTCGCCGCCCCCTTCCCGCCCGCGCAGGATCGATTCAGTGAAGCTCGAGCTCGTGCGTGTCTACACCAAGGATCTCTCGTTCGAGAATCCGCTCTCGCCGGGAATATTCGGCGAGGAGTGGAAGCCGGAGGTCGAGATGCGGATGCACGCCGGAGGGACCCGCCTCGAGGAGAGCCTGCTGGAGGCGACCCTCCAGGTGAGCGTCGAGGCGCGGCTCGGCGGGCGGCCGGCCATGCTGGTGGAGGTCGTCGTCGCGGGGCTGTTCGCGCTCGCGGAAGCGACCGACGAGGAGCTGCCCCGCGCGCTCGGGGTGACCTGTCCGGCGATGCTGTATCCGTACGCCCGCGAGACGGTGACCGCGCTTTCGGTGCGGGGCGGGTTCCCGCCCTTCATCATGCAGCCAGCCGATTTCGACGAGATCCACCGCCGGCGGCTCGAGGCCGGGGCGCCCGAGCCGGCCGCCTGACGCCGGGTTCCCGCCGGTGACCGCGGCCTGCACGCAATTCTCCCCGATTCCCTTCTTTCGGGCGCCCGGCCCGCGATAGCAGGGCATCGGGGCCCGCGGCAGGAGACTGGGGGAACGTGCGCACTGGTTCGCGGATCCCCTTCCGCTCCCGGACCCGCGGGGCATCGGGCGGGTGACCGCGCATTTCTCTCTGCTCTTCGTCGCGTGGGCGTATAGTCCGAGATAGCGAGAGGATTGGCGTCCGCCGCAGGAGATTGGAGAGAAATGCGCACTGGTTCGCGGGTCCCGTTCCGCCCCCGGGCCCGCGGGGCATCGGGCGGGTGATCGCGCATTTCTCTCTGCTCTTCGTCGCGCGGGCGTATAGTCCGAGATAGCGAGAGGATTGGCGTCCGCCGCAGGAGATTGGAGAGAAATGCGCACTGGTTCGCGGATCCCCTTCCGCCTCGCGACCTGCGGAGCGTACGGCGGGTGATCGCGGTCCTCGGCGCCGGTTCGTGGGGGACCGCGCTCGCCCTCCTTCTCGCCCGCAACGGCTCTCGCGTCTCCCTGTGGGCCCGCGACGCGCGGACCGCCACGCGACTTGCCCGGGACCGCGAGAACCGGCGCTATCTCCCCGGTCACGCCTTTCCCTGCGGCCTCGGCGTCGAGCCGGAGCTGGGGGCGGCGGTGGAGGGTGCCGGCGAGGTCCTCCTCGCGGTGCCGAGCCACGCGTTCCGGGAGGTGCTCGCGCGGGTGGCGGTCGCCGCGCCGGTCGATGCGGGGGTAGCCTGGGCGACCAAGGGAATCGACCCCGACTCGGGCCGATGGCTCCACGAGGTGGTGGTGGACGCGCTTGGCACCGCGGCGCGGGCCACGGTGGTTTCGGGGCCGACCTTCGCCGGCGAGGTGGCGGCGGGGCTCCCCGCCGCGGTGGCCGTCGCGTGCGCCGACCTCGACCGCGCCCGGCGGGTCGCCGGGCTCCTCCACGGCCCGCGCTTCCGCGCCTATGCGAACGACGACGTGACCGGGGTCTCTCTCGGGGGCGCGGTCAAGAACGTCCTTGCGGTGGCGGCGGGGGTCGCGGACGGGCTCGGGCTCGGCGCCAATACCCGGGCCGCGATCGTTTCCCGGGGGCTCGGCGAGATGCTGCGCGTCGGGCGGATCGCGGGGGCCCGGGACACCACCCTGATGGGGCTCGCCGGCCTCGGTGACCTCGTGCTCACCTGCACCGACGACCAGTCCCGCAACCGGCGCTTCGGTCTCGCCCTCGCGGCCGGAGACTCGCCCGATGAAGCGCGCGAGCGGGTGGGACGGGTGGTCGAGGGAGCGACGACCGCTCCCCTGCTGCTCGCGCTTGCCGAGCGGTTCGGGATCGAGATGCCGATCACGGAGCAGGTGGCGGCCGTGGTGGGCGGGGAGACGACACCGGCCGGGGCGGTCGAAACCCTCCTCGCACGGGCTCCCGCCGCCGAGTACGAAGAAGGAGCGTAGCGTCCATGGACATCGCCGAGTACCGGCGGCACGCCCACCGCCTCGTGGACTGGATGGCCGACTACCTGGAGACGGTCGAGTCGCGGCCGGTGCGGTCCGGCGTGGAGCCGGGCGAGATCGAGGCGCGGCTGGCCGCCGCCCCGCCGGACGAGGGAGAGCCGTTCGAACGGATCTTCGCGGACTTCGAGCGCGATCTGCTCCCCGGGGTCACCCACTGGCAGCACCCGTCGTTCTACGCGTACTTTCCCGCCAACTCGAGCCCGCCGTCGGTGCTCGCGGAGATGCTGACCGCGACCCTCGGCGTGAACTGCATGCTGTGGCAGACGTCGCCCGCCGGCACCGAGCTCGAGACCCGCGTCCTCGACTGGCTGCGGCAGATGATCGGCCTTCCGGAGGGCTTCTCGGGGGTCATCCAGGACACCGCGTCGAGCGCGACCCTGTGCGCCATCCTCGCCGCCCGGGAGCGGGCGACCGGGTTCGCCGCGAACCGCCGCGGGGTTTCGGGCGAGGACCGGCTCCGGCTCTACACCTCGGCCGAAGCCCATTCCTCGGTGGAGAAGGCGGTGCGCATCGCGGGGCTCGGGAGCGAGAGCCTGCGGGCGATCCCGATCGGCGAGGACGGGGGCATGTGCTGCGGCGAGCTCGCGGCAGCGATCGAGGGAGACGCCGCGGCGGGGGCGATCCCGATCCTGGTCGTCGCCACCGTTGGCACCACCGGCGCCTCGGGGTTCGACCGCCTGGACCGAATCGGAGAGATCTGCCGGCGCCACGGGGTCATGCTCCACGTGGACGCGGCGTGGGCGGGCACCGCGGCCATCGTCCCCGAGCACCGCGGGCTGCTCGACGGCGTCGAGCACGCGGACAGCGTCGTGGTCAACCCGCACAAGTGGATGATGGTCAACTTCGACTGCTCGGCCCACTTCGTCCGTGATGCCGCCGAGTACGTCCGCACCTTCGAGATTGCGCCGGAGTACCTCCGGACCACCGAGCACGGACGGGTCATCGACTACCGCGACTGGGGCATCGCGCTCGGGCGGCGTTTCCGCGCCCTCAAGCTCTGGTTCGTCATTCGCAGCTACGGGGTGGAGGGGCTCCGCGCGATCGTGCGCCGCCACGTCGCCCTCGCCGGGGAGCTCGCCGCGGCCATCGACGCCGAGGAGGACTTCGAGCTGGTCGTGGCGCCGCGCCTGGCGCTCCTCTGCTTTCGCTACCGCCCGTCCGGGGTCGATGACGCGGCCGCCCTCGACGAGCTCAACGAGCGGCTGCTCCGGGCCCTCAACGACGGCGGCCGGCTGTACCTGACCCAGACCCGGGTCGCGGGCGCGTACGTCATCCGCTTCTGCGTCGGCCAGACGACGACCGAGCGCCGGCACGTCGACGCGGCCTGGGCCGCCATCCGAGAGGTGGCGAGAGGGCTCTCGCGCTGACCGTGGCCGGAGACCGGGGCGAGGCTTCCGGGGGCAGCCCGCAACGGGGCGCTTCCTCCCGCCCGGCCGGGTCCCGGGACCGGGACCGGCGCGGGGACTGGGGCGGGGGCGGGTCGGGGCTGCGCCGCGCGACGAAGAACCGGGCCCTCGTGCGGCTGCTCCGGCTTCTCGCCCGCTGTCCGCCCGGATGGCGGGCGGGAGCCGCCCGCCTCCTCGGCGGGGCGTGGCGCCGGGGCTCAGCGCGCCGGCGCCGGATCGCGGCCGCGAACCTCGCGTACTGCTTCCCCGGGCTGACCGGACCGGAGCGCGCCCGGCTCCTCGAGGACCATTTCAACTCCCTCGGGTTCGGGCTCATCGAGGTCGCGCTCGCCTGGTACGCGGACCCCGCGGCGCTCCGGGAGGTGGTCCGGGTGGACGGCCGCGAGCACCTCGAAGCGGCGCTCGCCGCCGGGCGGGGCGCGCTGCTCCTCTCCGGCCATTTCACGACCCTGGAGATCGGCGCGGCGCGGCTCGGGCTGGACGCCCCCGTGGACGGGGTGTACCGCCCCCACGCCGACCGGTCGATGGAGCGGGCGTCGCGGGACGGACGGCAGCGCTTCGGCGGCCTCCTCCTCGACCGCGCGGACGTGCGGGGGATGCTCCGCCGCCTCCGCGACAACCGGGCCGTGTGGTACGCTCCGGACCAGGATCCCGGCCCCCGCCACGGCGTGTTCGCGCCGTTCTTCGGCCGGCCCGCCGCCACCCTCACCGCCACCGCCCGCTTAGCGAGGGCGAGCGGCGCCCCGGTGCTTCCGTTCCGGGTGGAGCGCAGGGACGCCGGCCGCGCCTGGCGCGTCGTGATCGAGCCGGCCCTCGCGGACTTTCCGGGCGGCGACGAGATCGGGGACGCGGCGCGGATCAACGAAGTCATCGAACGATGGGCGCGTGAGGCCCCCGAGCAGTACCTCTGGGTTCATCGCCGGTTCAAGACCCGGCCGCCCGGCGAGCCGGACCTGTATGGAGGGTGACGGGTGACCCCCGAGCTGCACGAGACCTGGACGGTGCGAAAGCCGGCGGTGCGGTCGGACGCGGGGGTGGTCTCGACCCAGCACTACCTCGCGTCGCGGATCGGGGCCCGGGTGCTCGCCGAGGGGGGCAACGCGGTGGACGCGGCGGTGACCGCCGGTCTCGCCCTCGGCGCCGTGGAACCGTGGATGAGCGGGCTCGGCGGGTGCGGGCAGATGGTCGTCCAACTCGCCGGAGAGGGCCGCGCGTGGTCGGTCGACTTCGGGCTGGTGGCCTCGCGCCATCTCGACCCCGCCGACTACCCCCTGGACGAGGGCCGGGGGTCCGACCTCTTCAACTGGCCGGCCGTCGCGGACGACCGGAACGTCATGGGGCCCCTGTCGATCGCGGTCCCCACCTGGGTGGCGGGGGCGGCGGCGGCCCTCGAACGGTTCGGAACCCGGCCCTGGGCGGACTGCATCGCCCCCGCAGTCGAGCTCGCGGAGCGGGGCCTCGTCGCGGACTGGTACGCGACCCTCAAGATCGCCTCCACCGCGGCGCGCCTCGCGGCCGACGACGAGTGCCGCCGGGTCTATCTTCCGGACGGCTTCCCGCCCTGCTCGGAGTGGGGCGGGCCGCCGCCCCGGCTCCGCCTCGGGCGGCTCGCGGAGACCCTGCGCCGGCTCGGGCAAGCCGGCCCCCGGGACTTCTACGAGGGCGAGATCGCCCGATCCCTCGTCGCGGACGCGGAGCGGCTCGGGGCGAAGCTCGCACCCGAGGACCTCGCCGGGGTGGAGGTCACGATCCGCGAAGCGCTCGCCATCCGCCACGGCGGCGCGACCGTCCACGCCGCCCCCGGTCTCACCGGCGGGCCGAGCCTCGCGCGGGCGCTCGGGCTCGTCGCCGAGGCGCGCTCCGAGGCGCGGGGCGACGGGCCGGAGACGGAGGCGGATCTTGCGCTCGCGTATGCGGGTGCCCTCTCGACCGCCTACGCCGAGCGGCTCGCCACCCTCGGCCACGACGCGGAGGCGGCCATGCCGGCCTGCACCACCCACCTGAGCGTGGTCGACCGCGAGGGCAACCTCGTCGCCCTCACCCAGACCCTGCTCTCGCTCTTCGGCTCGCGGGTCATGTTCCCCGCGACGGGCGTGCTCATGAACAACGGCGTGATGTGGTTCGACCCGCGCCCCGGCCGCCCGAACTCCATCGCTCCCGGACGCCGCCCCCTCGCCAACATGTGCCCGGTGGTGGTGGAGCGGGCGGGGGGGGACCGCTTCGCCCTCGGCGCGTCGGGAGGAAGGCGTATCATGCCCGCGGTAATACAGCTCGTCTCGTTCCTCGTGGACTTCGGGCTGGATCTGGAGGACGCGTTCCACGCCCCGCGGATCGACGCGAGCGGCGGCGAGGCCGTCACCGTCGACCCCAGGTTCGCGCCGGAGGTCGCGGCCGCCCTCCGCGAACGGTACCCGGTCGAGGCCTGGCCGAACGCGGTGTACCCGGCGATGTATGCTTGTCCGAACGGGGCCGGCGCCCTCGGGGACGGCGGCCGGGTGGGGGCGGCCTACGTCATGTCGCCCTGGGCGCTCGCGGCGCCGGCGGAACCGGCCTGACCGGTCGGCCCGACCGGTCCGTTCGCGGAACCGGGAGAGCGCGGGGGCCGGACCCGATTGCGGTCCGACCCGCCCGGAAGCAGGCAAAGGAGAACGAAAGAATGAACGAGGTGCTCGAGGTCCCGGAGGTTCGGACCGTGGAGGGAGAGGCCGGCATGGCCGAAGTCATCCGTTCGCGCCGCACCATCCACGACTTCCGCGAGGAGCCGGCCCCGGTGGAGCTCGCCCGCAAGGCCCTCGATCTCGCGCGGTGGGCTCCCAACCACCATCTGACCGAGCCCTGGCGCTTCTATCTCCTCGGGCGGGAGACGGCGTCCGCGATCGCCCGCCTCAACGC
Source organism: Gammaproteobacteria bacterium (assembly GCA_022823045.1). Taxonomy (GTDB): domain Bacteria; phylum Pseudomonadota; class Gammaproteobacteria; order HK1; family HK1; genus JAJDXW01. The sequence goes on from JAJDXW010000165.1 coordinate 7,555, forward strand.
CGAGATCGTGACCGCGAAGAGCGGCCCGGACGCCGGGGCGGCGAAGCTCGACCGATGGAGCCGGATCCCCGGCTGGATCGTGGTGACCTGCGCGAACACCGAGGATCCGCTCCGGTCCCGCGAGGACTATGCCGCGTGCTGCTGCGCGATCCACAACTTCTCGCTCTATCTTTGGGGCGAGGGGGTCGGTGTCAAGTGGACGACGGGGGCGGTGACCCGCGACCCGCGCTTCTACGACCTCGTGTGGATCGACCCGGAGGCGGAGACGGTGGTGGGCCTCGTCTGGTACGGCTATCCGGCGGAGGTCCCGAACCCCGCCCGCCGCCCCCTCGAGGAGGTCTCCGTCAGCCTCCCCTGAACCACCGCCCCGCCCGGTCCCTCCAACCCCGGCCGCCCCGCGGTCGCAGGGGCGCCGCCGCGGTCTCGTCGTTCCTCCGGGTTTCCAACGAATCCGTTGGCAACAATCCTGTTGGGAAGTGCCTCCCTCGAGCGAGGCGGTGGCCCGTTTCGCGCAAGGAGAAACGCCGGGTTTCTTTCGCTTGCAGTCAGCCCCAGAGGGCGGAGGAGGGGGGGGCGACCCGGCCGTCGGGGTGGTAGTCGAGGCCGGGCTCGCGGTCCCCGGCAAGGAGGAGGGGGCCGTCGAGGTCCACGAAACGCGCCCCCTGGGCGACAAGGAGCGCGGGCGCCATCGCGAGGGACGTCGCGAGCATGCAGCCCACCATGATCCCGAAGCCGGCCGCGGTCGCCGCGTCGCGGAGGGCGAGGGCCTCGGTGAGCCCCCCGGTCTTGTCGAGCTTGACGTTGACGACGTCGTAGCGGCCCGTGAGGGTCGGGAGGTCGGCCCGGGTGTGGCAGGATTCGTCGGCGGCGACGGGGACCGCCCGTTCAATGTCGGCGAGCGCGGCATCGGCGTCCGCCGGGAGCGGCTGTTCCACGAGCTCGACCCCGAGGCCGGCGAGCGCGGAGAGGGAGCGACGGAGGGTCTCCACCGTCCACCCTTCGTTCGCGTCCACGATGAGGCGGGCGTCGGGCGCTCCCGCCCGCACCGCGGCGACCCGTTCGGTCACCCGATCGCCGTCGAGCTTCACCTTGAGGAGGGGGCGGTGCGCGTGGCGGGCGGCTGCCTCGCGCATCGCGCCCGGCTCGTCCAGCCCCAGGGTGTACGCGGTGACCACGGGCCCCGGAGACGGCTCGGAGGCCGATTCCCACGCCCGCCGCCCGGTCCGCTTCGCCTCGAGGTCCCACAGGGCGCAGTCGATCGCGTTGCGGGCGGCTCCCGGCGCCATCGCGCCCGCGAGCGCCTCGCGCCCGAGGCCGGCTTCGACCGCTCCGCGCAATCCCTCGATGGACGCAACCACGCTGTCGACGGTCTCGCCGTAGTGGGCGTAGGGGACGCACTCCCCTCGGCCCGCGGCGCCGCCGTCCCGGATCTCGACGAGCACGGTGTGGGCGGCCGTCCGCGCCCCGCGCGAGATGCGGAACACCCCGGCGAGCGGCCAGGACTCTCGGCGCACCGTGAGGGTGCGCACCGGATCAGAGCATCGCGTCGAGGATGCGGTCCACGCCTCCCCGCGCGGGGTCGATGCACGGGAGGCCGGTCTCGGCCTCGCTCTTCTCGAGGAGCGCGTGCGCGTCCTGCGCATCGAGGTCCTTGGTGTTGATGGAGACGCCGGCGAAGCGCGGGGCGGGGCTCACCACCCGGGCGGCCGCGAGGTTGGCCTCGATGCAGCTCGCAAGGTCCGGGAGCGCTCGCCCGGGAAGCCCCCGCATGTGGGTACGGGTCGGTTCGTGGCAGAGCACCAGGGTATCGGGCTGGGCGCCGTGCAGGAGCCCGAGGCTCACCCCCGCGTAGGAGGGATGGAAGAGCGAGCCCTGGCCCTCGATGAGGTCCCAGTGGTCGTCCGGAGCGGCCGGGCAGAGCTGCTCGATGGCCCCGGACATGAAGTCCGAGACGATCGCGTCGACCGCGACCCCCGACCCCTCGATGAAGATGCCGGTCTGTCCGGTGGCCCGGAAGTGGGACTCGATCCCCCGGGCTTCGAGTCCTTGCTGCAGGCAGAGCGTCGTGTACATCTTTCCCACCGAGCAGTCCGTGCCGACGGTAAGGAGGCGGCGGCCGCTCCGCGGCTCTCCGGTGCCGATCGGGAAGGAGCCCTCGGGGTGCCGCACGTCGTGCAGGGTGCGCCCGCCGCGCCGGGCCGCCTCCGCCACGGCGGGAATGTCGCCGAGGCGAGCGTGGAGCCCGCTCGCGACGTCCATGCCGGCCTCGAGAGCGGCGACCATGGTGTCGATCCAGTCCTGCGAGAACACCCCGCCCCGATTGACCACTCCGACGAGCAGGGTTCGGGCACCTCGCTCCCACCCTTCCGCCACCGAGAGCTCCGGGAGATCGACCGAGGGCACGCATCCCGGAAGGCGGATCTGGCCAACGCACTCATCGGGGCGCCACTGCCAGACGCCGATCGCGGTCTTCGCGGAAAGCTCGTCCCACGCGTCGCCGAGGAACAGCAGGTATGGGCGATTGATGCTCATGGGCTGCACAATATAGCCTCTTGACCGAAGAAATCACCGATCTGACTTGTCGCGAGGGTGTCAGGATACCGCGGAGGCGCGAAGACCGGTGGTTTTCGCGCGGACCGTGCGAGCGCGTCCGGGCGGCGGAGAGGGTTTCGATGGCGGCTGATCGGCAGGTGAGCACCGGAACGGTTCCGAACGTGCTGGCCGTCGCCGGCTCGGACAGCGGCGCGGGGGCCGGCATCCAGGCCGACCTCAAGACGTTCGCCGCCCTCGGGGTGTACGGTTGCTCGGCGGTGACCGCGATTACCGCCCAGAACACCCGGTCGGTGCAGCGGTTGACCCCGGTGGCGGGCGCCATGGTCGAGGCGCAGATGGAGGCGGTCTTCGGCGACATGCGGATCGCGGCGGTCAAGATCGGGCTGCTGCCGACCGCGCGCGTCGTGCGGGCGGTGGCGAGGGTGCTGGCGCGCCACGACGGCCCGGACGTGGTGTACGACCCGGTCGCCGCGGCGAGCACCGGCCGGCCCCTGCAGGCCGAGTCCGCCCTGGAGGCGGTGCGCGCCGACCTGCTGCCTCGGGTGACGGTGGTTACCCCGAACGTCGCCGAGCTGACCGGGTTGACCGGGTCGTCCCCGCCCCGCACCGACTCCGCGGTCGATCGGGCGGCGCGCCGGCTCCTCGACGCCGGTCCCGAGTGGGTGCTGGTCACCGGCGGACGCCGCTCCGGACGATTCTGCCGCGATCGGCTGCACGGGCCGCGTGGTTCGGGAGGCGCGAGGTGGTATCGTGCACTCCGCGTGGAGACGCGTCACGGCCACGGCACCGGATGCACGCTGTCATCGGCCATCGCGGCCCGGCTCGCGCTCGGCGACGGGGTTCCGGACGCGGTGAAGGTGGCCAAGGACTATCTGGGAGAGGCGCTCGCCGCGGCCGGCGAGCTGGACGTGGGACACGGTCCGGGCCCCCTGAATCATTTCCATGCCATGTGGAGGAAGACATGAACCTGGCATCGACCTGGCCGGCGGACGGACCGGACCGCGCCGAGGTGGCCGCCTTCGCCGAAACGCTGGCCGATGCCGCCCGCACGGTAGCCCGCCGCGAGTTCCGGGCCGCGTTCGAGATCCAGTACAAGGCCGACGGCTCTCCGGTGACTCGCGCCGACCGCGAGGTGGAGGAGACGCTGACCGCTCTCATTCGCGAGCGCTTCCCCGGGCACGCGATCCTTGGGGAGGAATTCGGCCGCACCGGCGAGATCGATGCCCGCTGGCGCTGGGCGCTCGATCCCATCGACGGGACCAAGAACTTCGTGACCGGCCGCCCCCTGTTCGGAACCCTGATCGCCTTTCTCGAGGGGGATCGGCCCATCCTGGGGGTGATCGAGGCGCCCGCGCTCGGCGAGCGGTACGTCGGTGCGTCCGGGGAGCCCACCCGCTTCAACGGCCGCCAATGCCGGACCAGCCGGTGCGCCCGGCTCGCGGACGCTCGGGTGAGCGCCACGACTCCGGACCTCTTCGATTCCGACGAGGTGGTGGCCTTCGACGACGTGAGCTTCGCGGCCCGGATGCGGACCTTCGGGGGTGACTGCTACCAGTACACGCAGCTCGCGGCCGGCCATCTCGACCTGGTGATGGAGGCGCAGCTCGCTCCGTACGACCTGCTCGCGCTTGCCCCGGTGGTCGCCGGCGCGGGCGGCGTCATCACCGATTGGGAGGGGAAGCCGCTCAGCGCCCGATCCGACGGGCACATTCTCGCCGCGGCGACGCCGAAGCTCCACGAGGAGGTGCTCGCCCGGCTTCGGGACGCCGTTTGAAACGTCTGCTCGTCGTCTACCACACCCAGACCGGGCATACCGAAGCGATGGCGCGGGCGGTCGCGCGCGGCGCGCGGCATCCCGAGGTCGCGGGGGTGGAGGTCGAGCTCCGGCGGGCGGTGGACGCCGGCCTCGCCGATCTCCTGCGCGCGGACGCGGTCGCCTTCGGCACCCCGGAGAACTTCGGGCAGCTCTCCGGCGGCATGAAGGACTTCTTCGACCGTACCTTCTATCCCGCCCAGGGCCTCGTCGAGGGGCTCGCCTACGCGGTCTTCATCAGCGCGGGAAACGACGGCCGGGGGGCGCTCGAGGCGCTTCGCCGGATTGTCCGCGGGTATCCGCTGCGCGAGGTGCGGGAGCCGATCATCGCCCGCGGAGGGCTCGACGCGGGCCATCTCGAGCGGTGCGAGGAGCTCGGCCTCGCGCTCGCGGCCGGTCTCGAAGCGGGGATCTACTGACCCGCAACGCGGCCGGGAGGCCTCCCGACCCGGCGGGGCGGGCCGGCGCTCAGTTGGCGGCGCTCGCCGCGGCCCCGCCCGGGCGGTAGGAGAGGAAATCGGCGATGACCCGGGCCGCCTCCTCGAGGAAGAACTCGTCCCGGATCTCCGCGATTCGCGCCGCCTGCGCGGGGGCATCGTCGTCGGCCTTGTCCGCGGTCGCCCGGCCCAGGGTGCGGGCGACGAGGAGGCGTTCCGCCTCGAGACGCGCGTGCTCGGCCTCGCGACGGTTGCGGTTGAGACTGACGGCGCGCGCCTCGCTCCAACGGCGGCGGCTCTCGCTCTCTTCGCGAAGGATGCGGAACGGCTCCTCGGCGAGCCGTCGCTCGCGGCTCGCCTCCCGGGCGGCCGCGATCGCGTCGTCGTGGCGGTGCGATGCCCGCCACCTCGAGGCCGCCCTGACCCGCGCCCAGGGCAGGGCGTTCTCCAGCTCCCGCTCGCCGGTGTGCGCCTCCGCGGTGATCGACGCGAAGTCGACGTCGGGTTCGATGCCGCGGCGCTGGACCCCTTCACCGTTCACCCGGAAGTACTGGGAGATGGTGAGCTTCAATCGCCCGGTGCCCCCGTACGCGGGGAGGTCGACGACGTTCTGGACGGTTCCCTTTCCGAAGGTCCGCGTCCCGATCACGATGCCCCGTCCGTAGTCCTGGATGGCCCCGGCCAGGATCTCCGAGGCGGACGCGCTGCTCCGGTTGACGAGCACCCCGAGCGGTCCGCCCCACGCCACCGACGGGTCCTCGTCCCACTTGACCTGGGCGCGGCCCGAGGAACGGCGGATCTGGACGATCGGCCCGGTCTCGATGAACAGGCCCGCGACCTGGAGGGCCTCGTCCAGGGCTCCGCCCTGGTTGTCCCGGACGTCCACGACCAGCGCGTCGATGCCCTCCTCGCGCAACTCCCCGATGAGCCGGCGGACGTCCCGGCTCGTGCTCCGGAAGTCGTCCCGGCCCGCCGCCCTGCCCGCGATGTCGAGGTAGAAGGAGGGAATGTCGATGACGCCGACCCGCGCGGGCGTGCCGTCGCTGGCCCGCGTCTCCAGGATCCGCCGGGAGGCGGACTGGTCGTCGAGGTCGATGCGGTCGCGGACGAGAGAGAGCGTACGGGGCGGTCCCGACGGGGCGCCCGCGGGGAGGATCCGGAGGTGCACGGTGCTGCCCTTCGGGCCGCGGATGAGGTTCACCACGTCCTCGAGCCGCCAGCTCACGATGTCCGTCATCTCGCGCTCGTCGGCCTGGCGCACGCCGACGATCCGGTCGTCCACCCCGAGCTGGCCGCTTCGGTCGGCCGGACCTCCGGCGATGATGCGGCGCACGACGGTGTGCTCCCCCACCGTCTGCAGGGCGGCTCCGATTCCCTCGAGCGAGAGGCTCATCCGGATCCGGAAGTTCTCCGACGCTCGCGGCGAGAGATACTGGCCGTGCGGGTCGATGGATCGGATGTACGCATTGAGGAAGTACTGAACGACGTCGTCCGCGTCGATCTGGTGCACCCGCCGGGCCATGCGCGCATACCGGGCGTGCAGGGATTCCGGTATCGCTTCCGGATCGTGCCCGGCGAGCTCGAGTTCGAGGATGTCGTTCTTGACCCTCCGCCGCCAGTAGTCATCGAGGGCCGCGGCGCTCCGGGGCCAGGGCGCGTCGCTGCGGTCGAGCTCGAGCTCCTCTTCGCGCGAGAAGTCGAAGTCGCCGGCGGCGAGCTCCGAGGCGTGCCTCGCCCGGTCCCCCATGCGCAGCCGGTAGCGGTCGAACACCTCGAACGCGAAGTCGAGGCGACCGCGGCGCAGGGAGTCGTCGACACGGGTCCGGTGGAGGTCGAAATCGGCGATGTCGCCGGCGAGGAACACGCTGTGGCTCGGGTCGAAGACCTCGAGGTAGCGGTCGAGGACGCGGGAGCCGAGCTCGTCGTCGAGCGGGACCTTGCGGTAGTGGTAACGGCTCATGATCTCGACGACGGCCCGGGCCGACCGGGCGTGCGCGGCCGTGGGCCGGATCTCCTCCGACCGCGCCGGCCCCTCCTGCGCGGCGCAGGCGCCGGGGCCCGCCAGCATGGCGGACAGCAACGCGGCCGCCGCGAGAGGGCGGCGCATGCGCTCCATCGCCCCGCGTCGTCCGCCCGGAGATTCCGGGAGGTATCGGTCCATCAGAATGCCTTCAGGACGTCCTCGACCATCTGCTTGGCATCTCCGAACAGCATCATCGTGTTGTCGCGGAAGAACAGCTCATTCTCGACCCCCGCGTAGCCCGCTCCCATCCCGCGCTTGACGAACAATACGGTGCGGGAACGCTCCACGTCCAGGATCGGCATGCCGTAGATGGGGCTCGTGGGGTCGTTCTTGGCCGCCGGGTTGGTCACGTCGTTGGCGCCGATGACGAGCGCGACGTCGGTTCCCGGGAAGTCGCTGTTGATGTCGTCGAGCTCGAACACCTCCGCGTACGGGACGTTGGCCTCGGCGAGAAGCACGTTCATGTGCCCCGGCATGCGCCCCGCCACCGGGTGGATGGCGTAGCGCACGCGGCCCCCATGCGTCTTCACGCGATCGCCGAGCTCGCGCAGCGCGTGCTGCGCCTGGGCGACGGCCATCCCGTAGCCGGGAACGATCACGAGCGAATCGGCGTTCTTGAGGATGAACGCGGCGTCCTCCGCGCTTCCCTGCTTCACCGGGCGGGTCTCGCGGGCCGACACCCCGGCCACGCCCTCGGACTCGGCGCCGAACCCGCCGAGGATCACGCTCAGGAACGAGCGGTTCATTCCCCGGCACATGATGTAGGAGAGGATCGCGCCCGACGCGCCGACCAGGGCGCCGGTGATGATGAGGGCGGTGTTCTCCAGGGTGAAGCCGATCCCGGCCGCCGCCCAGCCGGAGTAGGAGTTGAGCATCGAGACCACGACCGGCATGTCCGCGCCGCCGATCGGGATGATGATGAGCACTCCGACGACCAGGGCGAGGGCGGTGACGAGCCAGAACGCCTGGTACGACTCGGTCTGGCAGAACCAGACCGCGATGCCGAGGAGGACGAGCCCGAGGACCGCGTTCAGGTGGTGCTGGAACGCGAAGACGACCGGCGCGCCCGAGACGAGACCCTGGAGCTTCAGGAAGGCGACGATCGAGCCGGTGAAGGTGATGGCGCCGATGGCCACCCCGATGGACATCTCGATGAGGCTGGCCGTCGCCATCCGGCCCGGCTCCCCGATCCCGAACGCCTGCGGAGCGTAGAGCGCCGCCGCGGCCACCAGCACCGCCGCGAGGCCGACGAGGCTGTGGAAGGCGGCCACGAGCTGCGGCATCGCGGTCATCGCGATGCGCCGCGCCGCGAGCGCGCCGATGGATCCGCCGAGGCCGATCCCGAAGACGATGAGGAGCGCGGTGGCGGCGTCGGCGACGCCGGTCACGCTCAGGGTGGTCGCGATCGCGATCGCCATCCCGACCATCCCGAGCACGTTTCCGCGCCGCGAGGTGGCCGGCGACGAGAGCCCCCGCAGGGTGAGGATGAACAGGATCCCGGAGACGAGGTACGCGAGCGCGGCGACGTCGCCCGACACTTCTTACCGGCCTCCGGGGCGAGCGGACCGGCGGACGCGGCGGGCGGCCGGCGAGCGCTTCGGGCCGCCCGTCATCGACGCGTGTCCGTGCGGTCCTGGCGCCGGTACATCGCGAGCATCCGCTGGGTGACCAGGAATCCGCCGAAGATGTTCACCGAGGCGAGAACGAGGGCGATGAACCCGAGGACCTTCGCCGCCGTGCCGGCGGTGCCCGCCGCCTCCACGCCGACCGCGAGCAGGGCTCCCACCACGATCACCGAGGACACCGCGTTGGTGACCGACATCAGTGGGGTGTGAAGGGCGGGAGTCACGCTCCACACCACGTAGTAGCCGACGAAGATCGCGAGGACGAAGATCGCGAGGCGGAATACGAAGGGGTCGATCTCGGGCGCCGCCATCGCCGCGACTCCGGCGGCCGCCTCGGCCGCGACAGCGGTTCCGGAATCCGCCATCAGGCGTTTCCGGCCGCTTCGCCGGACGGCGGGGAACGGAAGCGGGGGTGCACCACCGCCCCGTCGCGGGTGAGGACGGTGGCGGCGAGGATCTCGTCGTCCCAGTCGAACCGGAGCTCGCCGTCGTCGATGAGCGGGGTCAGGAAGGCGAGCAGGTTGCGGGCGTAGAGCGCGCTCGCGCTCGCCGCGAGACGGCCCGGGACGTTGCGGTGCGCGAGAATCGTCACCCCGTGGGCGGTCACGCGCTCGCCGGGGCGGGAGAGCTCGCAGTTGCCGCCGTGCTCGGCCGCGAGGTCGACGATCACCGAGCCCTTGCGCATGGTCGTGACCATACTTGCGTCGATGAGCCGGGGGGCGGGACGTCCCGGCACCAGGGCGGTGCCGATCACGATGTCCTGGCGCTTGAGTTCCGAGGCGAAGAGCTCCGACTGCCGCCGCCGGTAGCCTTCGCTCATCTCGCGCGCGTAGCCGCCCTCGGTCTCCGCGTTCTCCGCCTCCGGGCTCTCGATCCCGACGAAGGTCGCGCCGAGGCTCTCGACCTGCTCGCGCGCGGCCGGCCGCACGTCGGTGGCGGTCACGATCGCGCCGAGGCGCCGCGCGGTGGCGATGGCCTGGAGCCCGGCCACCCCCGCCCCCATCACGAGCACCCGGGCGGGCGGCACGGTGCCCGCGGCGGTCATCATGAGCGGCATGGCCCGCTCGAACTCCGCCGCCGCGTCGATGACCGCCTTGTATCCCGCGAGGTTCGACTGCGACGAGAGCACGTCCATCGCCTGGGCGCGGGTCACCCGCGGGAGCAGCTCGAGGGAGAAGGTGGTCAGGCCGGCCCCCGCCCAGGTCTCGAGGAGGCCGTTCAGCCGGTAGGGATCCAGCATCCCCACCAGCACCGCCTCGCGCGGGAGGTGGGGGATCGCCTCGTCCGGCGGGGCCCGCACCGTGAACTGGACGGCGGCCCCGTCGAGGACCTCGGCCGGTTCGGCGAGGACGCTCGCGCCGGCTTCCTCGTACTCGGAATCGAGGATGCCCGCGCTTGCGCCGGCGCCGCGCTCGACGCACACCTCCACGCCCTCCCCGGTGCGCAGGAGCTTCGAGACGGTCTCGGGAGTAGCGGCTACTCGGGGTTCGTCTTCCCGCCGTTCCCTGGTGATGGCGATCTTGAGTCGGCCGCTCATGCCGCGTGTCGGTTCAGGCGGTCTCGCGAAGGATGAGGAGGGCGGGCACAAAGTCTATCATTCCGGTTTCCCGCCACCAACCGCGTCGCGCCCGCCCGGCCCCGGCCGGAGACCGGCGCGCGGTTGACCCGAAACCTGCCGTGCAGCGAGGCACCTGACCATGAGCGGACATCGAATCGCCGTAATCCCTGGAGACGGAATCGGCCGGGAAGTCGTTCCGGAGGGGATCCGGGTGATGGAGGCGGCGGCGCGCCGGCACGGGATCGATCTCGAGTGGGAGCAATTCCCCTGGAGCTGCGAGACGTACCGGAGCGAGGGCTGGATGATGCCCCCCGACGGCCTCGACCGGCTCGGGGAGTTCGACGCGATCTTCCTCGGGGCGGTCGGCTTTCCGGGGGTCCCGGACCACGTGTCGCTCTGGGGGCTCCTCATCCCGATCCGGCGACACTTCCGCCAGTACGTCAACCTGCGTCCGGTCCGGGTGCTCGCGGGAATGGTGTCGCCGCTCCGGGACCGGGGTCCGGAGGACATCGACTTCTACGTCGTGCGCGAGAACAACGAGGGCGAGTACTCCGAGATCGGGGGCCGCCTCTACGAGGGCACCGACCACGAGATGGTCATGCAGGAGAGCGTGTTCACCCGCCAGGGGGTGGACCGGGTGCTCGCGTACGCGTTCGAGCTCGCCCGCTCGCGCGAGGCGAAGCACCTCACCTCGGCGACGAAGTCCAACGGAATCATTCACACCATGCCGTACTGGGACGAGCGCTTCGAGGCGATGGCGGAACGCTACGCCGACGTGCGCACCTCCCGGTACCACGTCGACATCCTCGCCGCGAACTTCGTCCTCCACCCGGACTGGTTCGACGTGGTGGTGGGGAGCAACCTCTTCGGGGACATCCTCTCCGACCTCGGTCCGGCCATCGCGGGCACCATCGGCATCGCCCCCTCGGCGAACATCAACCCGGAGCGGGAGTGTCCGTCGATGTTCGAGCCGGTGCACGGGTCCGCGCCCGACATCGCGGGTCAGGGCATCGCCAATCCCATCGGGCAGATCTGGTCGGGCGCGATGATGCTCGAGCACCTGGGTCACCCCCGCGCGGCGGCCGACATCGTCGCCGCCATCGAGGCGGTGCTGGACGGGGGAGGGCCCCGCACCCCGGACCTCGGCGGGCAGGCGACGACGGTGGACCTCGGCCGGGCCGTGGAGGACGCCCTCGGAGGTTGACCGGTTCGGAGCGCCCCTCCGCCGCCGCGCGGGTCCGCGGATCCGCCTCCGGGGCGGAACGCAGGGGAAAGCCCCGGCTCCGCGACCGCGTCCGGAACGAATCGATCGGATGACTTCGCCCCGGGAACGCTACGCCGCCGCGGTCGCGGGCGGGCGGCTTCGCCCCGACCCCGGCCAGGCCCGCGCCGTCGATGCCTTCGAAGACCTGCATCGGGCGCTCGGCGCGCCGCCCCCGCGGCGGTCGCCGCTCCGGTACTTTCGCCGCCCGCCGGAGGGGGTGCGCGGGCTCTACCTGTGGGGCGGCGTGGGACGGGGCAAGACCCTGCTCATGGACGACTTCTTCGCGGGGGTGGAGGGCGTGCCCAAGCGCCGCGCCCACTTCTACCGCTTCATGAGCAGCGTGCACGAGGCGCTCAAGCGCCACCGCCGGCGGCGCGTCGAGGACCCGCTCGGGGTGGTCGCGGCGGACTGGGCGGCCGATGTCCGGCTGCTCTGCCTCGACGAGTTCCACGTCCGCGACATCGCCGACGCCATGATCCTCGGTCGCCTCCTCCGGGGTCTGTTCGAGCGGGGAACGACCCTCGTCACCACCTCCAACGTCCCGCCCTCGCGGCTGTACGAGGGAGGACTCCAGCGCGATCGCTTCCTTCCCGCCATCGCGGAGCTCGAGGAGCGCCTCCGGGTGCTCGAGCTCGCGGGGAGCGAGGACCACCGCCTGCGCGCCCTCGAACGCGCGGACGTCTATCACTCCCCCCTCGGCGCCGGGGCGGCCGCGAGCATCGAAGCGTGCTTCGAGACACTGGTGCCGAACGGCCGGGGGGAAGACGGGCCGCTCATCGTCCTCGGCCGGCCAATCGCGACGGTACGCCGCGCGGAGGGGATCGCGTGGTTCGGCTTCGACCAGCTCTGCGACGGCCCGCGCGGGGCGGCCGACTACATCGAGATCGCGCGCTGCTTCCACACCGTGCTGCTCTCCGACGTGCCCGTCATCGGTCCGCGGGATCGGGATCGGGCGCGGCGTTTCATCAGCCTCGTCGACGAGTTTTACGACCGGCAGGTGAACCTCGTCGTCTCGGCCGCCGCACCGCCCGCCGGGCTCTGTCCGAAGGGGCCGGACGCGTTCGAGTTCCGGCGCACGAGAAGCCGGCTCGAGGAGATGCAGACGCGGGAGTACCTGCACCGCGAGCACCTCGGCTGACCGGCCATCGGGCCGCGGCCCGGGTTCGCCCCGGGAGGGCATCTTGCGCCGGTGCGGGCGGGGAATATACTCAACCGTTCGCCTTCTCGAACGCATGGGAGAACCTGGATGCCGAATCACGCCACGTGGGAGATTCGCAACGTCGCGGTCGTCGGACACGGCGGCAGCGGCAAGACCACGATCGTCGAATCGCTGCTGGCGGCGGCGGGGGCCATCGGGGCCGCGGGCTCGGTGGAGAAGGGCACCGCGGTATGCGACTACGAGCCCGAGGAGCGCGCCCACCAGCAGTCGCTGTGGAACGCGGTCGCGAGTCTCGAACACGATTCGGCCCACGTCACCTTCGTGGATTCCCCGGGGTATCCGGACTTCCTCGGGCGGGCCCTTCCCGCCCTCGCCGCGGTGGAGACGGCCGCCGTCGTCGTCGACGCGCGGTCCGGGATCCAGACCACCACCCGCCGGATGATGGAGGCGGCGGCGGCCCGCGGCCTCGCGCGCCTCCTCGTCGTGAACAAGATCGACGCGCCGGATCTCGACCTCGCGGCCCTCGTCGCGAGCCTCCAGGAGGTGTTCGGGTCGGAGTGTCTTCCCATCAACCTCCCCGCCCCCGGCCGCGAGCAGGTCGTCGACTGCTTCTTCGACCCCGATCCGTCCGCCGCCACCGAGTTCTCCTCCGTCGAGGAAGCGCAGAGCCGGGTCGTGGACCAGGCGGTGGAGATGGACGAGGAGCTGATGGAGAAGTACCTGGAGGAGGGAGAGGTCTCCCCGGACGAGATCCGCGGCGCGTTCCGGATCGCGCTCGGGGAAGGCCACCTCATTCCGGTGTGCTTCGTCTCGGCGGCCTCGGGGGCCGGCATCGAGGGGCTGCTCGACGTGCTCGCCCGGCTCATGCCGAGCCCGGCCGAAGCGAACCCGCGGGCGTTCTCCGCCGCGGACGGAGGCTCGGTCGAGGTCGAGCCCGACCCCGACGCCGCGGTGGTGGCGGAGGTCTTCAGGGTGACCATCGACCCCTTCGTCGGCAAGCTCTCCGCGTTTCGCATCCACGCCGGCACGGTGACCCGCGACACCCAGCTCCACGTCGACGACGGGCGCAAGCCCTTCAAGGTGGGACACCTCTTTCGCCTCCAGGGCAGGGACCACGTGGAGATCGACGAAGGCGTGCCGGGCGACATCTGCGCCGTCGCGAAGGTGGACGAGATCGGCTACGGAGCGGTGCTGCACACCGCAGGCGGCGACGTGCCGCAGCCGGCGGCGGTGCCCCTCCCCGAGGCGATGTACGGGCTTGCCGTACAGGCCAAGACCCGCGGAGACGAACAGAAGCTCTCCGACACCCTCTCGAAGCTCTCGGCCGAAGACCCGAGCCTCCAGGTCGAGCACAGCACCGCGACCCGCGAGACGGTGATCCGCGGTCTCGGGGAGCTGCACCTTCGAATGATGCTCGAGCGGATGAAGGAGCGCTACAACGTCGAGGTGGAGACCCGACCGCCGCGCATCCCGTACCGCGAGACGATCACCTCGCCCGCCGACGGGCATCACCGTCACAAGAAGCAGACCGGCGGCGCCGGACAGTTCGGCGAGGTCTTCCTGCGGGTCGAGCCGAAGGGGCGCGGGGAGGGCTTCGAGTTCGTGGACAACATCGTGGGCGGAGTCATCCCGTCGCAGTTCGTTCCCGCGGTGGAGAAGGGGATCCGCCAGGTCCTCGAGGCGGGCGCGATCGCGGGCTACCGGATGGACGACGTCAAGGTGACCGTCTACGACGGCAAGCACCACCCGGTGGACTCCAAGGAGATCGCCTTCGTGATGGCCGGCAAGAAGGCGTTCCTGGACGCGGTGAACAAGGCCCGGCCCATCGTCCTCGAGCCGGTGGTCGACCTCGAGGTGACGGTTCCCCAGGGCAACATGGGGGACATCGCCGGCGACCTCTCCGGGAAGCGGGGGCGGGTCGGCGGAACCGAGAGCCTCGCCGGCGGATACGTGGCGATCACCGGTCAGGCCCCGTTGAGCGAGCTCACCCGCTACCAGACCGAGCTCAAGTCGGTCACCGGCGGAGCGGGCAGCTACACCATGGGGTTCAGCCACTACGACCCGGTGCCGCGGCCCATCCAGGAGAAGCTGATGGCGGAGTTCAAGCCGGCCGCCGACGAGGACTGAGCGGCCGGAGTCCCGTCGCCCGGCGTCCCCGGGGACCGACGGGCGGGCCGCGACGCATGGTATCCTCGCGGGCATGTCGGTCGTCGAAGTCATCGGCATCATCGGCTCCGTGGCCGCTGTCGGCATCTGGCTCGCGGTACTTATCGTCCGGTCGGTGGCGCGGCTGGATCGACGCATCGACCGACTGGAGGACAAGCTCGGCAAGCGCATTGACGGGGTGGAAGATTCCCTCGGCAAGCGCATTGATGGGGTGGAGAGGGGTCAGGCCGAGCTTCGCGAGCGCATGGCCAAGCTCGAAGGACTTCTAGAGGGCCTCCGCGAGGCGATTTCCGGGCGCCGCGCCGCCTAGCCTCGGCGTTCGCTACCCTTCCGGAGAACCGTCGCGGCGGGCGGCGAGGCGGTCGCGGAGGGTCTGGTTCGCCTGGCGCGGATCGGCCTTGCCTCCCGAGCGCTTCATGACCTGCCCCACGAGGAACCCGAGGACCTTCCCGGCCCCGCCGAGGTACTGCTCCACCTGGGCCGGATGCGCCTCGAGCACCGCGTCGACGAGGCGCTCGATCTCCCCCGCGTCGGTGACCTGCCGGAGTCCCCGGGCCTCGATGATCGCGTCCGGCTCCCCGCCCGACGCCCACATCGCGTCGAACACGGTCTTCGCCATCCGCCCGGAGACTGTCCCGTCCGCGATCCGGCGGACCAGCCGTCCGAGCTGTCCGGCGTCGACGCGCGCTTCGTCGATGCGAAGGCCGTCGCGGTTGAGCGCCCCCGCGAGCTCGCCGTTCACCCAGTTCGCGGCGAGGCGCGCCGCGTCCGGCGAGCCGGCCGCCCCGACCGCCGCTTCGAAGTAGTCTGCCGCCTCCCGGTAGCTCACGATCCGAGCCGCTTCCGCCGCTTCCAGCCCGTACTCCCGGACCAGCCGGTCCCGCCGCGCATCGGGGAGCTCCGGCAGGCTCTCGCGCACCCCGGCGACGAATGCCTCGTCGATGGTGACCGGGAGGAGGTCCGGATCGGGGAAGTAGCGATAGTCGTCCGCCTCCTCCTTGTCCCGCATCGGCCGGGTCTCGTGGTGGTCGGGGTCGTAGAGGCGGGTCTCCTGCACCACCTCCCCCCCGGACTCGATGAGGTCGATCTGGCGCTCGATCTCGTAGGCGATGGCCCGCTCGACGAACCGGAACGAGTTGACGTTCTTGATCTCCGCGCGGGTGCCGAGGGTCCCGGATCCGGCCGGCCGGACGGACACGTTGGCATCGCAGCGGAAAGAGCCTTCCTGCATGTTGCCGTCGCAGATGCCGAGCCAGCGCACCAGGGTGTGGATCTTCCGCATGCAGGCGGCCGCCTCGGCCGCGCCGTGGAGGGCCGGCTCGGTCACGATCTCGAGGAGCGGCGTCCCCGCCCGGTTGAGGTCGATCCCGCTCAGCCCCCCGAACCCCTCGTGGACCGAGCGGCCCGCGTCCTCCTCGAGGTGGGCGCGCACGAGCCCGATCTCGCGGGGGGGGCCGGCGGCGGGCTCGATGGCGATGGTTCCTCCCGCCGTGATCGGATCCTCGTACTGGCTGATCTGGTAGCCCTTGGGCAGGTCCGGATAGAAGTAGTTCTTGCGCGCGAAGACGCAGCGCGGGGCGATGCGGGCGCCGACCGCGAGGCCGAACCGGACCGCCATCCGCACCGCCTCGCGGTTGAGGACCGGGAGCACCCCGGGAAGCCCGAGATCGACGGCGCACGCCTGGGTGTTCGGCGGCGCTCCGTAGCTCGCCGGGGCGCCGGAGAAGAGCTTGCTCCGGGTGAGGAGGCGGGCGTGCACCTCCAGCCCGATGACCGGCTGCCAGCCGTTCACGGCCCCTCTCCGGCGGTCTTCCAGAGGGGCGGACGGGCGAGGTGCCAGTCCGTCGCCTGCTGGAAGCGGTGGGCGACGTTGAGCAGCCGCGCCTCCTCGAGGTGGTTGGCGGTGAGGTGAAGTCCGACCGGCAGTCCGCCTGCGAGACCCGCGGGCACGGACACCGCGCAGAGCCCCGCGAGGTTCACTCCGACGGTGAAGACGTCCGCGAGGTACATCGCGATCGGGTCGTCGAGGCGGTCGCCGAGGGGAAACGCGGGGGTCGGGGTCGTCGGCCCCGCGATGACGTCCACCTCTTCGAACGCGCGCCGGTAGTCGTCCGCGATGAGCCGGCGCAGGCGCTGCGCCTTGCCGTAGTAGGCGTCGTAGTAGCCCTTGCTGAGCGCGTAGGTGCCGGCGAGGATGCGGCGCTTGACCTCGACCCCGAAGCCCTCGGTGCGCGATCTCACGTAGAGCTCCTCGACGCTCGAGGCGCCCGGCGCGCGGTACCCGTAGCGCACGCCGTCGAAGCGCGAGAGGTTCGAGGAGCACTCCGCGGGGGCGAGCATGTAGTAGGTGGGTATGCCGATGTCGGCGTGCGCGAGCTCGACGGGGCGCACCGTCGCTCCGAGCCCTTCGAGCTCGCGGATCGCTGCCTCCACCGCGTCCCGTACCCCGGGGTCCACGCCGCTCCCGAACTGCTCCTCCACGACCCCGATCCGGAGCCCCGCGATCGGCGCCTCGAGACGCCGCCGGTAGTCGTCCACCGGCGCTTCGAGGCTGGTGGAGTCGCGCTCGTCGAAGCCCGCCATCGCGCCGAACACGAGGGCGGCGTCCTCGGCGCTGCGGGCGAGAAGCCCCGCCTGGTCGAAGCTCGAGGCGAAGGCCACGAGACCGTGCCGCGAGACCCGGCCGTAGGTCGGCTTGAGCCCGGTGAGGCCGCACAGGGCCGCCGGCTGCCGGATGGAGCCGCCGGTGTCGGTCGCGGTCGCGACGGGGGCGAGCCCGGCCGCCACCGCCGCCGCGGACCCCCCGGAGGAACCGCCCGCGACCCGCCCGGGGTCCCACGGATTGCGGGTCGGCCCGAAGTGGCTCGACTCGGTCGACGAGCCCATCGCGAACTCGTCGAGGTTCGTCTTCCCGAGCATGACCATGCCGTCCGCGCGGAGGCGCTCCACCACCGTCGCGTCGTAGGCGGCGACGTGCTCCGCGAGCATGCGGGACCCGCAGGTGGTGCGCACCCCCCGGGTGCAGAAGATGTCCTTGTGGGCGACGGGCACGCCCGCGAGGAGGCCCGTGGCCGAGCCTTTCCGCCGCCTCGCGTCGTCCGCCCGGCGCGCCTCCTCGAGCGCGATCTCGGCGGTCACCGTGACGAAGGCGTTCAGCCGCGGGTCGAGCGCCTCGATCCGGTCGAGGTATCGTCGCGCGATCTCCCCGGCGCTGAATTCGCCACGCGCGAGGCCGGCCGCGATCGCGGCCACCGAGTCCGGGCAGGGAACGGTCACCGGGGCTCGATGACCCGCGGCACCACGTACATGCCGCCCTCGACCTCCGGCGCGCCCCGCTGGAGCGCCGCCCGGTCCACCTCTTCGGTCACCGTGTCCGGACGCAGGCGCAAGGTGGCGTCGAGGGGGTGGGAGAGCGGCTCGACGCCCCGGGTGTCGACCGCGGCGAGGCGATCGAACAGCTCGAGGATCCGGCCGAGATCGCGGGCCCGGTCGTCGAGATCGGCGGGGTCGATCCGCAGCCGTGCGAGCCGCGCAACCCGCTCGACCTCGGAGTGGCTGATGCTCATTAACTCTTCCGCGTTCCGCCTTCAAATGATGGAATGAATCGGGTCGCGCTGCTATATTTGCGGCCTGCCCCGTGGCGGGTCTCGCCGGCCGACTGCCGGGGTGCGCCGCCCGGCGGCGCACCGGTACGCATCGATCGTCGGGCGAGGACGCCTCGGTTCAACGCGAATCCAGTTCATGATACCGAAGTTCTTGCGCGGGCTGTTCTCCGCCGATCTCTCGATCGATCTCGGGACCGCGAATACCCTCATCTTTGTCCGCGACAAGGGCGTGGTGCTGGACGAGCCGTCCGTCGTCGCGATGCGCTCGGAGCCCCGCAGCAGCTCCTGGACGGTGGCCGCGGTGGGAAACGAGGCCAAGCACATGCTGGGCCGGACCCCCGGCCACATCACCGCGATCCGGCCTCTGAAGGACGGCGTCATCGCCGACTTCACGGTGACCGAGAAGATGCTCCAGTACTTCATCCACAAGGTGCACGAGAACACGCTGTTCCGGCCGAGCCCGCGGGTGCTCGTGTGCGTGCCGTGCGGGTCCACCCAGGTCGAGCGGCGGGCCATCCGCGAGTCGGCGGCGGGGGCGGGAGCGCGCGACGTGTACCTCGTGGAGGAGCCGATGGCGGCCGCCCACGGGGCCGGCCTTCCGGTAAGCGAGGCGCGGGGGTCCATGGTCCTCGACATCGGCGGCGGCACCACGGAGGTCGCGGTGATCTCGCTCAACGGCGTGGTGTACTCGGGGTCGGTCCGGATCGGCGGCGATCGCTTCGACGAATCGATCATCGCCTACGTGCGCCGCAACTACGGCACCCTCATCGGCGAGGCGACCGCGGAGCGGGTGAAGTGCGAGATCGGGTGCGCCTTTCCAAGCAACGAGGTGCACGAGATCGAGATCCGCGGGCGCAACATCGCCGAAGGCATCCCGCGCGGATTCGTCCTCGACTCGAGCGAGATCCTGGAAGCGCTCCAGGAGCCGCTCGCGGGCATCGTCACCGCGGTGCGCACCGCCCTGGAAC
>JAJDXW010000031.1 GCA_022823045.1 Gammaproteobacteria bacterium
GAACCGGCCGAAGATGCACCTCGCCCAGTTCCTGGTGCACGGGCCGACCTGGCACAGCCTCGCGATGTGGCGGCATCCGAAGACCGCCGCCGCGAGCGCCGCGCGCGGCTTTGCCTGGGACCGCCCCGAGCTCTACCAGCACATTGCCCGTACTTGCGAGCGGGGTCTCTTCGACACCGTGTTCTTCGCGGACTTGAACTACATCGCCGACACCTACACGGGGACCATCGGGCCGTCCGTTCGAAACGCCACCCAGGCGCCGGAGCACGACCCGATCCCGCTCCTGTCCTACATGGCCGCGGTGACCGAACGGATCGGGGTCGCGTCCACCTTCTCGGTGAGCCACAGCCACCCCTTCTACGCCGCCCGCCTCTGGGCCACCCTCGACCACCTCACCCGGGGACGGGCGGGCTGGAACGTGGTGACGTCCATCAACAGCAACCAGGCCGCCAACTACGGCGAGGAGCGCCAGCCGGCCGACGCCCGCTACGACCGCGCGCACGAATTCATGGAGGTCTGCCGGCAGCTCTGGGAGTCCTGGGACGAGGACGCGGTGGTGATGGACCGGGAGGCGGCGGTCTTCGCGGACCCGGACAAGGTGCGCCGCATCGAGTACGAGGGCCGGTTCTTCAAGTCCCGGGGTCCGCTCAACGTGACCCGCTCGCCCCAGAACGGCCCCGCCATCTTCCAGGCCGGCACCTCGCCCAAGGGCCAGGACTTTGCCGCGAAGTACGCGGACGCGATCTTCGCGATCCAGCCGCGGGCGGTGGACGCGGCGGCCTACTTCGCCTCGATCAAGGGGCGGATGTCGGACCTCGGCCGCGACCCCGACGAGTGCCGGATCCTCTTCGGGATGCAGCCGATCATCGGGGCGACGGAGATGCAAGCGCGCGAGCGGCAGGAGGAGCACAACGACCTCGTCCCCGTCGAGGGCGGGATGGCGATCCTCTCCGCCCACCTCGACCTCGATCTCGCCGGGTTTCCGCTCGACGCGATCATGGCGGAGCGTACGGAGCCCCAGCTCTACCGGATGCGCACCCGCTTCCACAAGCCGGACGGGACGCCGATGACGGTGGCGGAGGTGGCCGCCCGGCACGGGCAGAGCGTGAGCCTCCCCCAGTTCGTGGGCACGCCGGCCGGCATCGCGGACCAGATGGAGGCGTTCATGGAGGAGGTCGGGGGCGACGGCTTCATGCTCTCCGCCATCCATTCTCCGGGCGCGATCGAGGAGTTCGTCGACCTCGTGGTCCCCGAGCTCCAGCGGCGCGGCCTCTACCGCACCGAGTATCGGGGCCGCACCCAGCGCGAGATCCTCCGCCAGGCGGACTGAGCGGACGGGTTGGCGGACCTCGCCGCCGGCTCGCGCGGGTGCGTGTCCGCGGGCTGAAAGCCCGCGCTTCCGGGCGCGAGCCGGCCTTTGGTCCGGCTATCATGCGCGCCGCTTGTCCGAACTGTTCGAGGAGAGCCCGTGCGCAACCGGCCTGGACGCCACTTCCTTCAGATCCCGGGGCCCACCAACGTGCCGGGGCGGGTGCTCGAGGCCATCGGCCGACCCACCATCGACCACCGGGGGCCGGAGTTCGCGGCCCTTGGGCGCGAGTGCCTCGACGCGATGCGCCGCATGCTGGGAACGCGGGGGCGCGTCGTCATCTTCCCGTCTTCCGGCACCGGGGCGTGGGAGGCGGCGCTCGTCAACACTCTGTCGCCGGGGGACCGGGTGCTCGTCTACGAGACCGGCCATTTCGCGCGCCTCTGGGCGGAGGTGGCCCGGCGCCTCGGCCTCGAGGTGGAGACGGTCGAGGGGGACTGGCGCTCGGGGGTCGACGCGGGGGCGATCGAGAAGGCCCTCTCCCGGGACGCGGGCGGCGCCCGATCGATCCGGGCCGTCGCGGTGCTCCACAACGAGACCTCGACCGGGGCGGCGAGCGATGTGCCGGCCGTGCGGCAGGCCCTCGATGCCTCCGGCCACCCCGCGCTCCTCCTCGTGGACACCATCTCCTCGCTCGCCTCCATGCCCTACGAGCACGACGGGTGGGGGGTGGACGTGACCGTCGCGGGCTCGCAGAAGGGACTCATGCTGCCGCCCGGGCTCGGCTTCAACGCGGTGAGCGAGAAGGCGTGGCGCGCGGGCGCGGCTGCGAAGCTCGCGCGGAGCTACTGGGACTGGCGGGCGATGGAGGACCCGAACGCGGCCGGCTACTTCCCGTTCACCCCGGCGACGAACCTCCTCTTCGGCCTCAAGGAGGCCGTCGCCATGCTGGAGGAGGAGGGGATGGAGCGGGTCTTCGACCGTCACCGGCGGTTCGCGGCGGCGACGCGGCGGGCGGTGCAGGCGTGGGGCCTCGACTTCAACTGCCGGCGGCCCGAGCATCGGAGCGCATCGCTCACCGCGGTCCGAATGCCGGACGGCTGGAGCGCCGACGCGCTCCGCGCCCTCATCCTGGAGCGCTTCGACGTCTCCCTCGGCAACGGGCTCGGGAAGCTCGATGACCGGGTGTTCCGCATCGGCCACCTCGGCGATCTCAACGACGTGACCCTCCTCGGCACCCTCGCGGCGGTGGAGATGGGGCTCGGGCTCGCCGGCGCCCCCTTCCAGCGGGGCGGAGTCGACGCGGCGATGGACCATCTCGCCGCCGCTCCGGCTGCCATGGTGGATTCGTCGTAACGGCAGTCCCCGTAACCGCCCCCGTCCCCGCCGTTTCGCCGCAGCCGCAGGAGAAGAGAATGACCCCGGAAGAAGTGCTCTCCCACCCGCCGCGGGCGCTCTCGCAAGCCGAGCGCGAGTCCTACTTCGAGAACGGCTACCTCTCGGTGGAGCGCTTCGTCGGCGAGGAGTGGCTGGAACGGCTTCGCCGGATCGCCCTCGAGTTCGTCGAGCGAAGCCGCGCCGAGACCCGCTCCGGCAACGTCTTCGATATCGCCCCCGGCCACTCGGCCGAGGCGCCGCGCCTTCGGCGGCTCAAGCGCCCCGACGAGCGGCACGAGACCTTCTGGGAGTTCGCGACCGGGCCCATCGCCGACGTCGCCGCCGATCTCGTCGGCCCCGACGTGGTCTTCCACCACTCGAAGCTCAACTACAAGTGGAACGACGGGGCGGACCAGGTGGACTGGCACCAGGACATCCAG
Organism: Gammaproteobacteria bacterium; assembly: GCA_022823045.1. Classification (GTDB taxonomy): domain Bacteria; phylum Pseudomonadota; class Gammaproteobacteria; order HK1; family HK1; genus JAJDXW01. Next base: position 3,127 of record JAJDXW010000031.1, read on the forward strand.
TTCTATCCCCACACCAACTACAGCCCGCTCACGATCGGGGTCTACCTCCGGGACACCCGCCTCGACGACGGCGCGCTCGGCTTCATCCCCGGCAGCCATGGGGGCCCCCTCTTCGACCAGTACAACGACCGGGGCCAGTGGGTGGGTTCCCTCGCTCCTGCCGACGCCTCCACCCTCCCCACGTCGCGCGCGGTCTACGTCGAGGCCCCGGCGGGGTCCATCACCGTGCACAACTGCCGCACCGTGCACGGCTCCCCGGCGAGTCGTCGCGACGACGGGCGCCCGCTCCTCCTCAACGCCTACGCCTCCGCCGACGCCTTCCCGTACACCCCGCACCCCGATCCGTCGCGCCACTCGGGAACCGTCGTGCGCGGCCGGCCGGCCCGCTGGGCGCACCACGACCCGCGCCCCTGCCTCATCCCGCCCGACTGGTCCGGCGGCTACACCTCCATCTTCGCCGCCCAGACCGGCGAGGACGCGGCCGCGTAGGCGCGGCCCGACCGCCTGCCGCCCCCCGCCACACTGCACGGCACGCGTTGGCGCGTCAGCGCGGCTCGCCGGGCAATGCACCGCCAGCCCGCTCGCATGTCGCCCGCTTCACCGGAACGCCCATGGTTCGCCCGATGGGTGACGGTTCCCGGCGAAAGCACGGGCGCTGCGTGCGCGGCCCGGTCAAGCGTCGCCGAGCAGCTCCGCCACGTACCCGTCGAGAACGCGCAGGAAGTCGCTCCCGACGCGGCCGGGCGAGGCCACGCAGTGGCCCCACGGGGAGGCGTAGGGGCGAAGCTCGGCGTTCGGCATGTGCTCGGCCTCGATGGCGTTGTCCTCGGGCGGGAAGTAGAGATCGGTGGTGCACGGGACGAGGATCGCCCGGGCCCGGATGGCGCCGAGCGCGCCTTCGAAGTCTCCCCGGTAGCGATCGTTGGCGCTGATGTCGCCGAGCTGCCAGGTCCGGAGCTTGGCGAGCAGGTCATTCGCATCCCACTCGAGATGGTCGCGTTCCCAGTCGGCGAGCAGCTCCTCGAAGGTCTCGAACCCGAGCTCGCGGTGGAGCCGCTCGCGATAGAAGGCCTGCGAGTACGCCCATCCCGCGTAGACGCGCCCGAATGCCCGGAGGCCGGCCTCGGGCGGCGTCGGGTAGTCCCCGGCCGCGAACGCGGCGTCGGCCACGAGCGCCGCCTTGACGCCCTCGAGAAACACCTGGTTGTGCGGGGAGGTCCGGGCCGAGGCGCAGAACGGCAGGATGGCCTCGACGAGGTCGGGAAACTGCGCCCCCCACTCGTACGCCTGGCACCCGGCCATGGACCATCCGAAGACGAGGGCGACGCCCTTCACGCCGAGCTCTCCGGCGAGCAGGCGGTGCTGGCACGCGACGTTGTCATGGAGGGTGACGGCGGGGAAGCGCGGGCCGTCGAAGGGCGGCGCGGTATTGCTCGGGGAGGACGACAGGCCGTTTCCGAACATGTCGATCGAGACGATGAACCAGCGCGACGGATCGAGCGCCGGCAGCGCGCGCAGGTACCCCTCGTTGCGGACGTGGGTGCCGGTGTAGAACGTGGGCATGACGATGACGTTGTCGCTGCCCGCGTTGAGCGAGCCGTACGCCTTGAAGGCGAGCCTTGTATCGGGCAGGGTGACGCCGGACTGCAACGTCACCTCGCCGAGCTCGAGTACTTCCTGGTCCGGCATCGCGTCGATTCGTCCCCGGTCCGTTCCCGCGCGCTCTCTGGCACGCCCGTCGTCAGTAGAGCCGCAGGTACTCCTCGACCTCCCAGTCCGTCACCGCCTGGTGATAGCGCTCCCACTCGTCGACCTTGTACCGCAGCCAGGAGCTCAGCATCGTCGGGCCGAGCACCTCGGCCGCGATCGGGTCGTCCCTCAGAATTTCGGTCGCCTCGAGCAGGTTCCGCGGGAGACGCTGCCCGCCGCTCGCGCGGATCTCCTCGTCGGTAAGCGCGTAGAGGTCCCGGTCGAGGGGCGGCCCGGGGTCGATGCCCTCGACCACCCCGGCGACCGTCGCCGCCGTGGTAATCCCGAGGGAGAGGTACGGGTTCATGCACATGTCGGCGGCGCGGTTCTCGATGCAGAACCGGTTCTGGGGCAGGCGCAGCATGCACGAGCGGTTGTTGTTGCCGTAGGTCATGTGGGTG
>JAJDXW010000223.1 GCA_022823045.1 Gammaproteobacteria bacterium
CCCGATCATGCGTTTCCTGGTCCTGCAACACATCGAAGCCGAGCACCCCGGCATCCTCCGCGACTTCATGGCCGAGGACGGGGTGCGCTGGGACGCGGTGGAGCTCGATGAAGGCGAGGAAATCCCCTCCCTCGACGCTTACGACGCGATGGTGGTCATGGGCGGGCCGATGGACGTCTGGGAGGAAGACGTGCACCCGTGGCTCGTCCCGGAGAAGGCAGCCATCGTGGAGGCGGTGCGCGAGCGCGAGATGCCTTTCCTCGGGGTCTGCCTCGGCCATCAGCTCCTCGCGGACGCCCTCGGGGGCGAGGTCGGGTCCATGCCGTCGCCCGAGGTCGGGATCCTCGACGTGGAGCTGACAGGAGAGGGCCGGCGCGACCCGGTGATTGGTTCCGCCCCCCCGTCGTTCAAGGCGCTCCAGTGGCACGGCGCGGAGGTCACCCGGCTCCCGGAGGGCGGGGTGGCGCTCGCGCGCTCACCGGTGTGCCCGGTCCAGGCGTTCCGGGTCGGCGACACCGCGTTCGGGATCCAGTACCACGTGGAGCTCACGGACGCGACGGTGCACGAATGGGGCGAGATCCCCGAGTACGCGGCGGCCCTCGAGCGGACCCTCGGGGCGGGCGGCCTCGACCGGATGCAGGCGGGCGCAACCGCCCACATGGACGAGTTCAACGAGAACGCGCGCCGGCTCCACGACGCCTTCCTGGCCGTCGTGCGGGAGCGCTCCCCCCTCCGCCGCTGAACCGTTCCGACTGCGCGATAAGGCTCAGGTTGGGGGGGCGGGCGCTCCCGGGCGCTCGATGGCCGGGCCACGACCGCGAATCACGGATGTTCCACACCGGGCTGGAGTGCCGGAGTCAATGGACGCGGCGGGCCGGGCGGCGTATCCTTCGCGCCCTCGCGCCCGTAGCTCAGCCGGATAGAGTGTTGGCCTCCGAAGCCAAAGGTCACAGGTTCGAATCCTGTCGGGCGCGCCATTCTTCGCCGCTTTCGAGAACCGGCCTGCGGACGATTCTTCTCACGCCGATTCCCTCGGCGAGGGCAATGCCCCACCGAGGGTGACACCGAACACTGTGCCCGAAACGGTCGTCCTGCTTTCGGTTTCACAGGCGGGGCTTCGGTGCGGGGGCGAAATCAGGTTGATGTGGGAAGCATCAACCCGCTCCCACTCGCACGTCGACGCCGGGGCGCTCAACATGGCGGGGAGCATTGTCGAGAGGTTCGACGAGGAGCTGAGCCTGACTTCCGTGGCCCTGGGGAATCTCGAACGGTGGCACTGGCTGAACGGCACGCCGAGCCGCGCAAGCAACGGGTGAGAGCGGATCCTCGCCGGAGGCGGCGATAATGTCCCCATGACGGTCGCATTGAGGGGAACTGGGGCATGACGACAGGCAGGGTAGCCGTGATCTCGGCCGGAGGCAGCGGCATGGGAGCGGGCGCCGCACGCCGCCTCGCGGCCGATGGGTATCATGTGGCCGTGCTCTCTTCGTCGGGGAAGGGTGAAGCCCTCGCGAAGGAGCTCGACGGGGTCGGCGTGACCGGATCGAACCGGTCGAACGACGATCTCGAGCGGCTGATCGAGCTCACGATGGAGCGCTGGGGCCGCATCGACGTGCTCGTCAACAGCGCCGGACACGGGCCGCGGGGTCCGGTCATGGAGCTCACCGACGACGACTGGCACACCGGAATGGAGGTCTACTTCCTCTCCGCGGTTCGCCCGACGCGGTTCGTGACGCCGGTCGTGCAGGCGCAGAAAAAAGGGTCGATCATCAACATCTCGACGTTTGCCGCCTTCGAGCCCGAGCCCGCCTTCCCCACGTCGGGCGTCTTTCGCGCCGGGCTCGCCGCCTGGGCGAAGCTCTACTCCAACCGCCATGCGTCCGACAACATCCGCATGAACAACCTGCTGCCGGGGTTCATCGACAGCCTTCCCGAAAGGGAGGAGTTCAAGCAGCGTATTCCCATGGAACGCTACGGCTCGGTCGACGAGGTCTCGGCGACGGTCGTGTTCCTCGCCTCGGACGGCGCGGGCTATATCACGGGCCAGAACATCCGTGTGGACGGAGGGATCACCCGGGGGGTCTGACTTTCACGGGCGGAAAGGCGGTCGGTCCCGGCAAGGATCGTATCTCCGTGGCGGAATGCGTGGGCTCGTTCCGTGCCCGCAGGGTGTCCGCGGACCGCTGGTAGTCGGGTCATGGGACGCACCGCCGAGACCGATGTGGTCGTCGTGGGAGGCGGCGGGGCGGGCCTCATGGCGGCGGCGACCGCGGCCCTGGCGGCCGGAGGCGTCCGCGTCACGCTGCTCGAAAAGGACTCGAGCGAGCCCTGCAACTCGGTCATCTCCAGCGGCTTCATCCCCGCCGCGGGGTCGCGCCTGCAACGCGCCGCCGGGGTCGCGGACTCTCCCGAAGAAATGGCCGCGGACATCCTGCGAAAGAACGGCCACCAGAGCGACCCGGAGATCACCCTCGAGCTGTGCCGTCGTTCGGCCGAGACGATCCACTGGTTCGTCGATGCGATCGGCGTGGATCTGGAATTCGCGCCCGAGGTGTCGTGGCTCGGCCATACCCACCCTCGCATGCACGGCCATGCGACGCGAAGCGGCGTACCCATCATCGAACGGATGCGGGAGCGGTTCGAATCGCTCCCGAACGCGACCTTTCTCGACGAGACCCCCGGAACCGGTCTCATCCGGGACCGCGAAGGTGCCGTTACCGGCGTCACCGCCCGGCCGCATGGAGCGGAGCTTCGCATCGCGGCGCGGCGGGTCGTGCTCGCGACCGGCGGATTCAACGCGAACCGCGAGTTGCTGGCGCAATACATCCCCGAAATGGCGGACGCGCCCGATATCGGCGCGCGCTCCAATCGGGGAGAAGGCATTCTGTGGGGGCTGGACGCCGGGGCGGCCGTGGACCACATGAGCGGGTATCAGGGCCGGGACTGCGTCTTCGACGACGGCACGCGTCTGACCCCGGGGGTGATCAACGAGGGTGGCATCGCGGTCAACGCGACCGGGAGGCGTTTCGTCAACGAGGAAAGGGACTACTCGCAGCTCGCTTCCGTCTACCGGGCCCAGCCGGGTGGGTTCGCGGTCTTCATCTGGGACCAGCGCATCCAGCGCATGACCGGGAACATGCACGTCATGAAGGAAGCCATGCGCAAGGGCGGAATCGCGAAGTGCGAGCGCGCCGCCGACATCGCCGAACGGTTCGCACTCCCCGCGGCCACCCTCGAGGAGGCGATTGACGCCTACAACGCGGGCATTCGCGCGGGAACGGATGCGTACGGCCGCAAGAATCTGTCCGAGCCCCTCGAACCGCCCTACCATGCCTCGCGCATCACCGGCGCGATGGCGCATACGCAGGGTGGCCTGCGCGTGGATACCGCGTTCCGCGTACTCCGGCCGGACGGCCGTCCCGTGCCGAATCTCCATGCCGGCGGGAATACCATCGCGGGGCTCTCCGGAGACACCGCGGGCGGCTATACATCGGGCAACGGCCTGCTCGTCGCCTATACGACCGGCATGATCATCGGCCGTCGTGTCGCCGCCTCGATCAGGGGCGAACGCGAGCCGCCGGGCGGCCCGCAGCGCCACGTCGCGACGCCGTGAGGGGACGGCCGGGCGTGCACCGCCTCGTCGCCGTCTTCCTCGCCGGGCTTGCCTCCCTTCCGGCCGGCGCGGCCGAAGAGTGTCCTCCCGTGCGCATCCTGGTGGCCCCGAGCTACCAGGCGCCTCGCGGATTCGAGTACGCGCCGGCGGAGGAACTGCGGCAGCTCATCGGCACGGAGGGCCACGCACTGGGAGTCATCGCGACCGCGGGCGGGTGGGATGTGGACATCGGGATCCGGCAGCGTTGCCTGGGTGACGCGTGCCGGCTGTGCGTGGACCGGATCGAAGGAACGGCCGGGTTCGAGCCCGGGCGCATTCGGGTGGCGGACACGCTGCGCGGCGACCGGTTTTGATCGGGACCGAATCGTCCGGCACATTGCCTTCCCGCGAAGGTGTTCGCGGGCTGGAAGCCCGCACTCCCGGGGCTCCGCCCCTCCTGGCGCCTTGTCCCCAGCCAAGTGGGGTGAACACGCCCTGGCCCGCATACACGGAAAAATCTCCGACTTTTCCGTGTATGCGGGCCAGGTGCGTCGCTCGCCGCGTGTCCGGTGCAACCGGCGCAGGGAACCGGGAAGCGGTCCGCGCCGCGTGGGGCGCCGCCCTCTCCTTCGCCCGTTACGCAATCGCGTGAGCCACGCGCGCCCCATGTTCTGCCGTCCGATCGCCGCTACCTACGCCGGAAGCCGGTTTACAATCCGCCCGACGAGAGGGACCCCGAGGGGCGCATCGGACGATGCTCTTCCGCCAGCTCTATCACCTCGGCTCGGGCAGCTACACCTACCTGATTGCCGCACGTGCCGGCGGCGAAGCCCTGATCATCGACCCGGTGCACGAGCAGGTCGAGCGCTATCTGACCCTGCTCGGGGAGCTGGGTCTCACTCTCGCGAAGGTCGTGGACACCCACGTCCATGCGGACCATGTGAGCGGGATGGGAGCGCTCCGCGACCGCACGAAGTGCGTCACCGTGATGGGTGCGGAAGCGCCCGTCGACGTGGTGTCGATGCGCGTGCGCGACGGCGACGCGATCGAGATCGAGGGCGTTCGGCTTCGCGCGCTCCATACGCCGGGGCACACCATCGAGTCCTACTCCTTCGTGATGAACGACCGGGTGTTCACCGGAGACACCCTCCTAATCCGGGGGACCGGCCGCACCGACTTCCAGAACGGCGACCCGGCGGCGCAGTACGATTCGCTCTTCGGCAAGCTCCTCACCCTCCCCGACGAGACCCTGGTCTACCCCGGTCACGACTACAAGGGGGACACGGTCAGCACCATCGGCGAGGAGCGGCGCTTCAACCCCCGGCTCCAAGTCGCGTCGGCGGACGAGTACGCCGCGCTCATGAACGCCCTCGACCTCGCCGATCCGAAGATGATGGACGTGGCGGTTCCCGCGAACCTCAGCGTCGGCCGCGGCCAACGGGACGAGGCGCATCCGGAGTGCGCCCTCACCGCGAGCGACGTCATGCGTGCCCGGGGCGGCCCGGAGTTCATCCTCGTCGATCTCCGTGAGGAGGCGGAGCGGGCCCGCGACGGCGTGATCCCGGGCTCGGTGCACGCACCGTACGGGCAGCTCGCGGGGATGGTCGGGCCGGGCGGTGCGCTCCGCGCGCTCGCCGAGCGCCCCGGACATCGCCTCGTCTACTACTGCGCCTTCGGCGAACGCTCGGCGATGGCCGTCGACCTGTCGCGCGAGGGGGGCCTCGGAAACGTCTGCCACCTCATCGGCGGCGTTGCGGCGTGGCGCGAGGCGGGCGGCTCCCTCGGGGAGCGCTGAGCTGGTCGAGGGGCCGACGGCAGGCGTCCTGACTACGTACGAACCTCATCTTCTCGGCCCGTCAGGGCGACAACGGGGTCTGAGTGGGTGTTCCCGTTTCTCACCCCGGTTCGCGCCGCCGCGGCGGAAAACCCACTCCGAGCCCATTGTCGGGGCCGGCCGCGCGAGCGGAGGCGTCGCGGTGGCGGTCGTGGATTCGGGGAGGACCCCCCGTTGGGGAAAGGGCCGGGGTCAGTGCAGGCGTACACTTCGGAAGCGGGCGTCGAGGACGAGCACGGAGGCCTCCATTCGGGAGCGGGAACGGTGTGCGGTCGGATTACCCAGGACCTGAATCTCAAGACCCTCTTCGCGCTGTACGGGCTCTCGCCGGCGGCGTCCGCGCTCAACCTTGCTCCGCGCTACAACGGCTGTCCGACCCAGGAGTTCGTCGCGTGCCGGGCCGCCGGGGAGACGCGTGCGCTCGTGAAGCTCCGCTGGGGCCTCGTTCCGAGGTGGGCGACGGATCTCAAGATCGGCGCCCGCATGATCAACGCCCGCTCCGAAACCGCGCACGAGAAGCCGGCGTACCGCTCCGCGTTTCGGCGTCAGCGGTGCGTGATTCCGGTGAACGGCTGGTTCGAGTGGCAGCGCGAGGGCGGCGGGAAGCAGCCATACTGGATCCGGCCCGGGAACGCCGACGTCGTCTCGCTCGCCGGACTGTGGGAACGCTGGGAAAAGGGCGAAGAGCCGGTCGAGACCTTCACGGTTCTGACGACTGCGGTTTCTCCGGCCCTCGCCGATATCCATCACCGGCAGCCAGTGATCGTCGATGATGGCGAGGTCGACGCGTGGCTGGACCCGGCGAGCCCCATCGAGCGAATCGCCGAGATGGCACGCGCCGCGTTCGCTGGTCCGTTCGACCGGTGGCGGGTGAGCCGCGCGGTGAACAATGCGCGGAACGACGCTCCGGAGCTGCTTCGGCCCGCCGACGCGTGAGCCGGCAAGGCGTGCGCCTGCCCATCCCCGTACTCCTCGTGGTGCTTGCCGTCTCGCCGGCCGCCTCGGCCGAAGAGTGTCCTCCCGCGCTCATCCTCCTCGCTCCGAACTATCAGGCACCACGCGGGTTCGAGTACGCGTCGGCGGAGGAACTGCGGCAACGCGCCGGCACCGGGAACCACGCCCTGGGAGTCATCACGAGCGCGGTCGGGTGGGATGTGGACATCAGGGTCCGGAAGCGCTGCCGGGGCGACGGATGCCGGCTGTGCGTGGACCGGATCGAAGGAACCGCCGGCTTCGGTCCCGGCCGCATCCGGGTCGCCGAACACCTGCGCGGCGACCGGTGCAGGACGCAAGCGGTCCTCGCGCACGAGGAGCGGCACTCGCGGGTGTTCGCCGAGAGCACCCGACTCGGGGTGCAAAGGCTCGTCGATTCGCTCACCCGCTGGGCACGAGAGCAGGCGGCGCTCCATGCGGCGCCCGAATCGGCCGATGCCGCGGCGAGCACGCGGTACCGGGAGATCCGGGCGCTGATGGAGGAGGGGACCGCCTGGATCGAGCGGCGCGCCCGTGCCCGCAACGAACGCATCGACGACGCGGAGGCGTACCGGGCGGAGATCGAGGACATGGAGAGGCGATGCCGCTGACCGCCGCCGGGCATCGGCGTCATGCCGAATGGTGCATGCGCCCCGAACCTGACTTCGCGGTGTCCCGCCGCGAACGCGTCGATGCGTTCGCCGAGCCGCGTCGGCTCTTCATTACATTGTGACCGGCCGCCTCCTCGCCGTATCTCGGCACGCTCGTCCCGCGAGGGGTATCCCCCCGCGGCTTCATCGGGCATGATCCGGCGAGGTTTCGACGAGAGCAGGGGAGCAACCCAGATGGCGTTCTACGAGCTTCGCCGGTACACGATTCGGCCGGGCAAGATGGAGGAATGGGTCGAGTACATGGAGGGGACGATCATCCC
>JAJDXW010000047.1 GCA_022823045.1 Gammaproteobacteria bacterium
GCTTCCTGCGTTTGTGGTTATTTGTTTAGTTTAAACGCAAATCCGGTGACTGGGGGGGCCGGTGCCCAAAAATTGTGTTTTAACGATTCGATAACCCCACCTACCTGCTTCCCCGAGCGTCATTCGAACCTGGTGCGTTTCTTGGCCCATTGGTGTGAACACGCCCTAGTGCGCGCTCGCGGGGCCGGGGTTCGGGTCTGGATTCGGGCCGCCGGGAAAGAGCTCGAAATTGCCGTAGGCGTCCATCCGGAGAGTCTGCCCCGGGTGCACCACCGCCGTCGTGGTGTCGAGCTCCACGATGGCGGGGCCCTCGAGCGCGTTCCCGGGCACGAGCCGGTGGCCGTCGTAGATGGGCGTGTCGAGGCGGCCGGGCAGGCCGTCGCCGCCGTCCGCGCCTTCCCCGGCGCCGTCCGCGCTTCCGTCGCCACGGGCCTTGCCTCCCGCCGCGGCGACCGCCGGCGCCGCGCCCGCCGCGGTCCCCGTGATGCGCGGCCAGTAGACCGAGCGCCGCCCGAGGCCTGCCTCCCGGGGGATGTCCGGGGTCAGGTCCTCGCGGCGCGCGAAGGAGGGCTTCGGCGTCGCGGCGGACGCCCGGCACCTCGCGGTCACGATCTCGAGGCGCGCCCCCGCGAGCGACGACCCGCTCCCGTAGAGCCGTTCGTAAAGGGCGGTGAACCGCTCCGGGAGGCGGTCGAACTCGCCGCCGCCCACCGGCATCTCGTCGAGCCCCACCTCCACCTCGTTGATCTGGCCCTTGTGCCGCATGTCGAGGGCGTAGCGGAAGCGGTGCCGTTCGCGCGGCAGCCCGTCCGCGAGGAGCTGCGCCTCCGCCTGCCCGCGAAGCGAGGCGAGGAGGTCGTTGACCCGCCCGCGGTCGAAGGGCGACGCCATGATGTCCACCTGCTCGTAGATGTGGAGGAGGTCGACCGACGCCGCCCCGAACGCGCACCACACCGAGGCGGTGGCCCGTTGCGGAATGACCACCTTGGAGACCCCGAGCTCCGCCGCGAACACCCCCGCGTGGGCCGGCCCCGCTCCGCCGAACGCGAACACCACGAAGTCCCGGGGGTCGAAGCCCTTCTGGATCGTCGCCTTGTGGATGAGGTCCGCCATCTGGAACTCGACGATCTGGGTGATCCCGGCCGCGCATGCGTCGACGTCCATCCCGAGCCGGTCCGCCACCCGCTCGATGGCGCGCCGCGCGGCGGGGAGGTCGAGGCGCATGCTGCCGCCCGCGAAGTTGTCGGGGTTGAGGCGTCCGAGCACCAGATCCGCGTCCGTCACCGTGGGCACGTCGCCGCCCCGGCCGTAGCAGACCGGGCCGGGCTCGGCCCCGGCGCTCTCCGGGCCGACCCGGAGGGTGCCCGTCACCTCGTCGATCCGGACCATGCTCCCGCCCCCGCTCCCGATCGCCTGGATGTCCACCTTCGGCAGGTAGTACTCGTACTGGTGCACCTTGCTCCGGAACGAGTAGGCGGGCTCGCCGCCGTGGATGACCCCGATGTCGAACGAGGTGCCGCCCATGTCGGTGGTGATGACGTTCTCGTAGCCCATCGCTCCGGCCGAGTGCCGCGAGCCCATCACCCCCGCGACCGGACCCGAGTCGAGGGTGAGGAGCGGCGAGCGGCGCGCGACCTCGACGGGGATGGTGCCGCCCGCGGCCTGGGTAATCTGGAGCGGGGCGCCGTATCCCGCCCGCGCGAGCCGCCCCTCGATGTCCGCGAGGTAGCTCGTGGTGACCGGCCCCACGTAGGCGTTGAGGCACGAGGCGGTGGTTCGCTCGTACTCGCCCCACTTGGGCACGAGCTCGTGGGAGCAGGTGACGAAGAGGCCCGGGGCGAGGTCCCGGACGATGTCCTTGACCCGGCGCTCGTGCGCGGGCTCGAGGAACGACCAGAGGAAGCAGATCGCGATCGCCTGCACGTCCTCGGCGAGCAGCTCGCGAATGGACGCCTCGGTCTGCGCCTCGTTCAGGGGGACGACGACCTGACCGAAGCAGTCCACGCGCTCGGAGACGCCGCGGATGAGGCGTTTCGGCACGACCGGGCTCGGCTTCTGGCTTTCCGGGATGTGCACCACCTGGCGCACTTCGCGGCCGTCGAGCCCGCGCGAGCCCCGCATGATGTGGATGACGTCGTTGTGCCCGCGGGTGGTGACGAGGCCGACCCGGGCGCCCCGCTTCTGGACGATCGCGTTCGTGCCGACGGTGGTGCCGTGGGACACGAGCGAGGTGTCCGCGAGCAGCTCCCGGACCGGCTGCCCGGCCTTGCCGGCCGCCGCTTCGAGCGCTTGCATGAGGCCCTTGGCGAAGTCGCCTGGCGTCGAGGGCGCCTTGGCGCTCACCACCCGGCCCCCGTCGTCGACGATCACGCAGTCGGTGAACGTTCCCCCGATGTCGAGGCCGCAGAGATACTGGGACATGGGCTCGGCCGCGGGGCTCCCTTCGGCATCGAACTGGTTCGCGGCCGGCTCGCCGCTTCGCCGGACTCTATCACCATCGCGTCGCGTCGAGGGGCCGTTGCGAGGGCGGTGGAACGCTGGCGCGACCGGTGCCCGATGCCGCCCCGGTCATTGCATCGAGGGGAGCGGGGCGGTAGGTTTGCCGCCGGTCGGCTGGTCAAGCCGGTCGGCTGATCGGCCGGCCAGCCGGTTGGCCCATCGGCCGGCCGCCCGGCCGGAACCCGCGGCGGGTTCCGGAGACGGTTTCGGTCGAAGTTGGCGCGGAGGCGCGCCGCCGGCGGTCTCGCGGCCGCCACCCCGGAGGATGCACGATGGCGATGTCGGACCTGCCCCGCACGATGATGGCTCTTGGGAGCCACCGCCCGCCGCCCGGCCGCGGGGCGCCGGCCGGGGTACGAACCTGATGGCGGGGGGCCACCCTTCGAGGCCGGGCGACGTGGCGGCGCCTGACGCCGCCGCGGGCGATTCGGTACCCGCGAACCGGCGGGGCCGCCGGCGGGGGCGGACGACGCCCAAGGGCCGGCAGGTCGACCCCGCCGCGTGCGAGGACATCCGCGGCCTCATTGGCGGCGGGCCGCACCAGCGCGACCACCTCATCGAGCACCTGCATCTCGTCCAGGACCGTTTCGGGGCACTCCACGCCCGGCATCTCGCGGCCCTCGCCGCCGAGCACCGCCTCTCCCAGGCCGAGGTGTTCGAGGTCGCCACGTTCTACGCCCACTTCGACATCGTGGCGGACGGCGCCGCCCCGCCGCCCCCCGTCACCGTGCGGGTGTGCGACAGCCTCTCGTGCGAGCTCGCGGGCGCCGTCCCGCTCATGGCCGCCCTGGAGGAGGGGTGCCCGGACGGGGTGCGGGTGGTCCGGGCTCCCTGCATGGGGCGCTGCGACACCGCGCCCGTTGCGGAGGTCGGCCACCATCACATCGACCACGCGACGGCGGAGTCCGTTCTCGCGGCGGCCGCGGCGGGGGATACCCACGCCCACGTACCCGATTACGAGGACTACGACGCCTACGTCGAGAGCGGCGGGTATGCGGTCCTCGAGGACTGCCGGGCGGGGCGCCGCACGGTGGACCAGGCGGTCGGGACCCTCAACGAGGCCGGCCTTCGCGGGCTCGGGGGGGCCGGCTTCCCGACCGGCCGCAAGTGGAGCATCGTCCGCTCCTTTCCCGGCCCGCGCCTGATGGCGGTGAATGCCGACGAAGGCGAGCCCGGCACCTTCAAGGACCGGTACTACCTCGAGCGGCGCCCCCACCAGTTCCTGGAAGGGGTGCTCATCGCCGCCTGGGCGGTGGAGGCGGAGACGGTCTACATCTACCTCCGCGACGAGTACCCGGCGGCGCGCGAGATCCTCCTCGCCGAGATCGCGCGTCTCGAGCGCGAGGGCCGGAGCGGCCCGCACCGCCTCGAGCTCCGGCGCGGGGCGGGGGCCTACATCTGCGGCGAAGAATCGTCGATGCTCGAATCGATCGAGGGCAAGCGCGGCCTTCCGCGGCACCGTCCCCCGTACGTGGCCGAGGTGGGCCTCTTCGGGCGACCGACCCTGGTGCAGAACGTCGAGACCCTCTACTGGGTGCCCGAGATCCTCGCGCGCGGCGCGGACTGGTTCGCGGGGGCGGGGAAGGGCGAGGCGAAGGGCCTTCGCAGCTACTCGGTCTCGGGGCGGGTGCGCGAGCCCGGGGTCAAGCTCGTGGCCGCCGGGACCACCGCCCGCGAGCTCGTCGAGGAACACTGCGGCGGGATGCTGGAGGGGCACGCGTTCCGGGGCTATCTTCCGGGCGGCGCGTCGGGCGGGATCCTCCCCGCGTCGATGGCGGACCTTCCCCTCGAGTTCGGTTCGCTCGAGAAGCACGGGTGCCTCGTCGGATCGCACGCGGTGGTGATCCTGAGCGACCGCGACGACATGAGCGCGGTCGCCCTCAACCTGCTCCGCTTCTTCGAGGACGAGAGCTGCGGGCAGTGCACCCCGTGCCGGGTCGGCACCGAGAAGGCGGTCCGGCTGATGGAGCGCCCGAGCTGGGACGTGCCGCTCCTCGAGGACGTCAGTCGGACGATGGCCGACGCCTCGATCTGCGGCCTCGGGCAGGCCGCCGCCAATCCGCTCCTCAGCGTCCTCAAGTACTTCCCCGACGACGTCCCGGACTGAGCCGCGCCCAACGAAGCAAGGGGGTCCCCCGAGCGTTCCGGCGAACCCGGCACCTCCCGGCGCTTCCGCGCCACCGGTGACGGCGGGAGCTCGGCGCTCGACCCTTGCCATCCGCCGGCCGATGCGGGTAAGGTGCGCGCCCTTCCGGCTACGTAGCTCAGTTGGTCAGAGCGCGGCACTCATAATGCTGAGGTCGGTGGTTCAAGTCCACCCGTAGCCACCAACCAATCCGACCGTAACCGACTGGCACCGAATCGATTTTCTTTGCCCAGCGGCTTACGAGAGGACATTGGTCATGAGTCCGCCGCCCCGCCGCCCCAAGGTCTACCACATTACCCACGTCGCCAATCTCCCTGCGATTGTGGCGGAGTCCCATCTTGTCTCCGACCGCGAGATGATCCGCCGTGGCGGTCCGGAACAGACGATTGGGATGTCCAGCATCAAGCGGCGTCGGGTCGAGATCCTCCAGGTCGACTGTCACCCGGGGACGTGGGTCGGCGACTACGTCCCGTTTTACTTCTGCCCTCGTTCGGTGATGCTGTACGTCATCCACATGGCGAATCATCAGGAGCTCGCCTATCGCGGAGGCCAAGGGCCGATTGTCCATCTGGAGGCGGACCTCCACCGCGTGATTGACTGGGCTGATGAAGAGGGCCGGCCTTGGGCGTTCTCCCTCTCGAATGCCGGCTCTCGCTATGCGGAGTTCCGAAGCGAAGTCAATGAGTTGGACGAACTTGACTGGGACGCCATACGAAATCGCGACTTCCGAGACCAAGAGGTCAAGGAAGCCAAGCAGGCAGAGTTCCTTGTGTACGGGACGTTCCCATTTGGGCTCTTGGACCGCATTGGTGTACGCTCGCAGCGCATGGCGGATCGCGCGGAGACCGCGCTTCAAGGCCTGGACCCACGCCCGGCAATCGAGATCCGAGCCCAGTGGTACTACTGACCATCGGGGAAGGACGATGATCGAGTACAAGACCGGAGACCTGCTGGCGGAGGAGGCCGACGCTCTCGTCAACACGGTGAACTGCGTCGGGCACATGGGCGCTGGCATCGCGCTGCAGTTCAAGAAGGCGTGGCCAGACAACTTCCGAGCCTACGCCGCCGCTTGTCGCAATGGCGAAGTACAGCCTGGCCGAATGTTCGTCTACGAGACCCGCCAGACCGTCTCCCCGAGCTACATCATCAACTTCCCCACAAAGCGTCATTGGCGCGGCAAGTCGCGGCTGGAGGACATCGACGCGGGACTTGTGGCCCTCGTCGCCGAAATCCGTCGTCTGGGTCTGCGTTCCGTGGCTGTGCCACCGCTCGGTGCCGGCCTTGGCGGACTTCCATGGCCGCAGGTCCGAAGCCGCATTGAACAGGCGTTGGGAGCGCTTCCCGATTTGCACGTCGTCGTCTTCGAACCTCATGGGACGCCGGAGCACGCTCGAGGCAGGAAGGTCAAGACAAAGCCCAATATGACACCCGGAAGAGCGGCTCTGGTGGGCTTGATGGACCGCTATCTCGCGGGCCTGCTCGACCCGTTCGTATCCCTTCTCGAAGTCCACAAGCTGATGTACTTCATGCAGGAGGCAGGCGAGCCTCTTCGGCTGAGAATGGAGGAGGCCCCGTATGGTCCCTACGCCGAGAACCTCCGGCATGTGTTGAACGATGTCGAAGGCTATTTCATTTCAGGTTACGGGGACGGTGGCGAAGCTCCGGACAAGACCCTGGAAGTCATGCCTGGAGCCGTGGAGGAAGCACGCGCCACGCTGGAGAAGAAGCCGGAGACGCGGCAACGCCTTGAACGTGTGGCGGACCTTGTCGAAGGATTCGAGTCGCCGTTCGGCCTGGAGCTCCTCTCTACCGTGCACTGGATCGCGAAGCGCGACGGCGTTGCTTCAGACGAAGAGGCCACCGCCCGGGTCTACCAGTGGGGGGCACGCAAGCGACGCTTCCGCCCAAAGCAGATCGCGCTCGCTCGGCGTGTATTGTCCGAACAGGGTTGGCTTGAACCCGCAACCTGAGAAGCCCTTGGGGATTCCGGGGCATTCCGATTACCGATTCCGGCGCAAACTGGACGGTGATTCCGGATGGGAACCGATCACTTTTTCGGTTCGCACCGGAACGCTGTGAGGGTCCTGAGATCGGGAGCTGAGCGACGCGGGACAACTGGCCATTTGTAGGACTCCCCCTGGCTTTTGATGGAGTGCCCACGGTGGCGAAGCGGAGGTTGTCCATGCGCAAGATACGAGAGGTTCTGCGGCATCCCCACCGCTCGGACCGGGACCCCATCCCGCCTTCTCTCGCAAGATGTCGACCAGACGCTCGGTCTGCGGCGAAGCATCCAATATCTTGGCTGGATCGATTCGCTCCAGAATGTCAAATGAGTGGCGGCCCTTGCGGTACTCGCCCTTCCGGCATGGGCGCGTGGCATTCTTCAACCCATCGAACACATCAGCCTTGGCTACCTCTTCGACTTCCCGACGGCGAGGGAGCGCATCGCGGTTGAAGTCTCGACCGAAGTATTCGGCCAGAGCCTCCGGGTCGGCCAGGAACCAGGCCTCCATGCATTCGACCATCAGATGTGCGTTTTCGTCCGCAGCATCCTGTGGCCTCTGCCAACGGTCCCGTGCTGCCAAGTGCTGCCATGGTCCCGCCCCCGCCGCGACCGGGTCTTCACTGTCGACCAGGAGGACGATGAACTCGTCCGGTTTCCTGGCCCGTAGCGCCACGCAAAACTTCTCGAAGGTCCTTCTCCTGCTCCCACCCGCAATGACTTGTGGCATCCGCCCGGCAAGGGTCGCCTTCTCGAAGAACGAGCTGAAGCCCATCCGGCACCTCGTGCGGAGATCCTTGCTGTCCCCCCCTCCCTCGACATAAGCCTTGACCTTCACCAGCGAGTCCCACCGAGCTCACCGGAGGTCCACAGCTCGCCCAGTCGATACTTCTCGATCCAGTGTGAAAGGTCATCCTTGTCGAGGCGCCTGAGCTTCGTTTGCCCGTCGTCCTTCTCGCAGACCACTATGCTCTCCGGCGTGTCCGTCAATGCATCGACGAGGGTGTCCGAGTGCGTGGTGACAATGAGCTGGCACCGCTCGGAGGCATCGCGAAGCAGGTCGGCGAGGCCGGCATGATGTCGGGATGGAGACCGAGTTCCGGTTCCTCGAAACAGATGATGCGCGGTGGACTCGGGTCGCACAAGATGGCGAGCAGGGAAAGGTACCGGAGAGTCCCGTCGGACAGCCTCGTTGCAGGAATCGTTACAGGTCCCTCTTTGAGAAACACTTGGACGCTGCCAGCCCGAACGCGCACGCGGTAGTCGTCTATGCCGCGGTAGAGTTTCCGAAGCGTCACCAGAAGGCGATTCTTCGCTTTCGGGTCGCAATCAAGTCGATTCAAGACCATCTCCAAATTGGTTCCATTTTCTTCAACGAAGAGGTCGTGGAGGTCAGCTTTCTGCGGCCGTCGCGGTGCCGTGTTTCGACCAAGTGACCATTCGCGATGGAAATGAATCTGGCCGAAATTGAGTCCCAGAGATGTGAGTTCGGGATACTGAATTGGATCCTTGATTTGCGACAGGATCGATTGATCAGTTATCAGACCCGTCGTCAGTTCACGCTCGCTTCCGACCCCGCTCGCGTCTTGATAGCGCAAGGTCACCTTGTCCGTTGTACGTTCCATGAAGCGCTGGAAACCATCTTCTCCTTCCTCTGCTTGTCCAACTTCTCCGATCTCCTCTGTCAGATGTGGCGCTCCGATGGGAAGGCTAGCGAAGGCAACGGAATAGCGAAGTCGTTGATCCTCCATAAAGTAGAACGGTGATCCTACGACAACCTCCATTCGGGCCTCTTGAATGAAGTCTTGGTGCTCTCCGCGCCAAAGCCAATTCTCGCTCCCCCCTCCCTCTCGAATCGGCGCGGAAAAATTGGTCGGCGCGGCGGCCAACAGCCCGATCACTTCAATGAGATTCGACTTGCCGGAGCCGTTGGGGCCGATCAGCACATTGAGGGGCTCGAGCTCCAAGTCCTGCTCATTCGGGCCAAACGAGAGAATGTTCTTGAGCTTGATGCGGTGCATGAGCATCGCGCGTGCCTCCTCCTTCGCCGGCGGTCGGTACCCGCCAGACCCTTGCCCGGAGCTCGTGCATGCCCGACTTGGTCCGGACACTTGCTGGCTCCTGCGTGTGGAGCGTAACCTGTCCGGGGCCCACGGGACGAATCCTCTCATCCAGGAGGAATACGTGACATCGAGCGCGTGAGGGAGAGGCCGCAGGCGTCCTGCCTCGAGCCCGAATCCTCTCCGCTCGCTCAGACCTCGACAGCTACCGTGGGCGGCGCACGCCAATGGATCAGCTTGCCCCCGGTACCGCACTCGTGACCTGCCAACGAGCGCAGTCTGAAAGGTAAGCTCGCGCATCCTTGCTGAGACGGGAAATACCGAGCAGCCGTGCCAGGACGAGCATCGGATCCTCTGCTCGCGCAAGCTCAGCGACATGGAGTTCGATTACCGAGGCGATCTCCGCACGCGAAACTTCCCGTATGGCGCGACCGTCCAGGCCGCGGAACGGAACGCGGTCGGCATGACTGCTAGGCGCCCAGGCAAACGTTGTTCCAAACTCGGTATGGCACTCCACCCTGCCAAGATTCTTCGCCACCCGCTCCTGAATGCGTTTCCCAGTTCGTTGCCATCCATGTCCCTGGGCTACCCTCCGCGCCAACAGATGGATGGTCATCGGTCCCTCGCGTTCGACAATGTCCAGGATCATCCGCCGCAGGGGAAGCGTGTAGGAATCGTCGAAGAATCGCTCCGGATCGGCAACGATGGGCTCCGGTGGCTCGCTCGCATCCTCTCGGGAAGACGGGAGACTCGTCGCTGCATCACGGAGGAGCTGGGGAACTGGCTGCGCTTCATCCGACGAAATGTCCTCAACGCTATCCGCTTCCGGCTCGACCGTGTCTGTGGGCCGGTACCGCGTCTGGAAGTGCTCGGCAAGAGCAGCCCGGTCCAGCGCTGCTCCCGATCCTGCTTCCGATTCGTGGGCCGGAGGGACTTCTAGTGAATCGAAAGAGTCCGGTTCCAGGGCTTCCGGCGCGGAGTCCGCCGAGAGTGCTTCTTCGTCGGGGATCGCTTCATCGATGGCAGGCTGAACGGTGGCGCGAGCACCCCGGTCCTCCTCGAGAAGAAGCTGAAGCTTGTCGTGGGTCTTCGCTGCAACGTCGGTGGGGTTCCGGAACCAGTCGGTCGACCAGACCCGGAGAATCGTCCAGCCAAGTCCCTCAAGCACGGCTTGCCGAAGCTTGTCCCGATCCCGCGCCGTCGCCGACGAATGGTACCGTGCACCGTCGCACTCGACGCCAGCAAGGTAGCTTCCCGCAAAGTCGGGATGCACAACACCCAGGTCGACGCGAAAGCCGGATACCCCGATCTGGGTGCGTACATCCCAACCCCGGGAACGAAGCGCGCCAGCTACGGCTTCCTCAAAGGGACTCTCTGCCGGTCCGAGAGAACCCTCGTCGCGAGACGGAAGCGCGACCGGTCCCCGCTCCGCATAGTCAAGGAAGTTCCTGAGATGCCGAACCCCAACGGCATGCGTGCGTCCAATGTCGATCTGCTCCGCACGAATTGAGGAGAAGACGTGGAGTTCGCGGCGCGCACGGGTGATTGCGACGTTGAGGCGTTTCTCCCCGCCCGTGCCGTTGATGGGACCAAAATTCATCGTGAGCTTGCCGGCAACATCGGGCCCGAAAGTCACCGAGAACAGCATCACGTCGCGTTCGTCCCCCTGAATGCTCTCGAGATTCTTGACGATCACCGGCTCCTCCCGGTCATCGGAAAAGAACCACTCCAGGCGGGGGTCTTCCCGGCAGACGTTGTCGAGAAAATCCTGGACCAGCGACTGCTGCTCGGTGTTGAAGGTGATGACGCCGAGGGTTCGCCGATCGTTCTCCGGGACGGCGAGCCAAGTCGCAAGGCGGTCCTTCACCGTCGCTGCGATCGCCTTTGCCTCCGCTTCGTTCACCCGACCGCGGCCACGCGCATACGTGCCCTCAACCCTGTGGAACCTGAGTGCTTCTGAGCCGGTCGCAGGGGCTGGGAATGTGACGAGCCTTCCGTCGTAGTAGTAGTGGTTGGAGAAGGCGATGAGGGCCTCGTCGCGACTACGGTAGTGCCAGTCAAGACGATGGTGGCGAATGCCTGCGGCGGAGACTTCGTCGAGGATCGAAGGCATGTCGCGTTCGACCTCCGGGAGGTCATCGTCGTCGTCATCGGCACGCCCAAAGAAATTCGTCGGCGGCAGCTGCATTGGATCGCCGACGACGATCGTCTGACGAGCCCGTGCGATGGCGCCAATCGCGTCCCAGGTTGTGATCTGCGAGGCCTCGTCGAAGATGACGAGGTCAAAGGTGGCCTGGTCCGCGGGGAGGTACTGGGCGACAGACAAAGGCGACATCAGCACACACGGTGCGAGCTTTCCGAACGTCTCCGGGAGAGCCCCCAGAAGCTGGCGGATCGGCATGGAGGGCCGCTTGAGGGCAAGCTGGTGTCGGAGCGTCCCGAGTTCGGACTTGCGGGGTACGCCGTCCTGTGCCGGCAATCCGTGGGCGATGCGTCGCATCACCTCAACGGGCGCAAGTTCCGCCACGGCATCGTCGAGCTTGCGAAAGGCCGCGATGAGGTTCTCGTGGTCCGACAGGGTGAATCGGCGAAGCTCATCGCTCGCATCCATCGCGAGCGGCAGCCACCAGAGCGCATAGGCGCGTTCGAAGGCCTCGACCGCCGATCCGTCGATGAGGCCAGCTTCGAGTGATTCAACGAGCGGGCCGAGCGCCGCCTGGCTTGCGTGATTGCTCGCTTCAATCCACTTGGCCCAATCGGCAAGGCGGGCGCGCTCGGCCATGACCGTGGCGAGGCCCGACGCGACGTCCGCAACGCTCGATTCGTCAGGAACGACCCCGTCCTTCTGTTCGAATGCACGGATTCGGTCGGCGGTTTCATCTTCTGCGGCGAGATATGCCTTCAGGGCATCGAAGACGGCTCCGGGAGAAGCCGAACACAGCGCGTCTGTGGCTGAGCTGAAGCGGACCGGATCGTCCACCTCAGTTCGAAGGTCTGCGACCGCCCGCCGAAATTCGTTTGCCTGTCGTACGGCTTCGGTCGATCGTTCGGGATCCGCTCCGCGGCGCGTCTCGGCTACCGGCGCAAGGGGGCTCTCGCGAACAGCGGCATCACGTTCGCGCACCTGGAAGAGCACCTTCAAGTCCACACGAGGGTCCGCCGCCCCATTGTCGGCGTAGGTCTGCAGGAGCTTCTTTACCTTCCTTCGCGCAAGAACGGACGCAGGCCAGAACTTCGTCTGGGCTTCGCGCCAACCCGCGTCCAACTGGTCAAGGGGCATGTCACGTACCGAATTGAGCGCGTACGAGGCCAACGTTCTGGACATTGCAGCGCCACGTTCGTTGACGTCCGTCTTGAACGTTTCAGCCAGCGCCGTTAGCTGATCTCCAGGCATGTCCGGCACAGCTGAGAGATCGAGTGCGGCACTCTCGGTGCGGGGCGAAAGCGCCTTTAGCCTGGCACGACGCTCCGCCTTGACGTTTGGATCGGAGCGAAGGCCAAGCTCACGAGCGAGCGCGTGCTCCGCACCTTCGAGATGGGTGAGGGTTCCGCGGAGAGCGTCGGCAGCTTCGAGAAGCTCCGCCTCCCACTTGAAGGAAAAATCCTCGCCACGGACGAGAGAAAGCGGGGGACCATCCCCAACGACAGCATGTATGCGGCCAAGGTCTGCTGCTAGAGACTTCAAGCGCCGATAGCTCTCCTCATCGTGCGCATCCTTGGAGGCGAACGAGATCTCGAACGGGACCTCGCCTGATGCCACACGAGCCACGGCATCGAAGACGCTGAAGCCCTGCGTGCCTTTGGCGTGGAGGGCCTGCACATACGCGTTCAGTCGGTCCCGGGAGAGCCTCAGGTCCTCGGTGACCTCGATCCACTTCTCCTCGGTCGTGCCAGAGGAGCGGTTCCAACCGCGCCCCAGCTGGGCGAGGACCGCCTTTCGATCCGTCTTGTTCGAGTGGAGCTCAAGGACCGCGTCGCCAAGACCAGTCGCAACGAGACGCCGGTGCACGACATCGAGCGCCGCCGCCTTTTCGGCGACGAAGAGCACTGTCTTCCCCTCGCCTAGGCACTGGGCGATGATGTTGGCGATGGTCTGGCTCTTCCCGGTTCCGGGAGGTCCGATGAGGATGAAGTCACGGCCTTCGGAGGCCGCGACCACCGCTGCGAGCTGCGAGCTGTCGACAGGTAACGGCGTAAGCAGATCGCGCGGGACACGGCGCCAGTCAATCTGCTCCGGAGGAACAGGATCGCCGGAACTGGGTTCTTCGTACGAGCGCTCGGCTCCGTCGATGAGGTGACTCACGAGATGGTTCTGGCGAAGCTGATCCTCCCGGTCAACGAGGTCCTTCCACATCAGGTACTTTGCGAACGAGAACGTCGAAAGCGCGAGTTCCTCGACCACCTCGAACCCGGCGACGTTGCGCACCCGTTGGCGCATGGTTTCGAAGATGAGCGGAAGATCGATGCCGCTTTCGTCCCGGGGCAGCTCGCCTTCGAGCTCCGGGACCCGAAGAGCGAAGTCGCGCTTCAGGAACTCGAGCAGAGTCAGGTTGAATCGGGCATCGTCCTCGTGATGCGCGATGCGAAAAGCGGATTGTGCAGAGCGACGCTCAATCCTGACCGGCACAAGAACTAGCGGCGCACGGTACACGCGGCTGTCACCTTCCGTCTTCTTCCAGCGCAGGAACCCCGCCGCGAGAAAGAGCGTGTTGGTGCCGCCCTCCTGCAGATCGCTCCTCGCGCGGCGGTAGAGCGTGAGGAAGCGGTTGTTCATGTCCTGGCCAGTGAGGGGAACGGCAAGTTGCGAACGGTCGAATGCGTCGAGGATCACCTCCTCCTCGATCCGCTGCGCCTCCTCTGAAGAGACGGTGCGGCTGCCGACGGGGTCCTCGTCGGCGAGCGATAGCCCGCGGAACTTCTTCCCTGCAGCAAGGGCATCTTCGAGGGCACCGACATCGGGACAGCGCAATGGGAGCGTCTGCTTGCTGTCGCGGTAGTTGAGAAGACGGTTTCGAAGCGAGAGATCGAGGAGCTTGCGCTGCCACCTGTCGATTCGATCCCGAGGTGTCTCGGGCGTCTCGTCCATGATCTCACTTGGAAGAAGCCCAAAGTCGGGCATCGGAGGCAGGGCAGCAGGTGCCACCTCGTCCGAAGATCCGGGGTCCGAGGGATCTGGAACTCGGTGGCTCGCGAGCGGACGGATCTTGGCGGACCGTGACCGACCAATGTCGACCGCCATCACGAACTCCGGGTCGCGGTTCTCCGAGAGGCGGCGACGGCCTTCGTCGACCGCTTGGTCGAAGCCGATCGAGGGCCGTTGGGTCAAGAGAGTGGTTTCCATCGGAACGAACTCTCGTGCCTGCACGGACTTACGGACCGCGACCACATCTGGCTCCGTCACGTGGCCGAAGTCCCTCTGGTGAATCCAGACCCCGAGCCAGGCATGGCCCTGCGCGAACAGGACAACAGGATTGAGGCCGGCAGCCTCAAAGGCCGCAGCCAGGAACAGGGTGGAATCAAGACAGGTCGCAAGGCCTTCGCCGGTGATGCGGTCAGGACCCCGGATCTTCTGGCCCTCGTTTTCGAAGGAGGCAGGCGGTTCGGCGTAGGTCAGGCCGAGACCCGTGGCGGCGGACCAGATGGCGGCGGCGAGAAGATATGCACGGCGTGGATCTCCTGACTGGTAGCCGTTCATCGAGCCATCGCGACCTGCCGCCTCCAGAAGGCGCGCCGCGTCCTTCACCAGAGCGGTAACCGCTGGATCATTCGGAGAGACGAACGCCCCGAGGATCTGGGCCATGTCACGCACGCCGCCCCACTCATCGCGCGCAAGGAGGTCGATCCGGCACTTCTCGACGATCGTCGGACGTCCCTTCGCCTCCACACGGAACTCGAGCTCGCCGACCTCCGCTTCGTCGAGTCCTGCCAATCGTTCGATGTCGAGGGAGACAGAACGGTCGCGAACCGCGAACGACTCTTCACTCTCGATTCGATCGACAGTCCAGACCTTCTCGCGGATGATTGGGGGTGCGCCACGGAGTGTGATCCGCACATCCACGAGAGGCTCGGCGGATGGATTGTGGACGGAGAGCGCTTCGAGGATCGCTACGTCATTCTGGGCAGAGGCAAAGTTGACCCTCCGCACGGTCTGGTATCGAAGAGGTGCGGTGCACGCTTCCTCCTGCCCGCCGTCAGCTGCAATGCTATTGTTATCGTTTGACAAGTCGTTCCCCCCAGACTCCTTTTCCGATAGAGCCCTGGTCGAGCCCAAATGTGGCGCAGCTCTTGGGTCTTCGAAGGGCGGACAACGCGACCTGCAGCTCGACCTCGAAGAACAATCTGGGCACCGCCAAGTGCGTTCCTTACGAACGCGAACACATCGGATTGTACGGGGGATCTGCTCATGAATCGGAGTCCCGGCGAATCGGAACGAGCGCCGGGGCAGACGCTAGGTCCGGGCGAGGAGCGTGTACCGCCACCGACCGTAGAGCCGGTAAATTGCGTTGGAATGGGCCACGGGATGGACGGAGGGGCACATGACCATCGCTGAGATCGTTCAGCGCAGCGACACGACACCAGGGCGGATCTTCGACTCGATCGTCATCGCCCTCATCCTCGTCTCGGTCGTCACGGTATCCATCAACACGATGCCGAACCTGTCGCCCAGCATGCAGGCGGTTCTCTCATGGTCCGAGGTCATCATCGTCGGACTCTTCACTCTCGAGTACGGGCTGCGAGTCGGAACGGCTCCAGGACGGTTGCGTTACATGCTCAGCTTCCATGGAATCGTAGATCTGGTGGCCATCCTCCCCTTTTATCTCACGCTAGGCGGGGTTGACCTGCGTGCCCTGCGAGTACTTCAGCTGTTCCGTATCGTGCGGATCCTCAAGCTTAGCCGGTACAGCAAGGCGATGTCCCGGTTCGGGAAGGCAATGGCCCTCGCCAAGGAGGAGATCGTGCTCTTTGTCGGCGTCGCCATCGCACTGCTCTACCTGTCGGCGGCGGGAATCTGGTACTTCGAGCACGAGGCGCAGCCTGAAGCCTTCGCCAGCATCTTGCACAGTCTGTGGTGGGCGACCGCGACCCTCACCACGGTTGGTTACGGCGATGTGTACCCGGTGACCGCGGGCGGCAAGCTTTTCACGTTCGTCATTCTGATGTGCGGGCTTGGGATCGTCGCGGTACCCGCCGGCCTAGTGGCCGCCGCACTGTCGCAGGTGCGGCGTCAAGACGCGGAGGGAGAGTCCTGCTAGGGACGTGGCGGAGGCATTCATGAGCCCCGGAAACGCTGTCGGTTCAAGGCGATCGCATTGGCCTCGTCGGGTGGACTGTGTCTGGCTCAAGTCCAGGAGACACAGCCGGCCGCTACGCGTGGATCTGGTACATCGGGATTGCCTTGAACGCCACCATGTCGATCCCCCGCTCTTGGAGGATCGCCTGCACCCACTTGGGGGAGCGCCCGACCCTGGTCCAGGTCTCGTTGGGATTCTGCGGATTCCGGAGCTTCGCCGGAATCTTCCGGCGTCGAGTCCCATTTGCGCCGCCGCTTCGAAGCTCGGGGCAGATGTCGTCCAGCTTATAGCCTTCCGCGGCGAGCCGGCGTTCGAGGTCGCTACGAAGGTCCTTGCGCCGCTGCTTCTCGCGGGAAGCCATCTCGGACTGGGCCTTGGTGACGAGGTCGGCGAGCTGGTCGATGTTGAGACCGGAAAGGTCGATATCTGATGCCATGATGGGGGTGGGCTCGGCGGGCTTCGCTCCGCACTTCTTCGGCGTAAATTTGCCTGATAATCAATGGTCATGTGCTATGGCCAGGACGCAGTCATGGTGACCGAATCGGGACGCAGGCAGGAATTCGAAGAACTCTTGGCGCGGTACAACAGAGCGTTCTACGACCGTGATTTGGCCGCTCTGCGAGCGCTCTACGTACCTGATGTGGAGGTCCCCTATTTCGACAACCACGCTGGCGGCGATTCCACCGATCTCGAGACGCACCTCGAGAAGGTCGCGACGTTCTTCGAGACAGGTGACATCGTGCCGCTGTTGGTCGAGAACGTTCGGGCATTCGTCCATGGCGATGCCGCGTGCCTGGTCGCCACGGTCCGTTACTCTGCGGAACCGGTACCGGGAGTTCGGGCATCGTTCTTCCTGGAGCGTCATGCGACGGCCTGGAGGATTCGCCATATCCACTTCTCGCAGGATCCGAACGAAACAAGCACGTGACACCTGCACCGAGTTCGCCCGCTACGCGGGCCGGACGGCCAAGGCGACACCGTCGGACCTGGTGAGGAGGCGCACCGCCGACGACTTCCCGGGGGAGATGGCAATGACGCCGCCCTGCGCCTCGAACTCGGTCAGGTTCCGGAAGAGCATGCGGGGCCACTCCTCATGAAGCGCCGCGGCTCATGCCATACGAGCCAAAGGGGACGCGAACTCAGCGAGCGTGCCGTTCGATGAGGTCCCATCGGTTGCCATACCTGTCGGCGAACACGGCCACCATGCCGTACTCCTCGTGTCGCGGCGCCTCCTGAAACTCGACACCCCGGCTCATGTAGGTCCGGTAGTCCCGCCAGAAATCATCCGTTGTCAGAAAGAGGAAGACACGTCCACCCGACTGGTTCCCGATCGCAGCGCGTTGGCGTTCGCCTTTCGCCTTGGCAAGAAGCAGGGACGTGCCGGACCCGGGCGAAACGAGGACCCATCGCTTCTCTTCGGAAAGCCTCGTGTCCTCGACGAGCGTGAAGCCGAGCGTGCCGACGAAGTATTCGATCGCCTCCTGATAGTCCGGGACCAGAATCGCAACGGCTCCGACAGAGCGCCGAGGGAAGTGGGGTCGTGCCATGTCCGATTCCCGAGGGGCCAGAGGCGAGCTTAGCTGGTGTTGAGATGGCTCGCGGACCGCGTCGGGTTCAGGATGCTATCCGTCGCCCAAGGCTTCAGCAGGAACTCGGGGACATGGTGGTGCCTGTGGGACTCCTGCCGGGCCATCGGGGTTTCGCTGAGTCGACTTCAGGGGGTGCGAAGTGAGGTCGCTGCGCACAGTGGAGGGGGTCACGGACGCCGGATGGACACGAGGAGCGACTGGATCCCGAGCCCCTCCCAAACCCCCTTCCGGTACTGCGGGCGACTTCGCAAGTTCCCGAGGATGTTCGACGACGCCGAGATCTTCCGTGCATCCCAGCGCCGCACGACCCTCCGGCCATCGCGGTGGTTCTCGACGATCCACGCCTGCCGATCGTTGAGGAGCGCCTCCTTGAACGCCTCCAGTGACGGCGGGTCCAGGGTGACGGGCAGCGTACGCGCGGTGGAGCTCGAGGGCGGAGCCGGCTCCGGAAACTCCAGGTCGGAGCCGTCGTCGCCCCCGAGTTCCTCGCGGGTCAGGATTTCGAGGTACTGGCGGTTGACCCGGCAAAGGGCGTCGATGGAGCGGTACTGGGCCTCGCAGTAGTGCTGGAGGTCCCCGAAGACGGAGACCTTGTCCCAGTAACCGGACTGCCGGACAAAAGCCTCGATGCGCTTGAGCCGGTCCGGGTCCTCGACGAACTCCCGGTAGTGCTTTCCGGACTTGCGCCGGTTCGCGTCCCGGGTCGCCGGCAACACGTTGCCGTAGAGATGCAGCCCACAGTGAGCGCGGTTCATCGGGACCGCATGGTCCTGGTCGGTTCGTCCTTCAGCGAGCGCCTCGCCCGTGTAGGCGCACCGTCCGGCGAACCAAGCAAGGGTCCTCTCCCACTCCTCGTCGGTGAGCCCGCCCAGCAGTGCGCCGGCGTCGGTGAGGATGACGCGGACGAACGTGTTTGCCGCGCCGCCGGGGGTCGATCTGCGGGTCTGCTGCGCCATCGGCTGAACCTCGTGTGGCAAATCGCTTGGGGGTCTCTCTCAGGGTACGTAGCCCTGCCGAGAGGAAGGACCCCCAGTTTCCAACCCGGGACCCTGCGGGTGGTGAACCGGAAGGCGGCGGATTCTCACAGGCTGATGCCGCCGAACTCCACGACGAGTGGCGGTGCGTCGTCCCGGGGCCGTGAATCGAGATCGCGCGACACGCTGAGGCGGCACCGCGCCAGGCTCTCGCTCGCGAGGATCAAGTGAAGACGTGAAGCGCCCCTGGGTGTCCTCACCCTGTACCCCCAGGTGTGACCCGGCCATTTTTCCGGATCGGGATACGCGAATCGGTAGACGTCGACAAAGCCAAGATCCGGCGACAGGGCCTCGAGCGCGCGCCGGTCCTCCTCCGTGTAGTAGGGATTGTTCTTGGCCAGCGGTCCGTCGGCCTTGACCTTGACGTTGAAGTCGCCGCAAAGAAGGCTGTACCGGCTGTGGTAGCCAAGGTCCTCGACATGGTCACGCAGGCGGTTCAGCCATGCGACTCGCTGCTGGATCGCCTTGTGAGCCTGATCACGCTTCCAACCTTCGGGGTTGTACGGGGCGTAAACGGAAGAGACCCAGATTCCGCCGATGTTCACGGTGAGGAACCGCGATTCCGGCTGCGCGATGCCCGGGAGCTGGGAAACGAGCACCTCCGGCCGCCATCTCCGCGAGTCGGTCAGAACGGCAACCCCAAGGTCGGAACGAGACCGCCGGCCAAGGAAGCTGCTCTCGTAGCCGAGATTGCGCAGGCCTGCCGTTGGGAAATCCTTCTTCGAACCAATCTTCTGGAGGGTCACGATATCGGGGGAGTTCTTCTTCAGCCACGCACAGACCCTGGACCCGTTGGTTCGCATGCTGCCAACAGGGAAATTCGCGATCTTCATCGTTGGGTCTTGCCTGGGCCGACGAGGCCCGAATCGTCGCACACAGAGCACTGGAACCCGCAATGAAGATGGGAGACGGGCGGCGCGCGGAGGTACGTCGGTGTTGCCGTCGGCGAACCGCATGGAGCTGCCGTGGGTGCCGACGGCGTCGTCGATGTGCCGGGCGGCGGTTGGCCAGTCGGAATGGTCGAGCGCCGCGTCGTGCAACGAGGCGAGGATGCCTTCGAATGCCTCGTGTTCGCTCACCTGATGGCCCCTTGATTCGCAAGGACAAGCGGGCGGGGCGAGTCGGCGTATCACCAGTCTTGGGGAGGATCGTGGGAATCGCAAATCGTCGGGAGCGTTTTCTTCGAAGGTCCATTCACGGCCATGATGGCCCATGGTCTCCTGCCGCCGCTCGCTCCCTCCTACTCCCCGAGCGCGTCCAGGATTTCCGCCTGCGCCGTGGGGTCGTCGACCACGTCGCCGTGGCCTCCGCCCTCGACGTAGATCACCTGGGCGCCCCGGGACTCGAGGAACTCGACCTCGCGGTCGGTCAGCCGTCCGAGCGCTTCGTCGAGCTCCGCGTGGACGTAGATGACCTTGCTGAGATCCATCCCGCTCAACAGCTCGGTGAAGCGGTACATCCCCAACACGCCCTGGAACACGGCCCCCACGAGGTCCATGCGGGTCGCGTTCCCGGCGTCGATGAGGGTCGGGGTCCTGCCGTCCGGGTAGACGTAGATTTCCGCCGAGTCGTCGTGGAGCTTGCTCAGGCGGTTCCTGAAGGTCACCTCCTCGATGTCGAGCCTTCCGGCCGTGATGACGTACCGGTCCGCGGCCCCCGGACCCTTGAGGGCGAGGTATCTCGGCACGATGAACGAGCCGAACGAGTGGCTGAAGACGACCACCTTCTTGCCCTGCCCCTTGAAGTGGCGGATCACCCGGTCGAGGATCTCGACGCTGACGTCCATCTCGACCGCGATCTTCTCGACGGAGTCGAGGCGCGGGTCGTCGAACAGGGTGGGATTCCAGGTCTGGACCTGGTGCACGTTCACGATGAGCCGGTTCTCGGAGCCGTCGAACTGCGTGACCGCCACGGGTGGCGTTGCGAGCTCCGCGCTCGGTCCGCCTTGCGAGAACAACCACACGGTGTCGGAGTTGGGATCGCTTCCGTCCGCGATCTCGAACAGCTCCGTCACGTCGTCGGGGAGCTGCGTGAGCGCCACCAGCAGCACCTGCCGCGCGACGAGGACCTGCCGTGTCGCGATGATCTTCTCGCGCTCCGCGAGCGCGTAGAGCCTCCGGTCGAGCGTCGTCTCGCACGCCGCAGTTGCCCGCGTTCCCCCGAAGCGCAGCGCGACGCTCACCATCGGCGTCGTTTCGTCGAGTCTCGTGTCGTGCTCGAGCGCGGTTCCGATCCGCAGGCATCCCGCGCGGTACTCGACGCCCCCGGCGTGTCGCCATGCGCTCTCGCCCAGGGCTCCGCCGAGCCCCGGGTCCCGCTCGTAGCGGGTGCGTGCGTTCACGCTCCAGCGCTCGTTCAAGTCGAGCCGGTAGCGAAGCTCGGGGCCGCCCACCGCATACTCGGCGAGCGTGATCGCGCCGATTCGCCAGAGTTTCTCGTCCGAGAGCGGGAAGTAGTAGTTCGCCGTCAGGCGGTGCTTCCCCGTCTCGTAGTCCACTCCCACGCTTGCCTGCTCGTGCACGCGGGTCGCATGGTCATCCTCGGCCCAGTTCCGGTCGTAGAACGCGTTGACGCCGCCGACGCCGCCGGCGGTCGGGAGCCGGTACACCACTCCGAGGGACGCCCCGTAGAGGCGCCTGCCGTCCGGTCCGTCGAGGAGAACGGCCCCGGGCTGGAGGAACAGGGCCGTTCCGTCTTCGCCCGTCCGCCGGATCGGCAGCGCCGCATCGAGCTCGATCGAGACCTCGGTGCCCCGGTCGTCTTCCTCGCCGGTCGCCGAAATCTCGTAGTAGGGCTCCGATCCCGTCGCCCCGTTCGCGCCGAGCGCGAGGGCGAGGGCGAGGACGGTTGCCGTCGCTCCCGCGGAGGCGATCCTCGCAAGGTGGATGCAACGGGCGAGAAGCGGACTCGCGAACGCGACGGCAGGGGAGTGCGTCGGTGCGTCAGGCGCTGGCCGGGCCCGCCGCTCACGAGGCGGGCCTTCGCATCCTCGACTTCGTCGCCGAGAAGCCGCAATCGACTCCACGATTGCGGAGCCGCCCGGCACCTCTCCAGTTAACGAGCGCTTTCTCCTTCGCGCCGCCGATCTCTTCTCCATGGCGACCCGCAAACTAGTAACGCGGGCGCGTCCTGTCGCCCCCAAAATTGGGGAGAAAGGGCGAGAAATTTCGGATGGCCACCCGAGCGCGTGGACCGCGTGCGGGCGACGACAGGTGCCGTTTACGGTGCCTTGGCAGACGGAGCCGGTACGGGCGCGCCGGAGCCGGCGGGGTTCCGGAACTCTTTCTTAAGGCGAAGAAATCACCAGGATCCGCCGTCGCCGGTACACCCAACGGGGCTCGTCGGGGCGGACTTCGAGCTCAACCGCGCTCTCGCCGGCGTGATCATCGCGCACAGCAAGGGCGACTCGAGCTTTGGGGGCAAGGGTGAGATCGCCGGCCGGATCGAGACCGCTCTCAACGGGATCTATCCCCACGCGCGCGCGCATCCGGCAGAGAGCGTCGCGGCCTGGGTCCTTGCGGGCGGGCGCGGGCGTCGAGGCCGGAGCCGGCATTCGCTACACCTCCGGCCCCCTCACGATCGAGGGGCATGCGCGCGGTCTCGTCACGCCCTACGCGGGCCTCACCCTCGCGGACGAAGGCGAGCGCACGATGCGAACGGGCGCACGCTGGGATGTCGCGCCCGGGGGCCGCACTCGGGCTCGAGACGACTTGGTCGGCGGACGACAGCAGAACCGTCGAAATCCGGCTCCAGGCCACCCTTGAAGTACCATGGGGAGGGGACCAACCGACAAGAGCTGGCCGGGATGGACGAGGCAGAGGTCGCCGGTGAGCTGAGATCGAAAGCGAGGAGCATCATCAGAGGGCGGATCCTCGCCTCGTCGGTGCTCGCGGTCGCGATCGTCTTCTTCATCTACGACCTTGCGGTGGATGCGCTGCTCGAGGGCGAGTTCGGCTCCCCGCACTTCGTGATCGAGTTCATCGTGTTCGTCGGCGTGTCGGTAGCCCTCGTGTTCAACGTGCGCGACATCCGACGGCTTCGCGTGCGGCTTTTCTGGGAGGAACGACGGAACCTCTCGCTCTCGGGCGCCCTTGCCGAGACCATCGACGACCAGATGGACGAGTGGCAGCTCACTCGAAGCGAGAAGGATGTCGCCTGGTTCATCATCAAGGGGTATCGCTTCTCCGAGATCGCCCAGGCGCGAGGGGTCAAGGAAAGCACCCCTCGGCTGCAGGCGACATCGGTGTATGCGAAGGCAGGCGTCAGCGGGCGGGCGGAGTTCGTGGCCGAGATCCTTCAGCCATTGCTGATGACCATTCCGGAGAGCTCGCGGCAAGGGAAGAAGGACCCGGCCGTCGAGGTCGAGCCGTCTTGAGGTCCGAGCGCCCCCCGGACCCGAGAACCTGGTTCTGCGTCCGGCGCAATGGAGCGGCGCGACGCGAAGGATGGCTCGCCGGCGATTCGCTTGCATCGCTGCGCAACCGCGTCGGCGCACGCCTGGATGAAGCGGTCGAGGCCTGCATCGCGGGCGACGCCCGCCGGGTGCCGCCAAAGCGGTTCACCCGGGTGTTCTTTCCGCGCGCCCGGGGGGTCGTCGGAATGGAAATCGAGCTTCGCGGGGAGACCGTCCGCCTGTCGCCGACGCGCATGCTTGCCGCCAACCTCGGATTCGACCGGGCGCTCGCGAAGTTCCTCGAGGAACGCGGCGTCGGGTCCGACGCGTTCGCCGCCGAGGGCGAGCTCCGGGCATTCTCCGCAGAACAGTACCTGCTGCCCTCCGGCAGCGGGAGGAACCCGGTGGCGCTCTTTCGCGGCTCGACGCTGGTCGACCCCGAGCCTTCGAGCCACGAAGACCGCGCGGCGGACCTCGCCGACGGAGTTGGAAACTGGATGCTCGCGAACCTCTCTCCCGATGGCGGTCTGCCCTACAAGTACTGGCCGAGCCGCGGCACCGAGTCGCCCGCGGACAACGCCATCCGCCGGTTCCTCGCGTCACTCGCGCTGGTTCGCCTGGGCGAGCTCAGGAGGTGCGCTCGGATCCGGGACGCGGCGAGGCGGAACCTCCGCTTCAACCTCGCGCGGTACTTCCAGGACATCGGCGGAGGTCGGGGCGCCATCGTCGAGCGGACCGGGGCCAAGCTCGGTGCGGCTGCGGTCGCGGGGCTCGCCATCCTCGAGATCCCCGCTCCGGAGGAGTTCTCCCGGGAGCTCGCCATGCTGGCCGCGGGCATCGATTCGCTCGCGGACGAAGAACGCGGATTCCGCACGTTCTTCTTTCCCGCCGAGCGCGACGGCGAGAACTGGAACTTCTACTCGGGCGAGGCACTCCTCTTCTGGGCCGAGGCTGCGAGAAGGGAGGCTCCCGTCGCGCCGGCGCTTGCGCGTTGTTCGGCCGCGTTCGAGCGCTGCCGCGAGCGGCATCGCCGGAAACGAAACCCGGCCTTCGTTCCGTGGCACACCCAGGCGTGTTCGTCTCTCTACGCGCAGACCGGGCGTCGCGAGTACGCGGACTTCGTGCTCGAGATGAACGACTGGCTGCTTCCGATGCAGCAGTGGGACGGGCTCGATCCGGATCTCAAGGGCAGGTTCTACAACCCGCGTCGACCTGACTTCGGTCCCCCGCACGCTGCCTCGACGGGAGCGTACCTCGAAGGCCTCGGGGATGCGGTGGCGCTCGCGCACGCGCTCGGGCACGAGAGGCGGGCCAGGAAGTACGAGCGTGCCATCCGCCGCGGGCTTCGGTCGTTGCGGCAGTTGCAGTTTCGAGATGAGCGAGACGCGTTCTACGTCTCAAATCGGGATCGGGTTCTCGGAGCGCTTCGCACGGAGGCCTACGACAACGCGGTCCGGGTGGACTCCGCCGCGCATGCGCTCGCAGCCGCGATCAAGGTCCTTCGGCCCGTGGAGATCGGCGCCCGTCGGTTCGGACGCTCGGTGTAGCGCGAATCCGAGGACGTCGGCGTTCCGAAGGCGGTGCCTATGCGGCCCGGGTCGCGTCGCCCGGCGGGAGGACATGAAATCCGCAGCCAGGTGCCGGGAGGAGATCGAAGATGAGGTGCACCCTGGGTTCCGGGGATGGATTGTGCGCCGAGTGCCGGGCCTTGTTGTTGAACGCCCAGAGCTCCCCGGGGTGCATCACGACCGTTTCGCGACCCGCGGTGAGCAGGCTTCCGTCCGAGCTCTTCAGGACCAGGTGCAGGCGGTCCCGAATCCGATAGTAGGCACCGGCGTCGACGTGCGGGAAGACCTGGCTCTTCGGCAGGAGCGCCACCAGCGTTGCGCGCCCGAGGGTGGCGTCAAGCTCGTCGGCGATGCGTTCGCAGAATGCCAGGGTGCGGGGGAACTTCCTTGCCGCGCGCGTGACCCGACTCTCGTGCACGTCGTTCGCGTTCGTTGCGCCCGGAGGTAGCGGTTTCTTCGGCGCGCGCAGGAAGATGTTCTGCGTATGGCGCTGGCAACGCACATTCCGTTGACGGCTCGTGTTTGCGAGCCACATCCCCGGCACCGCATCCAGCTCTCCCACAAACGGGCGCACGTCCACCGAAACGGCGAGCCGGGTGAAGTGCTTCAAGGCATCTCCCGGAATGTGTGTCGCCATGGGTTTGCCCTCCATCATGAATAGTCAGCGCCCAGCCGGGAGCTCACACCAGGCGCGGACCTGACCGCGCATCACCGAGTAGTCGCTCAGCATCTCGACGATGGCCGAGTCGTCCGGCAGCAGGGGGATCTCGGCTGCGGCTCGCTCCCGGAACTCCTGGCTGTAGTCAAGCAGGATCGGACAAGCCCGCGCTGAGCGAACCTCAGAACTGGTCGTTGCGCAGGCGGCGAGCAAGCTCGTCGCGATCGCGAGGGCGCTGATCCTCCGCAGCAGATATCCCGCGCTCAAGCTCCCCGTCTCCATCGCCGTCTCCGTCTCCATCGCCGTC
>JAJDXW010000025.1 GCA_022823045.1 Gammaproteobacteria bacterium
CGTGCCTCGACCACCGCGCTTGCCGCATACGTGCAGCCGGTCATGGCCGGCTACGTCAGCCGATTCTCCGCCGCCCTTGGCCGTCGTGGCTTCGCCGGGCGGTTCAGCATCATGCAATCCAATGGCGGGCGGATGCCGGCCGAGGCAATGGCGCGCAACGCCATCTCGGCGCTCTTCTCGGGCCCCGCGGCGGGCGTCGTCGGCGCGGTACGGAGCGTCGCCGGCGCCGGACACCACGACCTCATCACCCTCGACATGGGTGGTACCAGCACCGACGTCGCGCTCATCGCCGACGGCGCTCCCGAGCTCGCGTCGATGACGCGGATCGACGGGCTGCCGGTGAAGACGCCGGTCATCGACATCGTCACCGTCGGGGCCGGCGGCGGCTCCGTCGCCTGGGTCGACGACGGGGGCCTGCTCAGGGTCGGCCCGGGCTCGGCCGGCGCGACGCCGGGACCGGCTTGCTACCGGCGGGGCGGCGACCGTCCGACGGTCACCGATGCACACCTCGTCCGCGGCACCCTTCTGCCGGATGCGTTCCTTGGCGGGCGCATGAACATCGACCGCGATGCGGCGAGCCGGGTGTTTCGGCCACTCGCCGGTCGGTTCGGGGTGTCGATCGAGGAGATCGCCGACAGCGTGATTCGCCTTGCCGAAGTCAGCATCGTGCGCGCCATCCAGCGGGTCTCCACCGAGCGCGGCCGCGATCCGCGCGACTACGTCCTGGTGCCCTTCGGCGGCGCCGGCCCCTTGCATGCGGCGAGGGTGGCCGAGGACCTCGCGATCGAGACCGTCGTCGTGCCGCCCAACGCCGGGGTCCTCTCCGCTTCCGGTCTCCTCCTCTCCGACCACGTTCACTATCGGACCCGGACCCGGCGGTTGGCCGTCACCGAGGCCAACATGGCGGACATTCGAGCTACCGTCGATGAGTTGCGGGCGGAAGCACGAGACCACCTGGCCGAGCTGGGCATCGCGACGGGGGCGGATTTCGATCAGGTGATCGAGATGCGATATCTCGGACAAGCCTTCGAGTTGCCGGTTTCGCTCTCCGATCCGGATCTCGACAAGCTGCGAGCCGAGGACCTCGTCGCGCGCTTCGGCGAGGCACACCGGCGGATATTCGAGTTCGCGAAGCCGCATGGGGACCCGGTCGAGGTCGTGTCCTTTCGGGTGGGGGTCAAGGCGCCACCACCGCCGATGCCGGCAATGCATCGCCGGCAGGCAGACGGCGCGGCCGAGGGCGGACGCATCGTCCTCACCGAACGCGGCAAGGCTTTCGAGGCCGGCCGGCTGGCGCGCGCGGGTCTCGGCCCGTCCGCCATCGGTGGACCACTGCTGATTGACGACGGGAGCGCGACGGTATACGTGCCGCCCGGTTGGACCGCGGCGCGCGACGAGCACGACAACGTGATCCTCGAGAAGGAGGCAGGTCCATGAAGGTTTCGCCGGTAGACCAGGCCGTGATCACCCAGGCCCTCGTCGCGGCCGCCGACGAGATGGGCATCAAGCTGATCCGCTCGGCCCATTCCCCGGTGGTTCGTGAAGCCCAGGATTGTTCGGCCGCGATCCTCGACCGCACCGGACGGGTCGTCAGCCAGGCCGATCTCATCCCGATTCAACTCGGCTCGGTGACCCACACCTTCCGCGCGTGTCTTCGGCACCATCCCCTGGAGACCCTCCAGGAAGGCGATTTCCTGATCAACAACGACCCCTACTCGGGCGGGCAGCACCTCCCCGACATCTTCCTCTTTTCGCCGATATTCCTGGACGGGCTCCTGGTCGGGATCACCGCGACGGTCGTCCATCACATCGACCTCGGCGGCGGGGCGCCGGGCCTCAATCCGGATGCCGGCGACGTGCACGGGGAAGGCATCACGTTTCCGCCGAGCCGCTACTCGGTCGAGCGGGACTGGAACGGCGGCCCCTTCGAACGCCTGGTTCGCGCCAACGTGCGCATGCCGGAGGCCACCATCGGAGACATGAATGCCCAGTTCGCCGCGAACGCGGTCGGCGGCGAACGGCTCAAGGGGCTGTGCCGGAAGTTCGGGGCGGAAACGGTCTTCGCGGCCATGGACGAGATGCTCGCCTACTCGGAGCGCCGCATCCGGGCCGCGATCGCGGCCGCGCCCGACGGCACCTGGCGAGGCGAGGCGTGGCTCGACGACGACGGCACGGGTGACGATCCGGTGCCGATACGGGCGACAGTTGCCATCCGCGGCGAATCGATCGCGGTGGACTTCGCCGGCACCGCCGGCCAGGTCGCCACCAACCTGAACAACCCCTTCGCCTCCACGGCCTCGTCCGCCATCGCCTGCATCAAGGCGGTGCTGACCGATCCCGACATCCCGTTCAACGAGGGGGCGGAACGCGCAATCACGGTGACGGCACCCTACGGCTCCCTCGTCAATCCACGGCCCCCGGCCCCGGTGCGGGCCCGCCTGCTGCCAAGCTACCGGGTGGTGAACGCGGTAATGAACGCGCTCGCCGGTGCGGTGCCGGACCGGGTCATCGCACCGGGTTTCGACACCACCACCGTCAGTTGCCTCAGCCACAAGAACGAGACCGGCTACAACATCTATCTCGAGATCTTCGGCGGCGGCTACGGGGCCGGCCCGGACAACGACGGTTGCGACGCGGTCGACTCGATGCTCTCGAACTGCTCGAACATCCCCATCG
This sequence comes from Gammaproteobacteria bacterium, assembly GCA_022823045.1. GTDB lineage: Bacteria > Pseudomonadota > Gammaproteobacteria > HK1 > HK1 > JAJDXW01. The sequence goes on from JAJDXW010000025.1 coordinate 2,677, forward strand.
AGGCGATGGAGAGCGACTATCCCTTCTTCCGGGTCGAGGACTACAGCCTGCGCTCCGCCTCGGGTGGCGCGGGACGGCAACGAGGCGGCATGGGCTTTCAACGGGTCTACCGGATCCTCGACCGCGACGTGACGTTTGCGACCTACGGGGACCGCTTCCGAATCGGTGCGGAGGGCCTGTTCGGCGGAGGCGCCGGGGCGACGGCGGAGACCTTCGTCCTGCGGGGCGGCCAGAAGATCCCGCTCAAGTCCAAGCAGCAGTTCCCGTTGAGCCGGGGCGACCGCCTCGTCGTCCGCACCGGCGGCGGGGGCGGCTACGGACCACGCGGCGAGCGCGACGCCGCCCTCGCCGCGCTGGACCGGATGGACGGCTTCGGAAGCAACTCGGGACCGGACGTGCGGTGAGCCTTTGCTACACCCCCCGGTGCCGCAGACGGCGGCGGTCGGCAGACCGGCCGCATTTCCGGCGGCTGATCAGGCCTTCGTCGCTTCGCGCTTCCGGCGCTCGTGGAAGGCGACGAGCTTCGCCACGTCCTCCGCGTCCATGCGCCCGATGGGGCCGGAACTGTAGGTGGAGGTGACGACACGGCCCTCGCGGTCGAGGACGAACTCCGACGGCTGGATGATGCTCCGCCGGTCCTCCCACCACGAATCGAGCGCGGCCGCCTGCTCGCGGGTGACCCCCTCGGCGACCGGGAAGTCGAGGCCGTCCGCCACTTCTCGGGCCTTCTCGCCGGTATCGACGCTCGCGGCGAGGATGTAGCCGACGCCGGCCTCGGCGAGCGCCGCACGGTTCCTGGAGAAGCCGTCCAACTGACGGCGGCAGTAGGGTCACCAATGACCTCGATAGAACAGTATGACGTTGTAATCGGAGGAGAGATCGTCCGGCAGGCTCACCGTCCCGCCACCCGTGAGGGTGAGGGCCATGGCGGGGAACCGGTCCCCCGCATCGAGCTTGTGGGGCATTTTCGATCGCCTCCTGTCACCTGTTCCGCGGCGGATTCTAGTACTCTTTAACGCCTCCGTCGCCCCGCGGCGAAGTCGTCCGAGGAACCCGCTCGAGCTGCCATCTGTCGAACCGCGATGAGAAGAGGAGCTTCCCGTCCCGATACACCGCAACGCGCGGACGCCGCCGCCCGGCCCTGCGCGCCGCGCCATCGACGCACCGAGCTGGCCCTGTTCCTGCGCCGGTGGCTCGCGCATCCGCTGCGCATCGGGGCGATCGCGCCGAGCGCGCCGGCCCTTGCCCGCGCCATGGCCGAAGCCGCGCGAACCGATCTCACGAACGGAAACCTGGTGGTCGAGCTCGGACCGGGGACCGGTTCGGTAACCCGGGCCCTCGTCGCGGCGGGCGTCCCCGAGGAGCGTCTCGTCCTCGTGGAGCGCGACCGGCACCTCCATGCCTGGCTCGAAGGGCAATTTCCGAGGGCGAACGTGCTCCTCTCCGATGCCCGGCAACTGGACGAGATCCTCCCCGTCGGGCAAGCCGGCCGGGTCTCCACCGTGGTCTCCTCGCTGCCCCTTAACAGCCTGCCGCGGAGCGAGCGCGACGAGATCGTCCGGGCCGCGTTTCGCGTGCTCTCCGACGACGGCTCCCTCGTGCAGTACACCTACGGCGTTCCGTCTCCCCTGCCCTGCGAGGCGCTCGGTCTGACGGGCCGGCGAGTCGCATTCGCCGCCGCCAACCTCCCCCCCGCCACGGTCTGGCGCTTTTCGCGCGCCCCCGCCGACCGGCCGGCGCACCCCTCTGCGCGCAATCCGGATTAGCGAAGCGCGATCCGACATCCGACCCGTTCAGGGCGCCGTTCCTGTCGGGTCGCGCTTCGCAGATCCGACCTGCGGAGTTCGGTATGCCGATAGAGTGTTAGGATTCGGGGCAGCGGCCACCGGGGGGCGGCTCGCCGCGCTTCGGGAACCGGCCGCGAACGGGCTTCTTCCGGGAGGCTACGGGGACAGGATCGATGACACCCGCGGAACGCGCCTCCGATCGAACCGGCACCGCGCTCGCCGTGGAAGACATGCACAAGCGCTTCGGCGCCGTCGAGGTGCTGAAGGGCGTCTCGCTCGCCGCGGACGACCACGACGTGGTCTCGATCCTCGGCTCGAGCGGCTCCGGAAAGAGCACCCTCCTTCGCTGCATCAACCTCCTGGAGACCCCCGACACGGGCCGGGTATACGTCAAGGGCGAGCTCATCCGCATGCGCGAGGACGCCCGGGGCGGCGGCGCCGTTCCCGAGGATTCGAGGCAGGTGGAGCGGATCCGCGCGAAGCTCGCCATGGTCTTCCAGCAGTTCAACCTCTGGTCGCACATGACGGTTCTTCAGAACGTGATGGAGGCCCCCGTGCACGTGCTCAAGGTGCCGCGGGCGGAGGCCGCCGAGCGCGCCGAGGAAGAGCTCAGCCGGGTCGGGATGCACGACCGCCGAGACTACTACCCGGCCCACCTCTCCGGCGGACAGCAGCAGCGGGCCGCGATCGCCCGCGCGCTCGCCATGGAGCCGGAGGTGATGCTGTTCGACGAGCCGACCTCGGCCCTCGACCCGGAGCTCGTCGGCGAGGTGCTGCGGGTGATGCGCGGCCTCGCCGAGGAAGGCCGCACCATGCTGGTGGTGACCCACGAGATGGGCTTCGCCCGGGAAGTGTCCGATCGGGTCATGTTCCTCCACGAAGGCCGCGTGGAGGAGAACGGGACCCCGGACGACGTGTTCGAGAGCCCGAAGTCTGAACGGTTCCGGCAGTTTCTCGCCGGGACGCTGCGATGACGGTCGGCGGCGGACGAAGGGGGGCCGGGACCCCCGGCGGCCGCCTCCGCCCGAACCTGTCGAAAGGAAAGGAGAGAGCAACATGAGACGTTTCATGACTGCACTGGCGGCGGCGGCGTTCGCCGTCACGGCCGGCATCGGACCGGTCGCCGTGGCCGACGAGCTTCGCGTCGGTGTCGAAGGCGCCTATCCGCCCTTCTCGTGGAAGGAGGCGGACGGATCGCTCAAGGGGTTCGACATCGACATCGCCCACGCCATCTGCGAGAAGATGGGACGCGAGTGCACCCTCGTCGAGCAGGACTGGGACGGCATGATCCCGGCGCTTCTCGCGCGGAAGTACGACGCGATCATCGCGTCGATGTCGATCACCGAGGAGCGCAAGAAGCGCGTCGGCTTCACCGCGAAGTACTACAACACCCCGGCCATGTTCGTGACCGCCGAGGGCACCGGCCTCGACATCACCCCGGCCGGTCTCGCGGGCAAGGCGGTGGGGGTGCAGCGCGGCACGACCCACCAGTGCTTCATGGAGAAGATCTACCCCGACGCGGATCTCAGGCTCTACGCGACGCAGGAGGAGGTCTTCCTCGACCTCGCGGCAGGAAGGCTCGACGCCCAGTTCTCCGATTCGCTCCAGGCCGACGAGGGCTTCCTGAAAACGGACGCGGGCAAGGGCTACGCGTTCGCCGGCGGCCCCCAGCACGACCGCGAGTGCCACGGCGAGGGCGCGGGAATCGCGGTGCGCAAGGGCGAGGGAGAGCTCCTGGACGCGCTGAACGCGGCCATCGTCGCGATCCGCGAGGACGGCACCTACAAGGCGATCAACGACAAGTACTTCGACTTCGACGTCTACGGCGACTGACCGGGGACGGGAATGAGGACCTGAATCGGCCCCCCGGGCGCCGGGCCATGGACCGCGCTCCCGGCAGGAGCGGGCTCCCGCCTCCCGAGGCGGGGGCGTCGGCATCGTCGGTTCCAGGCCCGGGCCGGCCCCGGCTCCCGACCCGGCCCGGCGCGCGGGGGGCCGATTCGGGCTTCGCACGGAGCGGAGGGGGATGGAAGCGGTAGTCGCCTACCTGCCGGCCATCCTGAAGGGCACCCTGGTCACCATCGCGGTCGCCCTTTGCTCCATCGTGCTCGCAATCGCCCTCGGCCTCCTCGGCGCGTGGGGCAAGCTCGCCCGGTCGCGCGCCGCCAACGCCGTCACCGGCGCCTACACCACCCTCATTCGGGGCGTCCCCGACCTCGTGCTGATGCTGCTCCTCTTCTACGGGGGACAGCAGCTCCTCAACGACGTGGGGTTCGCCACCGGATGGTGGGGATACATCGAGATCAACCACTTCACGGCCGGGGTGTTCACCATCGGCTTCATCTACGGCGCCTACATGACGGAGACCTTCCGCGGCGCCTACCTCTCGATCCCCCGCGGCCAGGTCGAGGCCGGCATCGCCTGCGGCATGAGCGGCGGGCTCGTGTTCCGGCGGATCGTATGGCCGCAGCTCGTGCGCTACGCGCTTCCGGGGTTCGGCAACAACTGGCTGGTGCTCCTCAAGACGACGGCCCTGGTGTCCGTGCTCGGTCTCCACGAGCTGGTGTGGGAGTCGTTCACCGCGGGCCGCTCGACCCGCCAGCTCTTCACCTTCTTCTTCGTGACCCTCGTCATCTACCTCGTGCTGACCGCCGTCTCGGACGTGGGCCTGCGGTGGCTGGACCGCAAGTACAGCGCCGGGGTGAGAAGGGCCTGAGCGACCGCGATGGACGACGAACGCGGCCCCACCCTCCTCGACGCGATCCGCGACTTCAGCGAGAACGCGTCACCGCTCGACTTCGTGCTCATCCTCGAGCACTGGGACATGTTCCTCGCCGGGATCGGCTACACCCTGGTGCTGGTCGTGGTCGCGCTCGTCGTCGGGGGCCTCCTGTCACTCCCCCTCGCGGTCGCGAGAGCCTATCGGACCCCCGTCGCGAACCAAGTGATCTGGGCCTACGTCTACCTCTTCCGCGGCACCCCGCTCCTCGTCCAACTCTACATCATCTACTACGGCGCCGGCCAGTTCGAGCTGGTGCGCGAGAGCTTCCTGTGGCCGGTGCTGCGCGAGCCCCTCTGGTGCACCCTCATCGCCTTCGTGCTGAACACCGCCGCCTACACGACCGAGATCTTCCGCGGGGCCATCGAGGCGGTGCCCTTCGGCGAGGTCGAGGCGGCCAAGGCGTACGGCATGTCGGCATGGCGCCGGACGACCCGGATCGTGCTCCCGAACGCCCTCCGGCGAGCGCTGCCGGCGTACTCCAACGAGGTCATCTTCATGCTGCACGGGAGCGTCGTCGCGAGTACCGTGACCATCGTCGACATCCTCGGGGCGGGCCGGATCCTCAACTCGAAGTACTACCTCGCCTACGAGGGGTTCATCGCCGCGGCGGTGCTCTACATGGTCCTCGTGTACGTCATCACCCGGGGCTTCCGGATCTGGGAGAGGCACTGGCACGCGCACCTTCGCCCGCGCGAAGCCTGAGGCTGGAACCCCGCCCCGCCCCGCTCAGAGTGCGTTCGCCCGCCTGAGCGCGTCCCGCGCCCCCTCCTCGTCGCCCTGCCCGTGACGGGCCGCGGCAATGACCCGCCAGTTCCGCGACTCGAGCTTCAGGTCTTCCGGTGACAGGCTCATCGAACGGCGGGAGAGCGCCTCGGCCTCGGGATGCCGGCCCTGGCGATAGCGTATGGCGGCGAGGCGGTGCCAGAGCCACGGGTTGCGCGGCTCGACCTTGAGGGCGCGCTCGAGCGCGGCCGCCGCCCGCCCGTACTGCCGGGCCTTCTCCGCCTCGCGCGCGCTCTCGAGAAGGGCGACGACGGCGGCATTGCCTTCCCGCCCCGTGCCCTCCTCCTCCAACCCCGGCTCCGCGAGGGTCGCCCCGAGCGCCGCCACCGTCTCCGCCCCTGCGCGCGGCGTCGCCTCCGCCGGCTTCCCGTTCGGCGTCTCCTTGGACGCCGCCGCCCCGGTTCCTCGCTCATCGAGGCGCGCGGGCGGCGCGTCCGCCGGCCGGGGTCGGGGCCGGGGGACCCCCGCCCGCGCCGGCGCGCTCTCGGGTCGCGGCACGGACCGGCCGATCCCGGCCGGGAGGTTGACCGGGATCGGGGCCGGCTTCGTCGCCGGCGCCTCGGGTCCCGGCAGCGAGCCGTCCCGTACCGGAGGCAACACCGAGGGCGGCGCGCCCGCGCATCCCCCGAGAAGCGCGGCGACTCCCGCCGCGGCCAGCAGGCGCATCAACATGGACGATACTCCAGGCGGTCGGATCCCCGGAACGGGAGCCGGACCGCCCCGGGGCAGCCCGGATCGGTGAAGAACGATTCCCCGTCGAACCCGGCCCAGTGCCACTCGACGCCCGCCGGCGCGGCGGGCCCGACCGCCGGAGCGGGCAGCCGCGAGACGATCCCGGCCCAGACCCGGAGGGCCTGGCCGGAGCCGCTCAGCCCCGCCGCCCGGTTGTCGTCGAACCCGACCCACACCACCGCGACGTAGCCGCCCGCGAAGCCGGCGAACCAACTGTCGCGCCCCCCGTTCGTGGTCCCCGTCTTCCCCGCCGCGTGGAGAGCAGCCGGCAGGCGCCCGCTCACCCCCCGGCCGGTGCCCTCCCGCAGCACCGCCTCGAGCGCGGCCCGGAGCACGTAGACCGCGGCGGGATCGGCGACCTGCTCGACGGCGAGCCCATACCGTGCGAGCGGCCGGCCCTCGGGACCGGTCACCTCGTGGATGGCCCGGAGCGGCGCCCGGAAGCCCTCGTTCGCGAGCGCCTGGTAGGCCTGGGCGACTTCGAAGGGGCTGAGATCGAGGGACCCGAGCAGCAGGGACGGGGCGGACCGAATCGGTCCGGCCACCCCGAGCCGTTCGAGGACCTCGGCCACCCGCGGGACCCCGATCGCCAACCCGAGGCGCGCGGCCGCGGTATTTCGCGACAGCGCGAGGGCGCGGTAGAGGGGCATCGGCCCCAGGTGCTCGCCGTCGTAGTTTCGCGGCGCCCACCGCCGCCCGTCGTCGAGCGAAACCTCGACCGGCTCGTCCTCGACGCGGTCCGCGATCGAATGGCCTCGTTCGAGGGCCGCAAGATAGACGGCGGGCTTGACCAGCGACCCGATGGGACGCTTCGCGTCGAGGGCCCGGTTGAAGCCGCGGGCCTGCGCACGCCGGTCACCGACCACCGCGAGCACCTCGCCGTTGTCGGCCCGGGCGACGAGGACCGCGCCCTGGAGGGCGCCGGCCGGAAAACCCCCGCGTTGCTCCGCGGCGGCGAGCTCCCGGGCGAGCATCCGTTCGGCGGCCGACTGCACCAGCGGGTCGAGGGCGGTGAAGATCCGAAGCCCTTCGGTCCGCAGGTCCCCGTCCCGATAGTCTCGGGAGAGTTGGCGGCGCACGAGATCGATGAACGCCGGGTGGGGAGAGGCGCCCCGCGGGACCTCGGATCGCACTCCGAGCGGCCGCGCCCTGGCCGCGTCGGCCTCCGCACGGCCGACGACCCCACGCGCCGCCATCACGTCGAGAACGAGGTCGCGCCGCCGGCGGGCTCGTTCCGGCTGGCGCCAGGGATTGTAGGCGGAGGCGCCGCGGGCGAGCCCGATGAGAAG
>JAJDXW010000182.1 GCA_022823045.1 Gammaproteobacteria bacterium
CCTACGTCCGGCTACCTTGGAGGTACAGCCCATCAGCGCCGTTGGGTTGTCAACTCCCGCATTGATCCTTGCGGCGACCCGACGTAGGCCCTGATCGATAAGGTATTCCATCAATCTAATGGGCATGGCTGTGTCGGGGTACATGGCCCGCATGAGCGCACGAATCTCGCCGGTGGGGTCGAACAGATCAGGCGACCAACGCGTCTCGACTGACGCGTCCATTTGTCCAGGCTCGACGCCCGCTCGGATGGCGTAGGCGAGTGCGAACCGCCCCGCGTCCTGGGCTTCATCGAACCAACCGAGATCATCCGTTAGCCGTGCCACGGCTGCCTTACCATCGTCCGTGAGTCCTATCTGCTTCCGGTCTTCGTTTGGCATCAGCGAGCCTCCTTCACGAGGGTGCGGCGGGCCGTCTCCTTGTCGAGCTGGTACTCCGTCAGAAGGTGGCCCCCGAGCAGTTCTCGCACGGTAGCCCGATCGATTTCGCCCTCTTGAACGAATAGGATCACCTGTTCGGCCATCGTCGGCAGCGCTTTGACGACGTTGGCAGTATGTTTCGGGTCGAGCCGACCGAACGGAGTGTCCATCACGATGGGACCGCGAAGCGGCGCGTTCGCTTGGAGCGCGCCCATCAGCGCGAGCGCCACAACCTGTTCTGCGCCGGCGGACCGGCTGTCCTCGGCACGACCGTCCTTGTGGATGATCGTGAGTCCGTAGTTCTCGTTGATGGCAAGTGAGGCGTAGTCTTCCTTCTCCGTCGTCATCTGGACAAACAGCTCCGTCGCACTTTCTTGCACGCGCTTGCGTAGTTCTGTCTTGTAGCGGTCGACGGCGTCAGCAAAGACGGTCCGGGCGCGCGCCAGGATCCTTTCGCGCAACTGGAATCCCGCGAGTTCGGGAGTGCCGGCGGCCTCTAGTTGCTTCGTGAGCCGGGCGATGGCGGCGTCCTGATCATCTACGCGCTCTTGCTCAGCGGTGATGGCGTCGCGCGCGGCACGTATCTTGCCGCCAAGTTCAGTGAGCGTCGTCTTGCGTTTGCGGAGTTCGTCAGGATCCTGGTCTTCCAGGATCTTGTTCGCGTCCGCGATACGGCCCTCGGCCGCGGCTTCATCGAGGCGCGCTTGCCGAAGTGCCTCCCAAATGAGTCGTACTTCACCGCGCACGTCCTTTTGCTGGAAGCCATCGAGCTCGGACCTTCGCGTAAGCGCAGTATTGCCAGCGAAGTCCGCAATGTTGGCTGCGCTCACGTCTGTCGGCAGCGATGCCGCCAAACGCGAACGAGCCTCCTCTGGAACGGCCTGATCGCAAATGCGGCAATGAAGGTTTTCGATGGCACGGATCCGGAGCGAGGTCACGAGCAACGAAAAGGCCTCTTCGACGGCTTCTTGCGCTGCAACCTTGGCGTCGGCAACCGGTTCTTCCAGTACCGTTCGCCAAGCGTCCTTCATTGCGGCCTTCAGTTCGGCAGCCCTCTCCGCATGGGCGTCTCGTGCCGCCTTACGGTCCTTGCGCGCCCTATCGAGGCGCTCGACAGCAGCCGCGGAAGCCTCTTGGTGCCGTCGCTCGGTCTCGATCACGTCGCGGTGGGCAAGTAGTACCTCCAGCTCCGCGGTCTTCCGGTCACGCTCCTGCTCGTGGGCCTCCTTCATGTCGTTGGCGCTCTGGAGGGCGTTGCCAATCGCCTCCGTCTTCTGGTGCTTGGATGCCTCCTTCGCCGAGGCGCGGCTTGCGGCCGAAGCGAGCACCATGAGGTGATCGCGGGCGTCCCGGAGCACTGGCACGCCGAGGATGTGTTCGATCGCCTCGCTGATGATCCGGCCGGCATCACTCTCACTGATGAGCAGTTCAGCGTACTGATCGAGGAGTTCCCCATCGAACAGGAAGAATCGGGCGATATCCTTCGGCAACATTGCACGGAGCAGTGTTGTCCTGTCGGCGGGTCCTAGTACAACGCCACCTCGACGCAGGGCAGCCGCGGTCGTGAAGTCCTTATCGCTCAGCGGTGCAGCGATCTTCGGCGTGACCTCGCGCATCAGATCGAAGTCGGCGCCCTCATAGTGGAGTGACATCCCGATGCGAAATCCGAACTTGCCCGCGGCGACAAGGTCGCGATTGCACGCGGACAATATTCCACGCGTTCGCTCACCGCGCCCTTGAATTTCGCCCAGGAACGCGTAGCGGATCGCGTTCATGAGGCTCGTCTTCCCGCGCATGTTGTCGCCATATATGACCGTCACGCCCCTCTGCTCGGGGAAGGTGAGAACGGCTCGGTCGGCGAACGGCCCGAATCCTTCGATCTCAAGGCGACGAAGGCTCAGCATCAGGCTCCGTCCTTCAGGTTTTCGCTGGTGCCGTTTGCTTTGTCCTCGGCCTGCTCCGGTGGACTCGCTCCTTGGGCAGCACCGACATCGCGCTCGATAGCGGCGGTCACCGCGGCATCGATGGCGCGCATCGCCGCATTGCCATCACCCCCAGAATTGGTCGCCGCATCCACGATTGCCTCCAGCAAGCCCGACTCGAGTTCCGGGTCAATGTCATCTCGGCTCGCCAACACGGCGTTCATGAGATCTTTGTGCTCGCTACTCTTCAAGGTCTTCTTCTTCTCCTACACCAGTCAGCTTCTCCCAGTCGATGCCTGCATCGATTGCGATGGCCAAGAGATCTGCACGTGCGGCATCGTTGTTGGCACTTTCCGCAAACTCGATGGCGCGGGCAAGTTCACCCGAGGTGATCGGGTCAGGAGGTGAGTCTTCGTCCTGCGTTCTGTCCGGCGGCATAACAATCGCATCGTAGACGAATGCGAGGGATTTGTCCTTCGCGCGCCGGAGTACACGCCCGCGCCGTTGGACGAACTCGCGCGGATTCTTCGACGAGGCGAGTATCAGCGCATGAGTCACGGAGGGGATATCCACGCCCTCGTCAAGGCACTTGATGGCGACGACTATCCCGCCGAAACTGTCGAGCCAGCGTAGCGTCTCGTCCCGGTCGCCCTCCATGGCCGAGTGGAACGGCATCGCGGTATGATTGGCCTCGGCGAGAGCGGAGGCAACGTCTCTGAGTGTACTTGGTCGTCACAGTAGATGATCCAGCGCTGACCGCGTTCGTAGACCTCGTTCACGACTTCGACAGCGAGGTCGACCTTGGTTGCGGCCCGCTTGACGATGTCCGCCCGCGCGAAGAGGAGCCTCTCGATTTGGGAGCCATGGCTCGCGCCGTTGCTGGCTTGGGAGTGCAACTGTGCAATCTGGCGCGAAAGCCTGCGCCAGCCAGCCGCTTCCGATTCCGAGAGGTAAACCGTCTGGGGACGGTAGAAGTAGGGGGTGAGGACGCCGTCGCGGACCGCGTCGGCGAGCGTGTAGCGGGGCTCCAAGACTCCGCGGAAGAAGTCGAGGATTGTCCGTGTGCCGTAGTCGTCGCCGGAGCGTTCCGGAGTCGCGGAAAGGCCGAGCCGCGGGCCGAAGAGCGACTCATCGAGCAGCGTTCGGTTCGCAGGCGAGCCCAGACGATGGACCTCGTCGGCTACGAGGAACAGATGCGGGCCTTTCCTGAGGCGGGTGTGGAACGCGTCGGAGCGTACGGTCTGCATTGTGCCGAGCACGATCCGTCGCCGATCGGGTTCGGTCCAATCGCCAAGTACGTCGCGCCAAGCGTTGAAACCAGCACCAACCCTCAGGACTTGGGCGTCAAGCGGTTCGAGTGCGGTCCTGATTTCTTCAAACCACTGTGCGAACAACGTCTTGTCGGGTACGACGACGATCGGCACCTCGTTGAACTTCGTGAGAGACTCGCGGATGGCGTTGAGGGCGGTGAAGGTCTTCCCGGCACCGGTCGCGAATGCAAGAATTCCGCGTCGCGCGTTCGCGCGCCACGCTGCGAGACCAGCGGCCTGATGAGGCATGAGTGTCCGTCCCCCGACATCTGCCTGGACGTCATCGGGGGCGGAAATGGTTTCGGCGCGCTCCCGCAGCAGGCGTTCAACCGTCCTCTCCCAGTCGGCGTCCGCCGCAGACACGAGCGCTTCGCGAGCGGTGTCGGGGAAGGAGCGGACGTCGAGTCCGGGGTAGGTGTTTGTCCACAGCTCTTCGAAGTACGTAGTCTCCTCAATCGTGCGTTCTTGGTCCCGGCCGCCGAGCCAGGAGCACGCGACGTCGATCGACTCGAGGTTTCCGTCTTCCGCAAGTCCGGCCCAAGTCTCGTTCATCGAACCCTTGAAGACGACGACCGAACCCTGAGCGTCGCGCAGAATGCCGAGTTTGTCGTGGAAGATGCGCGTCGGCGCGGCGCCAGGCACTGGGTAGAGGATGGCGATCTTGAACTCGATGACTTCGATCGCCACGAGAGCCGCCAGAACCCGTGCGGGTTCCGCCATTGTTTCGTCCTCAAGGAGTGTGGCAACCTCGTCACGAAGCCGGGCCGCGATCGTCTCGTCCAGCCGTGCCTCATACCCTTCGTCGAGCGCCTCTATGTCCGTGGCCGAGAGCACCTGAGAGCAGAGGATGCGGATGCGCCCTCCGTTCGAGACAAATTCACGCAACGCGGGCCACGCGATGATGAATGCGGCGCTCCGAAAATAGCCGACGGCACGGTCGTACTTGGTCGCGCGCCGCATGGCGGGCAAGTAGAAGTCGTTGGCGATGTCGTCTCGGCCTTTATGGTACGAGGTTCGCAGGGCGAGTGAAGCGAGACCGGTCACTCCGTAATCCCGCCTGTCCATGTGACGCGATCAGCAAGCGCGCGCGGAAGGGAACTCGACCGACAGGCGAGCACGATCTCAGTAATGCCAGAGCGCAGCTGGCGCCGCTGCTCGGCCCAGCCGGTCGCGGCGGCTTGGGCAACGACTGTGTCCTTGACCTGCATGTTGCCACCGTGCTTGAACCGCTCGTGAAGACTCGCGTCCCACAAGACGAACACGTCGAGGTCGCTGCGATATGCGGCTAGCATGGCAAGCCGGTCGCCAGAGTGGTCGAAGGTTCCATACCCTCCAACGAGCTGTCCCGGAACCCTGAGCACTGCCTTGAACTCGCCCCGGCGGCTCCTGCCGCCGACCACGAGCGAGTACAGGTAGAGCCGAAGATACGGCGGAAGCGGCAGGGCGAGATCCAATTCGAGAGGCTTCGTGTTCAGGTCGCCATGCGCGAGGACATGGTCACTTAGGCCGTCGAGAAACGCGCGGTGGAGGCGAGCCGTGAGCGCGCTCATGCCCCTGATTCCCGACTCGGCCGGTCTTGCGTCGCTACCGCTTGCTTGCGACCGCCTAACCATACCACCTCGACGGAGCGGGAGGCGCTACGCGTCGTCTTTACGTGCGCGAGTCGAGAGAAAGGGAGCCAGTCCGCGCCTTCGTTTTCGCACACGATCACCTGACCGAGCCGCGTCCGACACCAATCCCCCAGCATCGGGAAGTCAACATCGTCAGGACCGTGGCGGTAGTGCTTCCCTTGATTCTGGTACGGCGGGTCGATGAACCACGTGGCTTCGCCGGAAAAGGGGAGCTCCTCGTACGAGCAGTTGAACACCTGCCAGTGACGAATTCGGTCGACTTGGGCTGCGATGGTCTGACGCACGCGCTCCCCCCAGAAGGACCCCGGCCGGATGCCGGCGCGCATCCACGCCGACGGTCCCGTCCGAGGGCGTGAAGCTCCGCGGTTCAGCCAGAATCCAACGAGCCATCGTGCCTCCTGACAGACGGGAAGGTCCGCAACCGTCTGTCCGGGCTCAAGGTCGGGGATGGCGAGTATGTCGCGTGCCGGAACACGGATGAGGTAGTCCCAGACGCCAAAAATGACAGCGTCCTTCTCGCCGAGGATTACCTTCCGGTCGAAGTAACGGACCGAGTAGCCGGCCGAGCCGGCAAACGGCTCGACGATGGTATCGTGTTCGGGAAACGGGTAGTGCTTGGGAGTATCGCGCCACTTGCCGCCGTAGAACCCGAAGAACGGACGCGTCATGGATGGTGCGCCGCCCGACGATCCGCCTTGCGCGGTCCACCGACTCCTTTGGTTCGGGGCCACATGCACCTCTTCATACCACTCGGTTCTGGAGATCACGAAATCTGGACGGTGCTGTCGACGTGGTATACGACAACCCTCCAATTGAGCCTTCTACTTAGTGGCCGGCAGAGTACCTCAATAATACCCGGACCGATCAACGGTACCCGCAGTCCGCAGGTTCTGAACGCGTCAGCTCTAGGTTTGTGCATTGGTCGCTTCACGCGTTATCCTCCTTCCCATTTGCTGCGTGTCGCCCGGTGAGATCGGACGATCTGGGCGGACAATCCCTCTCTACAATTCATTATCGGGTAGTTGCTCACCAACACCGAATTTCAACGTTCGTGTTTTTCGAGACATAACTCGTCGTTTACTCAGTGCCATACATCCCGCCAAGATCATTAGTATTCCAAAAACCAAGGTGACTACACCAAATGGAAATCTTGATTCAATAGGTGCTTGAAGATAAGCAACAAGAAACCCAGTAACTGCCGAAACCAAAACCGAAGTGAGAAGAGACCATATCTCGTAATCTGCGAGGACACTTGCATCAACTAGTCGTACTTCTATGGACTCCGGTACGGATACAGTTATATTTGATGAATGAGCAAGTGGGTTGGCGGTTCTGGGTTGGTCCGAACCTTTGGCAACAAGGTCTTCATGCGTCGGAGGAGTCGATCCGCCTGAGGCGACCATTAGTCTGTCCTCTTGTTTATCTTCGCCCACATATCTTTGGGCAGGTATCCATTGTATTTTCCAGATGACATGATTGGACTCACGACGAAATGGATAGATTCTGGTTCAGACTTAGCGATTGTCAATAACTCTGTGTGAATAGTCTGGCGGTCAGTGTTCTTGTTAAGTTGAACAACATAGAACGTCGATAGAGGCCTCGCCCACGAGTATGGCTGAATTGCCTCTTTCATTCTGTTGTTGATTTCGGTCCACCGTTCCCCCGACGCACTGATGTCCCATGAGATGGCTACATGCATTTGGATGTATCTCGTGAGTGATTTCTATAAGGATACCGCACATTGGTTGGATCCGGCTCCTGCACGCGGTCGACTGGCCCCGCTGTCGGTGGACAAGTGTAAGATCAGTCGGATAGGGCCTCGAAGCTGGTTCGGTCCAGCCCGTTCCGCTGACGAACAGTGACAGTCGTGGAGAAAAATTGAGGTGCTCTTCGGTTCGCGGGTGATGGTATCGGGAGTCGTGCGGTGGCGCTGGCCGGTGAAGGGGATCATGGGTTGGTCAGGCGAGGGTTTGGCCGCCGTCGGTGAAGAGGTTCTGGCCGGTGATGTGGGAGGCGGCGTCGCTGACGAGGAAGGCGACGGCGGCTGCGTGGTCGGCGGGGTCGGCGAAGCGGCCGAGGGGGATGCCGATGCGGTACTTCTCGAGGCTGCCGCGGAGGATGCCTTCCAGCGTTTCGTCGTCGTAGGTGTCCATGAGGTCGGTGCGGGTGGAGCCGGGGGAGATCGCGTTGACGCGGATGCGGTGGGCGGCGAGCTCGATGGCGAGGACCTTGGTGAGGCCGAGGAGGCCTTCCTTGGCTGCGGCGTAGGCGGAGTTCTCGAGGCGGGCGGCGGCGACGACGTTCGAGACGACGTTGACGATGGCGCCCCGCTCGCGGCGCTTCATGGCCGGCACGACCGCCCGGGTGCAGACGAGGGGGCCGCGGAGGTTCACGCGGATGACCGCATCCCAGTCCGCAAGGTCGAGGCCGTCGATGGGGGTGAGGCGGAGGATGCCGGCATTGTTGACGAGGACGGAGACGGGATTCGTTTGTTCGATGGTGGCGACCGCTGAATCGACCGCTGTTTCGTCGGCCACGTCGATGGCGGTTGCGGTGGCGCGGCCGCCGCGGTCAGTGATCTCGGTGGCGGTGGCGCGGGCAGCGTCTTCGTCGACGTCCCAGACCGCGACCTCGTAGCCGGCCTCGGCGAGGCGAAGCGCGCAGGCCCGCCCGATGCCGCGGGCGCCGCCGGTGACGATCGCGGTCTCGGTCAACGGCATCCCCCGACTTCCTCTGCGCTTTCGGCCCGAATCGCCCCGACGCCGCTATCCAGGTCGATCAATGAGGCACCTCTCGTCAAGGACGACTTCCGGCGTCGCTACCCGGCCTCGTCGATCTCGGCGAGGGGGTCTCCGGTCCGCACTGTTTGCTCGATGTCGACGAGCTTCCGTGCGATGACTCCCTCCGCGGTCGCGGCGACCTCGAGGGTCGCCTTGTCCACCTCCACGGTGAGGATCGGCTCGCCCTTCTCGACCTCGTCGCCGACCTCCACCAGCCATTCCTCCACCACGCCTTCGTCGATGGTCTCCCCGATGTCCGGCAGGAGTACGGTGTGCGTCATCGGTATTTCTCCTTCGTGGGCGGTGTGCCCGGCTGGCGGTCAGGTGGCGACTGAAGGGACGGGGCCTCGGGTCAGGTGGGGAAGGCGTCGACGAGGGCCTTCGGCTTGACGAAGTTGAGGACGCCGTCGATGCCGCACTCGCGCGCGATCCCGCTCGCCTTGTCGCCCCCGAAGGGGAGGGCGGGGTCGAGCATCTTGTAGCAGTTGATCCAGACGTTGCCCGCCTTGAGGCCGCGCTGGAGGCGCCGCGCCCGTGCGACGCTTCCCGTGTAGGCGCCCGCCGCGAGCCCGTACGGCCCCGAGTTGGCGGACGCGATGGCCTCCCCTTCGTCCCCGAAGCGTTCGAGGCAGGTGACGGGGCCGAAGATCTCCTCGCTCCGGATGCGGGCCGCGTCCGGCACGTCGGCGAGGAGCACGGGGTTCATGAAGAAGCCGCCGTTGTCGGGGGCAGGCTGGGGCCAGGTGCCGCCGGCGAGGCGGGCGCCCGCGTCTTGCGCGTCGGCGACGAGGCCGTGGACCCGCTCGCGGGCGTCGGCGGAGATGAGCGGGCCCATGACCGAGTCCGGGGAGAAGGGATCGCCGCCGGTGAGGTCGGCCGCGGCAGCGGCCAGTCGCTCCGTGAACTCGTCGTAGCAGGCCGCCTCGATGAGGATCCGGGCCGCCGAGACGCAGGACTGCCCGGTCGTCCCGAACGCGGCCCGCGCCGTCTCGCCCGCGGCGTGGTCGAGGTCCGCGTCGGCGAAGACGAGGAGCGGGCACTTGCCCCCGAGCTCAAGGGCCACCGACGCCCCCCGTGCCCCGCAGACGCTCGCGATCTGGCGCCCGGTCGCGGTCGAGCCGGTGAATGTGACCTTGTCCACCCGCTCGTCGGCGACGAGCGCGCGCCCGGTGTCCGCGCCGCCCGTCACGACGTTGAGGACTCCGGGCGGGAGGCCTGCCTCGGTGGCGAGGGTTGCATAGTGCAGGGTGGAAAAGCAGGCGAGGGGAGAGGGCTTCACCACCGCCGCGTTCCCCGCCGCGAGGGCGTGCGAGGTCTTCTGGGCGATCTGCAGCAACGGCGCGTTCCAGGGCGTCAGCGCGCCGATCACCCCGTAGGGCTCGAGCACGGTCGCCGCGAAGACGTTGCTCCCGAGCGGCACCACCCGCCCCTCGAGCTTGTCCGCCGCCCCCGCGCAGTAGTCGAGCTGCTCGGCGCTCCGCGTCGCCTGGGCCCGGGTCTCCGCGAGCGTCCGGCCGCTGTCCTGGCTGTCGAGGCGCGCGAACCCCTCCGCGTTCTCGCGAAGGAGGTTGGCGAGCCGGCTGAGCACCGCCCCCCGCTCCCTCGCCGGCGTCGCCGCCCATTCGCCCGCCGCCCCGGCCGCCGCCGCCACCGCGTCCTCGACGTCCGCCGGCCCCCCGTCCGGGATCCGCCCGAGTGGCTCCCCGGTCGACGGATTCAGGACCGTGATCCGCGCGTCGCTCCTCGGCGCCCGCAGCGCGCCCTCCAGGAACACCCGGTCAGATATGGGGTGCATAGCGCCTCCCGAACTGCTGTGAAAGGAAACGGAAGAGCCGGTCGATGGTGAGGCCGAGAATCCCCAACGTGATCAGCACCACGTAGATGTTGTCGACCAGCATGTAGAGCCGCGCCTGCCACAGCATCGTCCCGAGCCCCGAGTGGGCGCCGATGATCTCGGCCGCGACGATCGTCGTGAACGCGTTCGCCATCGCGATCCGCGCCCCCACCAGGATGAACGGGACCGTCGCCGGCAACGTCACCAGGAAAAAGAGCTGGTGCTTCGACGCCCCGAGGGACTGCGCGGCCCGGAGCTTGTTGGGCTCGATCGAAGCGACCCCCGCCGCGGTGTTGATGGTGACCGTGAACACCGTCACCCACGCGATGAGGAAGATGCGAGACCCCTCCCCCAGCCCGAAGAAGATGACGGCGACCGTGATCATCGCGATCGACGGGATGAAGCGGAGGAGCTCGATGTAGGGGTCGAGGATGAGGCGCATCACCCGGAAGCTTCCCATCAGCAACCCGAGCGGGATCGCGATGACCGAGCCGATGATGAACCCGGAGAGGATGCGCTGGAGCGACACGTACGACTCGTGGATGAGGGTCCCGTCGAGGAGGAGCCTCGCGAACGTCACCAGGAACTGGACCGGGGACGGGAACAGCACCGAGTCCATCAGCAGCGACCCGAAGTGCCAGATGACGAAGAACGCGACAATCGACATCGCGTAGATGCCGAGGCTCTGCGCGCCCCGGCTCTGCCGTGCCCGCCGGTGGCGCTCGCGCGCCGCGATCGACGTCCGCCCGAGCGGCTTCGACTCCTCCTTCGACCGCCCCGCCTGGGCGGCGAGCGACTTGTTGGTCTCGTCCGCGATGAGGTCCTGGATCCGGGCGTACATCTCGACGAACCCGTGGTCCACCCGGTTCCGCTTCATCTCCGGCGGGATGTCGATGATCTCCTTGACACCTGCGTTCGGCCCCGCCGTCATCACCCCGATCCGCGTCCCGAGGAGCAGCGCCTCCTCGATGTCGTGGGTGATGAAGAGCACCGTCACCTTGTGCTCCTGCCAGATGCGGCGAAGCTCCTCCTGGAGCACGTGGCGGTTCTGGGCATCGAGGGCCGCGAACGGCTCGTCCATGACGAGCATCCGCGGGTGGTTCGCGAGCACTCGCGCGAGCTGCACCCGCTGGCGCATCCCGCCCGAGAGCTCGTGCGGGTACTTGTGCCCCTGGTCGGCGAGGCCGACCAGGCTCAGGAACTCGTCGCTCACCCGGGTCCGCTCCGCCGCGCTCGCCCCGCCGATCCGCTGGCCGAACTCGACGTTCTGCCGGGCCGTCAGCCACTCGTAGAGGGAGTTGTCGGCCTGGAAGACGACCCCCCGGTCGCGCGACGGCCCCGCGACCCGCTCCCCTTCGAACTCGACCGTCCCGTCCGTCGGCTCCTCGAACCCCGCGAGGATGTTGAGGACCGTCGTCTTGCCGCAGCCGCTCGGGCCGAGCAGGCAGAAGAAGTCGTCGGGCGCGAGGTCGAGGTCGACCCCGTCGAGGGCGGTGAAGTGCTGGTCCGTGCTGAAGAAGGTCTTGGCGAGCCCGGCGATGTGCACCAGGCGCTCGAACTGGTGGGCGGCCACGCTTCCCGGGGCCGCGGTGGAAACGGCTTCGTTCATGACAGGTCCTTGCGGACGGCTTCGTTCATGGCTCACGTTCGTGGCGGGCGGCGTTCACCGCCCGCGCACGCTTCCCCCGGCCTTCCCCCGCTCCGGCGTCGCTCACGCCAGGGTCTTGCGGATGGCCTCGATGATCTGCGGCTCCCCCGGAATGAAGAGCTGCTCGAGGGCCGAGTTGTAGGGTACCGGGGTCGACGGGGCGCCGACCCGCTGCGGGGGCGCTTTCAGCGCGTCGAAGGCGCGCTCGGTCACCGCGGCGACGATCTCGCCGCCGAAGCCCGCGAACTTGCACGCCTCGTGGGCGACGACGAGGCGCCCCGTCTTCCGCACCGACTCCGCGATGGTCTCGACGTCGAGCGGGGCCAGCGTCCGCGGGTCGATGACCTCCACCGACACGCCCTCGCGCCGCAGCCGCCGCGCCGCCTGCATCGCCTTTCGCACCATCGCGGACGTCGCGACGACGGTGACGTCGGTCCCCTCGCGCCGCACTTCCGCGACCCCGAGGGGGAGCGTGTAGACCTCCTCCGGGACCGGCCCGGAGAGGAAGTAGAGGAGCTTGTGCTCCAGAAACACGACCGGGTTGGGATTCCGGAGCGCCGCGAGCAGCATCCCCTTCGCGTCGTAGGGGGTGCTCGGGGCGGCGACGATGAGGCCCGGGACGTGCATGAACCAGGTCTCGAGGCTCTGGGAGTGCTGGGCGGCGAGCTTGACCCCGGCCCCCAGGGGCGCCCGCACCACCAGCGGCACCCGGGGGCGCCCGCCCAGCATGTACCGGATCTTGGCCGCCTGGTTGACGATCTGGTCCGCCGCGAGGATGAGGATGTCCATGAACTGGATCTCGACGATGGGGCGCGCGTCCGCAAGCGCGAGCCCGACCCCGAGACCGGTGATCGCCTGCTCCGAGATGGGGGTGTCGCGCACCCGCTCGGGACCGAAACGCTCCTTTAGGCCGGTCGAGACCCCGAACACCCCGCCGCCCTCGGCGACGTCCTCGCCGAAGAGGAGGATCCGCTCGTCCGCGGCCATCGCCTGGTGGTGCGCCTCGTTCAAGGCGCCCGCGTAGGAGAGGATCCGGTTCTCGTCCGCCTCGGTCCTCGGGGGCGGGGTCTCCTCCCACGGGTCGTCGCAGAAGACACCGGCGGTCAGCATCTCCGGCCCCGGCTCCTCCGCCGCCTCGGCCGCCGCCACCGCGGCCTCGATCCGCGCGCGCTCCTCGTCGTCGATGGCCGCCGTCTCGCTCTCCGGGAGGCCGTGGTGCTCGTGCAGGCGCCGTGCAAGCGCCGGCAGCGGATCCCGCGCCTTCCACGACGCGATCTCCTCCTCGCTTCGCACCGGGCGGTCGTTCCGGAGCGAGTGCCCCATGTAGCGGTAGGTCTGGCACTCGATGTAGGAGGGACCCTCGCCGGCCCGCCCCCGCTCGATCGCCGCGCCCACCGCCGCGCGCACCGCGTGCACGTCCATCCCGTCCACCACCTCGGCCGGAATGCCGAAGCCCGCGGCGCGCGCCGCGATGTTCTCCCCCGCCTGGGAGATGGCGTACGGGGTGGTCATCGCGTACTGGTTGTTCTCGCAGATGACGATGATGGGCAGCTTCCACACCGCCGCGATATTCAGGGTTTCGTAGAGGATCCCCTGGTTCGCCGCCCCGTCCCCGTGGAAGGCGACCGCGACCCGGCGCTCGCCCCGGAGGCCCGCCGCCATCACCGCCCCCGCCGCGTGGGGGACGCCGGCGCTCACGAGCCCGTTGCACCCCAGCATGTTGAGGTCGAGGTCCGCGATGTGCATCGAGCCGCCCTTGCCGCCGCAGTAGCCGTTCGCGCGCCCGAGGAGCTCCGCCATCATCGCCCCGACGTCCGCGCCCTTGGCGATGCAGTGCCCGTGGCTTCGGTGGGTGCCGGTGACGAAGTCGTCGTCCGTCAAGTCGAAGAGGGCGCCGACCGCCACCCCCTCCTGCCCGACGCAGGTGTGGGCGGTGCCGTAGACCTTGCCGTCGCCGAAGAGGGTGACGAGGCTCTCCTCGAAGGAGCGGATGCGCCGCACGAGGCGGTACATCCGGAGGTCGTCGGCGAGGTCCGCCGGCTCGTTCGGCCGGGGGGCGGCGGCAGTGGCCGCGGCAGCGTCCGGGTTCGGATCGGCGGGAAGCGGGTTCGGATGGGCGGTGGCCATGGTCGGGGTTTCACTCTTCGGAACGGCGGCCGGGACGCGAGCCGCTTGCCGCGTGGGGATGCGGGAAAGGAAGGGGACCTGTATCCATGGCTGACGAACGTGCAGACGGGGTGGAGTTGTGGCCGAATCGGCGCGGTGTCGGGTTACGCCTTCGGCTGACCCGACCTGCCCACAGGCCAACGGCCCCTGGTGGGTCGATTAGCGCAGCGTGATCCGACAACAAGCGATTCGGGCACTTCTGTCAGTCATGGATATGAGCTCCAAGGGAAGGGCAGGGGAGGGTAACCGGCGTGCCGCACCGCCCGGGGCGGCCCGGACGGTGCGGCGCGGTTCGGTGCGCCCGTGGGCGCCGTGCGCCGGCTACATGCCGGGCAGCTCGTAGTCCACGTTCTCGGGCGCGGCCGCCTTCAGGGTTGCGTCGTAGAGGAAGCTCCGCCACCAGTCCTTGCTCGGATCCGCCGGCATCACCTCTCGCAGCACGAGGTTGTTGTAGTCGTTGACCATGTTGTCGACTTCGTGCTGGTGGAGGTGGGTGCGGAAGGTGCACTTCTTGGTGATCGAGTTCGAAAGGTCCGGGTCGAGCTTGATCACGTCGCTGATGACGCTCGCCGCCCAGTCCTTGTCCGCCTGCATCCTCGCCGCCGTGTCGGCCATGACCTTGAACAGGGTCGCGGCCTTCTCGGGGTTCGCGGCCGCCCACTGCTTGTTGCCGCAGATCGAGTTCGACGGCTCCCAGAGGCCTTCGCTCGTCAGCATCGTGTGGGTGCCCTTGACCGCCATGACCCCGCGTGAAACCCAGGGCTCCCAGGCCGCGTAGGCGTCGATGTCGCCGCGCTCGATCGCGGCCACCATCTCGGGCGCCTCGACGGGAATCACCTCGTAGTCGTCGATGCTGTGGCCCGCCTTCTCGACGACGGTGGTGAAGAAGACTTCGCTCCCGGTTCCGAGGGCGAGGCCGACCTTCTTGCCCTTCAGGGCCTCGAGGTCCGCGATGTCGTCGCGCGACACGACGCCGTCGTAGCCCCGGTAGCCCGCGCCGGCCGCGAACATGCCGGCCTTGTCGGGGTCCTTGTCGTGGGTGGTCATGCAGGCTCCGCCGCTCCCCATGGCGAAGTGGAAGTCGCCGGTGAGGATGAACGGGACCTGGCGCGAACCGGAGGCGCCGGTGACGAGCTTGGTCTTGAGTCCCGCCTCCTCGAAGGCGCCGATCTCGTGCGGGACGTAGAAGACGCCGAAGCAGGGGTCGGCTCCGGTCGCGATGACGATCTCTTCGTCGGCCTGCGCCGGCCCGACGAACGAGAAGGTGCCGAGGAGGGCGGCGACGGCCAGGGTGCGGCCGGCCCGCGCGGCCCGGGATGGGAGATGACGAGTCATGTGGGTTCCTCCTTCACGAGGATTCTTCGGTCAAGCGGCCGCGGCCCGCCCGGCAGCGCTCTTCTCTCCGGTTCGGCCGGGAGGAAGGGCGATCCGCGCCGACTGACGGCTCGGGTCGAGTCTACACAACAATCATGTCAACAAAAAACAAAATATCTGCCGCGCCGGGGTTCGGTGGTTCGAGAGACGTTCTCGCCCGGTCCGGGGCGCCGGGGACGGTGCCTGGCCTCTACCCCGCCGCTTCGCGCGCGCGCTCGCGCTCGGAGTCCGTCGCGCGGTCGAGGTTCGCCATGATGTGCTCTTCGGTGAGCTCCTTCGCGCCCCCGATGTTGCCGTTCGCGAGGTGGTCCCGGATCTCGTAGTGGTAGTTGAGGGAGCGGCGGGTCGGGAAGCTCGTCCCCATCAGGCGGTAGCGCACCGGGAGGGAGATCTCGTTGACGTAGTGCAGGACCTGGGCGATCGGCTTGTTCTCGGTGAAGTCGATGATCGCCTGGTGGAACTCGCTGTTCTCCAGGAAGTAGCCGTCGATGTCCTTTTTCTTGAAGCAGACCTCCATGATCTGGAGCCGCCCGTCGAGGACCTGCACGAGGTCCGTGAGGTCGCGTCCCTCGAGGTCGCTCACCACCATCCCTTCCAGGGTTCGGCGGAGTGCATAGATGTTGCGGATGTCCTCCGGCGAGTACTCGCGCACCCGGAACCCGCGCCGCTGCTGGTGCTCGACGAGCCCGTTCTGGAGGAGGAGCCGGAGGCTCTCCCGGACCGGCCCCCGGCTGCTCCCGTAATGGGACTGGATCTCCATCTCCCGGAGCGGCTGGCCGGGCTGGAGGTCGCCCGTGATGATGCGCCAGCGAAGCTTGTTCAGGATGAAGTAGGCGAGTGTCTGCGGAAGTTCATTGTCCGGTTGCAACGGCTCCTCCCAGCGTTCTTGTGCGCTGCTTCCCTTCGTGCCTCAGGATGCCGAAGGGTCGGGGCCTCCGGGCTCGCCGCGCGTACCGGCCGCCGCGGTGGCGCCGGAGGAGGGGGTGGTTCGCATGTTCTCTCGCCGTCACGATGACGGCGCCTCGCGAACGAGATGCAGGGTATCACGCTCGTCGCGGCGGCAGCTCCAGCCCGGGAAGACCACCGTGGTCGCCCCCGTCTCCTCGATGATCGCCGGCCCCGAAAAAGGCGCGTCGACGGGGATGTACCCGCGGTCGAGGACCGGGACGTCGTCGATCCCCTCGTCGAACCAGACCCGTCGCCGCTCGATGATCCCGCCACCGCTTCCCGCCGCTCCGCCGCTCCCGTTCCCGGCCGGCACCTCCACCTCCGCCACCGGCTCGGGCACCCGCGCCGGGACGATGCCGGCAAGGCGCGCGTTCACGATCTCGACCGGCTGGTCCTCGCTCGCGTGTCCGTAGAGCTTGGCGTAGGTGCGATGGAACTCGGCGAGCACCGCATCGGCGGAAAGCGGAGGCTCGGGAACCGGGATCGGGATCTCGAACGCCTGCCCGAGGTAGCGCATGTCGAGGGTCTCGCGGTAGGTGATCGCCCCGTCGTCGAAACCGTCCTCGTGGAGTCGCGCCCGAGCCCGCTCCCGGAGAACGCCAAGCGACGCGCCGACCCGGTCGATCGAGTCCGCCGCGCACCCGAGAAGCAGGGTCTCGGCGAAGTCGTGCCGGATCTCGGAGGTGAGGAGGCCCCACGCGGAGAAGTTGCCGGGGAACTTGGGGACCAGCACCCGGTCGATGCCGAGCTCGTCCGCCACCGTGGTCGCGTGCATCGGGCCCGCCCCGCCGAAGGCCATCAGCACGCACTCGCGCGGGTCGTAGCCCCGCGACATCGAGATCTCCCGGATCGAGGCCACCATCTTCGCGACCGCGATCCGGACGACGCCGGCCGCCATCACGTGCGAGTCGTCGATCCCCGCCCCGCGCGCGAGCGCCTCGATGGCGCTCTCCACCCGGTCCATCGTGGGGGCGATCCGGCCCCCGAGGCGGCGGCGCATCGCGAGCCGGCCGAGCCACAGATTCGCGTCGGTGACCGTCACCTCACGTCCGCCGAGCCCGTAGCAGATGGGCCCCGGGTTCGAGCCCGCGCTCCGCGGCCCCACGTGGATCTGCCCTTCGGGCGAGACCCACGCCACGCTCCCGCCGCCCGCGCCGACCGTGTTCATGTCCACCTGCGGGACCTTGAGGGGCATGCTCCCGATGAGGTTGTCGACCGTCACCCGGAGCTCCCCGTCGTGGACGAGGCCCACGTCGGTGCGCGGCCCCCCCCAGTCGCAGGGGATGAAGCCGCCCTAGCCCGCCGCCATAGCCCCCCCCACCCCCCCCCGCAC
>JAJDXW010000374.1 GCA_022823045.1 Gammaproteobacteria bacterium
GGTGGGCCAGGCGTTCGAGGTGGCCGTGCGGGACGTAATGACCTGCGAGCCCGACTACCTCGTGATGGGGATGTCGGCCCCGACCTTCTGGGGCGGGAGGGACGGCAACGCGGCGTTCCTCGAGCGGGCTCGGCAACTGACCGGGCTGGACGTTACGACCGGGGCGGAGGCTTGCGCCGACGCCCTCACCACGCTCGGGGTCCGGCGCATCGCGGTGCTCACCCCGTACCAGCCGATCATGCGCGAGCAGATCGTGCGGTTCTTCGAGGAGTCGGGCTTTCCGGTAACCCGCTACGTGGACATGGAATGTCCGAGCGCGACGGCCATCGCGGCGGTGACCCCGGCCGAGCTACGCGAGGTGCTCCGCGACATCGACGGCCCGGACGTGGAGGCCATCGTGCAGGTGGGGACCAACCTCTCGATGGTGGGGCTCGCGGCGGAGGCGGAGAGCTGGCTCGGGAAGCCCGTCATCGCCATCAACACCGCGATCATCTGGCACGCCTACCGCGCGATCGGGGTCGCGGACCGCATCTACGGCTGCGGCGCCCTCCTCCGCGACCACTGAGGCCCTGCCGGGCACGTCGACCACCTTCTCGACGCCGGGGGCTCGGCAACCGCGACGCCCCGCCAGTCAGGAGATACCACGCTCGCCTCGGTGCTCGCGAGCGCGGCGCGCCACTCCGCACCCCGGCTCACCCACCCTGCGGCGCCGTCCGCACCCCGCAGGTAAGCCCCCCGTCGACCACCAGGGTCGTGCCCGTGACGTAGGCGGCGTCGTCCGAAGCGAGAAAGAGCGCGGCGTGCGCGGTGTCCCATGATTCGCCCTGGCGGCCGATCGGCACCATCGCGTCGCGCTGACGCATCATGTCCGCGACATCGCCTCCCCACGCATCCGTCAGCGACGCCTCGACGAACGGCGTGCGCATCATGCCGGGCAGCACGGCGTTGCACCGGATTCCCTTGGCCGCGAACTCGACGGCGATCTCGCGGGTGAGGGCCACCATGCCGAGCTTCGACGCTCCGTAGGCGCCGGACAGGGCCGGCAGCGTGCGGATACCGTTGATCGAAGAGATGTTGACGATCGATCCGCCGCCCTGTTCGACCATCCGGGGTACCACCGCGCGACACATCAGGAAGATGCTCTTGAGATTGACGTCGAGGGTGCGGTCCCAGTCGTCCTCGGTGATCTCGAGGATCCCGCCCGGGATTTCGATGCCGACGTTGTTGTGCAGGATGTCGATCCGGCCGAGCTCGCGAACGCACTCGCCGGCGATGCGCTCGCAGTCCGCCGCCACGCTGACGTCCGCCCGGGACGTGAAGCACGACCCCCCCTCACCCTCGATGAGGCGCCGGGTCTCCTCGGCCGCCTCGAGGTTCAGGTCGACGACCATCACGCGCGCGCCCTCCCGGGCAAACAGCGCCGCTGCCGCCTTTCCGTTGCCGATCCCGGGCCCAATCGACCCGCCACCCGTGACGATCGCCGTCTTGCCCTCAAGCCGATTTCCCATGCGCCTCACTCCTGTTCACATGCCTCGTCACGAGGCCGGCCGCGCCTCCGGCCCGCGCGTCCAACCCCGACCCCGGCCCCGGCCGACCCCCGTTCTACCGATGTGCGCTCTGCCGGCCCGAGTGATGGCGCGCGCGCCGTCGGCGATCGCGCCGAAGATCTCGTCCTTCAACGATACCTTGCCGCGGACGCCAATCGGCGAGACATGCGGGCGAGAAACTGCCATTCTCTTCGGTGCCACCGAGCATCATCGTGACGACAGGGAGACGCTCGTGACCGTCAAGATATCAATCTCGCTCACCGACGAGCAGCACGCCTTCGCGCACACGCTGGTCGAGACCGGGCGCTATGCGAGCCTGAGCGCCGTCGTGCAGCACGGCCTCGACCTGGTCCGTCAGCATACGGATGCCGAGATGCTGGAAACCGAAGCGTTGCGCGAGCTGCTGTCACGCCGCTGCAGGGGCGAGTTCGTCAGCGCGGACGAGATGGACGTTCGACTTGCACGGATGTTTGCGGAGAAGCGCCGCGGCGTCACAGGTCGGATTGGCGAAGCGTAATCCGACAATTTCGGCTATCGGTCGCTCCCCGTCCCGTCGTCCGGATCGCGGGGGTCTCCTGACTCCCCGGAATCCCCCAGGTCCGGTTCGCCGGACTTGCCGGCTTCCGATAGCTCTCCCCGCTCCCTGCCCCCGCCGCCTGCGGCCGCCTCGCCGCCCGTGCCGAGGAGGACCGCGGCCCACCTCGTCTCGTCGCTCGCGGCGAGCGCGATCTTGGCCGTGATCGTGAGGGGGACGGAGAGGAACATCCCGACCGGGCCGAGCACCCATCCCCAGAAGACGAGAGAGAGGAAGACGACGAGGGCGGAGAGGCCGACCCCCCGCCCCATGAACCGCGGCTCGAGGACGTTCCCGAAGAGGATGTTGACCGCGAGGTAGCCCGCCGCCGCCAAGGCGGCTTCCCCGGGGCCGAGCTGCACGAGGGCGAGGAGGACCGCGGGCACCGCCGCGATGATCGACCCGATGTTGGGGACGTAGTTGAGGAGGAAGGCGAGGAGCCCCCAGAGGACCGGATAGTCGACCCCGAGGAACGTGAGCCAGAGCCACACCGCGGCCCCCGTCCCGAGGCTCATGAGGCTCTTGATCGCGAGGTAGCGCCGGACGGTCCCGGTGAACGCGTCGATGCTCGCGCGCGTCAGGTGCGCGTCGCGGGCGATGGCGTGGAGCTTCCCCGAGAACGACGACGCTTCGAGGAGGATGAATACGACGGTGAGGAGGATGAGGAACGCGTTCGCGAGCACCACCCCGAAGCTGTTGAAGACGTCCCCGGCGAGCTGAAGGGCCCAGGCGGGGCTCACGTGGTCGAGGACGCCGGCCCGGTCCCGCGGCAGCTCGATGCCGAGCCCCTCGAGGGTCGCGACGACGGCGCCGAACTGGCCCTTGAGGCGCTCGGTGTAGCGCGGAAGGTCGTTCGTGAAGTCGTTGATCGATGCGCCGACGACGACCGAGAGCCCGAGCAGCGCGCCGACCACGACGAGGATGACGACGAGGAGGGCAAGGGCGCGCGGGAGCCCCCGCGACTCGAGCCAGAAGATGGACGGGGTGCTGATGACCGCGATGAAGACGGCGAGGAGGAACGGGTTGACGACGGCCTGGGCCGCCTTGAGGCCCGCCACCACGATGACGACGGCGGCCGCCGCGAGGAGGAGGGACTGGATCCGCGGGGGATGGTGTTCCGGGGCGTGCATCACGCGGAAAGGTGCCGGAGGCGGGCGGGGGATGCAACCGCCGGGCAAACCGTGCGGATGGGGGTAGTACGCAGTCAGGAGGCTTCTTGCCAAACCTTGCCAATATCGCTAGCGTTGCATCGTGACCACGATGAACATATCGCTTCCCGAGGCCTTCAAGGACCAGGATCGCCAGCACTTGCGTGGTCTGCTGCTCGAAGGCGCGATGTCGCCGCGGGCGGACACGGCCGATGCGGACTTCTTCGAACGGCTCCGCATCCGCGTCCGCGACCGCGAATCCGGCCGGAGGTGAGCGGCAAGCCGGTTGTCCTGCGCGAGCGGGCGCGGGCCGACATCGACCTCCCGTCCCTGAAGCCCCTCTTCCGCCCGCGCTCGATCGCGGTGCTCGGGGCCTCCTCCTCCCCCACCAAGGTCGGGGGGCGCCCGGTCGCGGCCCTCATCCGGAACGGCTACGAGGGAGCCGTCTACCCCGTCAACCCGCGCTCGGACACGATCCAGGGCCTGCCCGCGTTCGCGAGCGTCAAGGACATCCCGGGCGCCGTCGACCTCGCGATCTGCACCGTCCCCCCCGCCGCCGTCATGGGCGTGCTCGCGGAGTGCGCGGAGAAGGAGGTCGGGGCGCTCGTCGTCTTCACCTCCGGCTTCGCTGAAGTGGGCGAGGAGGCCGCGCAGGAAGCGATGGCGGGGCTTGCCCGCGAGGCCGGCATCCGCCTCATGGGTCCCAACTGCATGGGGATGGCGAACTTCGGGAGCCGTGCGATCGCCTCGTTCCATCCCGCGTTCGCCGAGGAGGTGGTGCCGGGGCAGATCGGGCTCGTCAGCCAGAGCGGGGCGTTCGGCGGGCTCGCCTACATGCTCGCGCGCGAGCGCGGGCATTCCCTGAGCTACATGTTCACGACCGGCAACGAGGCGGACGTCGACATCGGGGACTGCACCGCCTTCCTCGCCGACGACCCGGACACGAAGGCGATCCTCCTCTACATGGAGGGGTGCCGGCACGGGCCGAAGTTCCTCGCCGCCCTCGAGCGCGCGCGGGCGACCGAGACCCCGGTCATCGCGATCAAGCTGGGGCGCACCGAGGCGGGCGCGGCCGCCGCCGCCTCGCACACCGCGGCCCTCGCGGGCGAGGACGCGGTCTTCGACTCGCTCTTCCGCCAGTTCGGGGTCTACCGGGCGGAGAGCATCGAGGAGTTTTTCGACGTCGCGCGAAGCTCGGTCATCGGGACCCTCCCCGCCAACGACCGGGTGGCGATGGTCACCGTCTCGGGCGGGGTCGGGGTGCTGATGGCGGACGACGCGAACGGGCGCGGGCTCTCGGTCCCGGAGATGCCGGAGGCGGCGCAGCGCCGGATGCTCGAGCTCGTGCCGTTCGCGGCGCCCCGGAACCCCATCGACGTGACCGGCCAGTTCCTCAACGACCCGTCCCTCCTCGACCAGTTCATCGAGCTCGCCGCGACGAACGGGGACTACGGGAGCCTCGTCAGCTTCCAGGGGTCGATCGGGCGGAACCCGGCCCTGATGGAGGCGACCCTCGCCTCCTGGATCGCGCGAAAACGCGCGAACCCCGACATGCACTTCGCGGTGTCGGGGTTCTGCACCCCGGACTACACCCGGGACCTGGAGGCGGCGGGGATCCCGGTCTACGAGGAGGCGACGCACGCGACGCGCGCGGTCGCGGCCCTTGCGGGCTTCGCGCGCTCCTTCCGGGGGCGGCGGGCGCGGCCGACCATCCCGGCGCCCGCGGACCTCCCGGCCGGCGCCCTCAACGAGCTCGCCGCCCTCGACATCGTCGCCGCCGCGGGCGTCCCGACCGTGCCCGCGCGCCACGCCCACACCGCCCGCGAGGCGGCGGACGCGGCCGCGGACCTCGGCTTCCCCGTCGTCCTCAAGGTGCTCTCGGCGGACATCCTCCACAAGAGCGACATCGGGGGCGTCCGCCTCGGCGTCGCCGACCGCGCTGCCGCCGAGGCCGCCTTCGACGAGATCCTCGCCGCCGCCCGCACCGCGCAACCGGACGCGGCGGTCGACGGTTGCCTCGTCGCCCCCATGGTGACGGGCGGCGTCGAGACCATCCTCGGCGTCCAGCGCGACCCCGTGTTCGGCCCCATCGTCATGTTCGGGCTCGGCGGCATCTTCGTCGAGGCCCTCAAGGACGTGACCTTCCGTGCCGCCCCCTTCGACGACGCCGAGGCCCGCGCCATGATCGAGGAGATCGCGGCCTTCCCCGTCCTCACCGGCCTCCGCGGCCAGCCCCCCGCCGACCTCGACGCCCTCGCGGCCGCCCTCTCGCGCCTCTCCCTATTCGCCGCCGCCAACGCCGACACCATCGAGAGCCTCGACCTCAACCCCTTCCTCGTCCGCCCCTCCGGCGAGGGCGCTCTCG
>JAJDXW010000043.1 GCA_022823045.1 Gammaproteobacteria bacterium
ATGAGCACCGCCATCGAGTCCATATGGGTGGACCCGCGCGAAGCGGTCCACGCCCGCAAGCGCTGGCCCGAGCTGGCCGCGGCGATCGGGCTCGACCCGTCCGGGCTCGACACGAGGCTCATGGAACGCGCCGAGCGCTCCTTCGTCTACCTGCGTCGCCACGTCGATCCGGACACGGCGGCACGCGCCAGGGCCCTCGCCATCCCGGGGGTCTACTTCGAGCGCGAGTTCCGGCGCTACTACCCCGAGGCGGAGGTCGCCGCCCACGTCGTCGGCTTCACCGACATCGACGGGGAGGGGCAGGAAGGAGTGGAGTTCGCGTACGACTCGATGCTTCGCGGGGTCTCCGGTGCCAAGCAGGTCATTCAGGATCGTCTCGGCCGCAGCGTGGAGGACGTCCAGAACGTGCGTTCCGCCCGGCCCGGGTATGACGTCTACCTGACGATCGATCTCCGCCTCCAGTCGCTCGCCTACCGGGCCCTCAAGGCGGCCGTCGCCCACCATCGGGCGTCGGCCGGCTCGGTGGTGGTGATCGACGCCCGCACGGGCGAGATCCACGCGATGGTCAACCAGCCTTCGTACAACCCGAACGACCCGGCGAAGCGGATCGGCCCGGCGACCCGCAACCGGGCGGTTACCGACGTGTTCGAGCCCGGCTCGACGGTCAAGCCCTTTGCGGTCACCGCGGCGCTCGAGTCCGGCGCCTTCGATCCGCGGACCGAGGTGGATACCTCGCCCGGATTCATTCGGGTCGGCCGGAACGTGGTGCGCGACCGGCGAGACCTGGGGGTACTCGACGTCGCGGGGGTGGTCCGGCTCTCGAGCAACGTCGGGATGAGCCGCATCGCCCTCGGCACGCCACCCGAGACCTTGTGGGAGACCTATTCCGGAGCCGGTTTCGGCAGCGCGTCGGGGAGCCGGGCGATCGGGGAGACTCCCGGGATCCTCAGGCGTTCGCGGCAGTTCGGAGAATTCGAGCGCGCCACCCTCTCCTACGGGTACGGGCTCGCGGTGACCGCTCTGCAGCTCGCCCGCGCGTACACCGTGTTCGCCAACCAGGGCGAAAGGGTGGACCTTCGTCTGGAGTCGGGAGGCTCCATCGCGGTCAGCCCCGTTTCGACCACCCGGCGGGTCATGTCGGCGGCGACCGCCCGCGAGGTGCTCGCGATGCTCGAAGCGGTGGTCGAGACGAAAGACGGGACCGGCCGCCGCGCCCGCATCGTCGGTTACCGGGTGGCGGGCAAGACGGGCACTTCGCGGAAGGCGATTGCGGGAGGCTACGCGAAGCGGCGCTACCTTTCTCTCTTCACCGGCCTCGCGCCGGTCAGCGACCCGAAGTTCGTCGTGGCGGTGGTGATCGACGAGCCCCGGGGCAAGAAGTACTACGGCGGCGAGGTCGCGGCCCCGGTGTTCAGGACCGTGATGTCGGACGCCCTGCGCCTC
This sequence comes from Gammaproteobacteria bacterium, assembly GCA_022823045.1. Taxonomy (GTDB): domain Bacteria; phylum Pseudomonadota; class Gammaproteobacteria; order HK1; family HK1; genus JAJDXW01. Next base: position 1,444 of record JAJDXW010000043.1, read on the forward strand.
AATGCGGTGCCCCCCGACTCGGCCACCACCCCGCACCGCGATGCCAAGGCGGAGAACTACGCGCTGGTCCGGGACTCGCGCGGGTAGTCGGGGCCACGATGGACGTCCGCGCGCTTCTCTCGGACTCGCTCGGCCTGCCCCCCGGCCTGCCTGGCGACGCACCGGTACGCGGCCTCGCGGCGGACAGCCGCCGGGTGAAGCCGGGCTTCGTGTTCTTCGCCCGCCCGGGTCGGCGAACGGACGGAGCGCGGTACGCCGGCGCCGCGCTCGAGGCGGGCGCGGTCGCGGTGGTCGCGCCCCCGGGGGCGGTTTCGAGCCGGTGCCCGGAGCTCGTCGAAGCCGATGATCTGCCTCGTGTCATCGGCCGGGCCGCCGACCGCTTCCACGGTGCGCCCTCCGCGGGAATGGATGTCGTCGGGATCACCGGAACCAACGGGAAGACCACGGTCGCCCATTGCGTCGCCCGTGCTTTCGATGTCATCGAGCCCGGGGGCGGGCCCTGCGCGGTCATGGGCACCCTCGGCCACGGGATCCCGGGGGCGCTCGAGGACGCGCCGCTTACCACTCCGGATGTCCTCGACGTGCACCGGAAGCTCGCGGCGCTCCGGCGCTCCGGCGTGCGCCGGGTGGCGATGGAGGTCTCGTCGCACGCCATCGAGCAGGGCCGGGTCGCGGGCGTCCGGTTCCGGGTCGCCTGCCTCACCAATGTCGGGCGCGACCACCTCGACTACCACGGGAGCGCGGCGGCGTACGCGGCGGCGAAGCGGCGGCTGTTCACCTGGCCCGAGCTCGAGGCGGCGGTCGTCAACGCGGACGACCGGCTCGGACGGGCGATCCTCGCGTCCGAGGACGGTCCGTCGCTCCGGCTCGGCTACGCGCTCGACGACCCGGACGCCGCGGTGCGCGGCCGGATCGAACCGGGCCGCCCCGACCGGACCCGCCTCGAGGTCGCGCACGGACCCCGCCGGGCGGTCGTCGACAGCCCGCTCGTGGGCCGGTTCAACGCCTACAACCTGCTCGCCGGCCTCGCGGTCCTCATCGCGTTGAACGTCCCCCTGGAGCGGGCCGCGGCCGGGCTCGCGGCGGCCGAACCCCCTCGGGGACGCCTGCAGCCGGTTCGTCCCGGTCCGGCGGACCCGCCGGCGCCCGCCGTCTACGTCGACTTCGCCCACACGCCGGACGCGCTGAGCGCGGTGCTGGCTTCCCTCCGGCCGTTGGCGAAGGGAGAGATCCGGATCGTGTTCGGGTGCGGAGGCGAGCGCGACCGGGGCAAGCGCCCGCTCATGGGGGCGGCCGCGGCGCGGGGAGCGGATCGGCTGTTCGTGACCAGCGACAACCCCCGCGGCGAGGACCCGCGCGCCATCATCGACGACATCCTCGCGGGGACGGCGGACACGAGGGTGGAGATCGAGCCCGACCGGCGCCGCGCGATCCACGCCGCCGTCGCGGACGCGGCGCCGGGCGACCTCGTGCTCGTCGCCGGCAAGGGGCATGAGGCGACCCAGGAGGTGGGCGGCGAACGGCGCCCCTTCGACGACGTCGCGGTGGCGCGCGAGGCGCTCGCCCGGCGGGCGGGGAGGGGTGCCGCATGATCCGGATGGGGCTCGGCGAAGCGAGGTCGGTGCTCGGCGCGGGTCCCGGTCGCGGCGGGGACGACGAGGTCCGGTTCCGCGGGGTGTCGACCGACTCCCGGCGCGATTGCGCCGGGACCCTCTTCTTCGCGTTGCGCGGTCCCAACTTCGACGGGCACGACTACGTCGACGCGGCGGCTCGCGCGGGTGCGGTCGCCGCGGTCACGGAGATTCCTTCCGCCGCGGGCGTCCCGCGGCTCGTCGTCGAGGACTCGAGACGGGCGCTCGGGCGGCTCGCCGCCGACTGGCGCGGCCGTTTCGACGTTCCCTTCGTCGCGGTGACCGGCAGCAACGGCAAGACCACCGTGAAAGAGATGATCGCGTCGATCCTCCGCCGGCGCCACGCGACGCTCTCCACCGCCGGCAACCTGAATACGGACATCGGGCTCTCGGACACGCTCTTCGGGCTCGGTCCGGAGCACCGGCGGGCGGTGGTGGAGATGGGCGCCAACCACCCGGGGGAGATCGCGGATCTGGCCCGGTTGTGCGGGCCGCGCGTGGGGGTCGTGACCCAATGCGCGCCGGCCCATCTGGAGGGATTCGGCGACGTCGCGGGGGTGGCCCGGGCCAAGGGGGAGCTGTTCGAGGCCCTGCCGGCCGACGGGACCGGCGTCGTCAACGCGGACGATCGATTCGCGGGGTTCTGGGCGGAGCAGCTCGCGGGCCGCGAGACCCTCCGGTTCGGCCTCGAATCGCCGGCCGACGTGAGCGCGGAGTTCACGCCGGGGGAGCTCGGCTCGCACCTCGCGCTCGCGACGCCCCGCGGCGAGACGGTGGTCGATCTCGCTCTCCCCGGCCGGCACAACGTCATGAACGCCCTCGCCGCGACCGCCGCGAGCCTCGCAATCGGCGAGCCCCTCGAGGCGATCCGGGAGGGGCTCGAGGCGATGCGGCCGGTGCCGGGGCGTCTTTGCGTGCGCCCGCTCGGCGGCGGCTCGGTCCTGGTCGACGACACCTACAACGCAAACCCGGGCTCGCTGCGAGCCGCGCTCGACGTGCTCGCCGGCCGTGGCGGGGAATGCTGGCTCGCCCTCGGAGACATGGCCGAGCTCGGCGACGGGGAGCGCGATCTCCACGCCCAGGCGGGACACCTCGCCCGCGAGAGGGGCGTCGCCCGGCTGTATGGCCTCGGCCCGCTCTGCGCGGAGGCGGTCCGCGCATTCGGTCCCGGAGGGCGGCATCACCCTTCGCATGACGCGCTGGTGGCGGAGCTCCGGTCGGACCTGGAACTGCGGTCGCAGTCTCCGATCACGGTGCTCGTCAAGGGCTCGCGTTCGATGGGAATGGAGAGTGTCGTGCAGGCGCTCGGCGGCCGATGCTGAACGTGCTCTTCGAGGCGCTGGCCGAGCTGCACAGCGGTTTCGGGGTCTTCCGGTACATCACCCTGCGGGCGGTGTGCGGAGTGCTGACCGCGCTCCTCATCGCGCTCGTGATAGGTCCGGCAGCCATCCGCCGCCTGCGCCGCTTCGGCGAGGTCGTCCGGGAGGACGGTCCGCAGTCGCATCACGCGAAGGCGGGGACCCCCACCATGGGCGGAACGTTCGTCCTGTTCGCGGTCTTCGCGTCCACCCTGCTGTGGGCCGATCTCTCGAACCGCTTCGTGTGGGTGGTGCTGGCGATGACCCTCGCGTTCGGGGCGGTGGGGTGGCTCGACGACTACCGCAAGCTCACCCGGGGCCGAGGCATGTCCGCGCGCCTGAAGTTCCTGCTGCAGTCCCTCGTCGGGCTCTCCGGGGCGATCTTCCTCTATGCCTCCGCCGAGGGGGCGGCCGAGCTCCAGCTCATCGTGCCCGTCGTCAAGGACGTGGCCCTCGATCTCGGCTGGCTCTACATTCCCCTCACCTATTTCGTGATCGTCGGCACGAGCAACGCGGTCAATCTTTCCGACGGGCTCGACGGCCACGCGATCGGGCACACCGTCCTCATCGCGAGCGCGCTCGCGATCTTCGTCTACGTGGCGGGCCACAGCCAGTTCGCTTCCTACCTCGCGTTTCCCGCCATCGCCGGAGTCGGGGAGGTGACGGTCGTGTGCGCCTCCATCGTGGGCGCGGGCCTCGGGTTCCTGTGGTTCAACACCTATCCCGCCCAGGTCTTCATGGGCGACATCGGCGCGCTCGCCCTCGGAGCCGCGCTCGGCACCGTCGCGGTGGTGTGCCGCCAGGAGATCGTCCTGTTCGTCATGGGGGGGGTGTTCGTCATGGAGACCGTCTCGGTGATCCTCCAGGTCGCGTCGTTCCGGATGACCGGCCGGCGGATCTTCCGCATGGCTCCCCTCCACCACCACTTCGAGCTCAAGGGGTGGCCGGAGCCTCGCGTCATCGTGCGCCTGTGGATCGTCACCCTGGTGCTGGTCCTCGTCGGGCTCGCGACCCTCAAGGTGCGGTAGGTGACCAGGGTGGTGCACGGGCGCACGGTGGTGGTCGGGCTCGGCGACACGGGTCTCGCGTGCGCGCGGCACCTGCATGCGCACGGAGTCGAGGTCGCCCTGTCGGACAGCCGCCCGTCCCCGCCCCGCGAGGCGGAGGCGCGCCGGGCGCTTCCCGAGGCGGAGATGCGCCTCGGGGGATTCGACCGGGGGTGGTTCGAGGAGGCGGTCGAACTCGTGCTGAGTCCCGGAGTGTCGCCGCGCGAGCCGGCGGTCGCGGCCGCGGCCCGCCGCGGCGTGCCGGTCCTCGGGGAGGTGGAGCTGTTCGCCCGCGTGGCCCGGGCCCCCGTCGTCGCGGTGACGGGGACGAACGGCAAGAGCACGGTCTGCGCGTGGGTGCATGCCATGGCCGAGGCGGGCGGCGGGCGGCCGGCCCTCGGCGGCAACTTCGGTCCGCCGGCCCTCAGCCTCGTCGAGCGCGAGCCGGACCTTCATGTCGTCGAGCTCTCGAGCTTTCAGCTCGAGACGACCCGATCGCTCCGCCCGCGCACCGCGGCCCTTCTCAACGTGAGCCCCGACCACCTCGACCGGCACCAGGGGTTCGAGGACTACCGCGCGGCCAAGGCCCGCGTGTTCCGGGGCGCGGAGGCGGCGGTGGTCGGGCGCGACGACCCGTGGCTCGAGGATCTCGGCATCCGCCTCGCCCGGGAGGGCACGCGGGTAATCTCCATTACCGCGGAGCGGCCTCGGGAAGGTGAGTACGGAATCGTCGGGGACGGTGCCGCGACGTGGCTCGCGCACGGGACCGAACGACGGTTCCCGGTCGCCCACCTGGCCCTTCCCGGCCGCCACAACGCGCTCAACGCCCTCGCCGCGATGGCGATCGCGGACGACCTCGGGATCGACGCCCGAGCGATCGACGGCGCGCTCCGGGGGTTCCGCGGGCTCGCGCACCGCTGCGAGCCGATCGCCAGCACGGGCGGCGTTCGCTGGTACGACGACTCGAAGGGGACCAACGTCGGCGCCACCGTCGCGGCGGTGGGCGGCTTCGACGTCCCGCTCGTCCTCATCGCGGGGGGCGACGGCAAGGGAGCGGACTTCGAGCCCCTCGGCCGGGTCCTGCGCGAGTCCGCGGGGAGGATCCGCAAGGTAGTGCTGATCGGCCGGGACGCACCCGCGATCCGGAGCCTCGTCGAGGGCTACGTGCCGGTCGCGAGCGCCGGCACGATGGCCGAAGCGGTCGCCCGGGCCCGGGAGGCGGCGCGGCCGGGCGACGCCGTGCTGCTCTCACCGGCGTGCGCGAGCTGGGACATGTACGGCGACTACCGCGAACGGGGTCGGGACTTCCGTGCCGAGGTGCTCGCCGGCGGGGGAGGGCGGCCGGCGTGAGCGGCGTGCTTCACCGGGCGCATGGGTGCCGGAGCGCACCAGACGCTTTGAGCGTCCCGGAGATTGACAGATGAGTCAAGTATTCAAAGCGGGTTTCCGGCATGAGAGGTACGAGGCTGCTTCCGATATGGCGCGACGGGGCTTCGAACGGCGACCGGTGGGTTCGAACAGGTTTCGTCGGTCCGAGGCGCAGCCTCGCTAGCATGAGCAGGACGCTTCACGTCGCGAACCAGCCCGGCACGGGCCCGTGGCGGGTCGATCCCGGGCTCGCGATCTCCGCCAGCGCCCTGATCCTCGTCGGCCTGGTGATGGTCGCGTCCGCGTCGATCTCCATCGCGGACGGGAAGTTCGCGTCGTCCCTGCACTTCTTCTGGCGCCAGTCGGCGGCGCTCGCGGTCGGAATCGCCTGCGGCACGGTGGTGGCGCTCATCGATCCGCGTTACTGGCAGCGGTTCGCGACCGTGGTCCTCTTCGCCGGCATCGCGGCCTTGAGCGCGGTGCTGATCCCGGGTCTCGGACTCGAGGCCAACGGGGCGGTCCGGTGGCTCGATCTCGGGGTCGTCACCTTCCACCCGGGAGAGGCGATGAAGATCGTGTTCGTCGTCTACCTCGCCGCCTACCTCGCGCAGCAGGGAGAGAAGGTCCGGCTGTACGGACGGTATGCGCTCGTTCCGATCGCGGTCTTCTGTCTCGTCGGCGTGCTCCTGCTCGCCGAGCCCGATTTCGGCACCGTGGTCGTCCTCGGGCTCACCCTGGTGGGGATGCTCTTCATCGCCGGCGTGCCGTTTCGAACCTTCGCGGCCTGGAGCGCGGCTCTCGCGATCGCGATGGCGGTGCTTGCCGTCACCGAGCCGTACCGCCTGCGGCGCCTGCTGACGTTCCTCGCCCCCTTCGAGGCCCCGTACGGCGACGGCTTCCAGCTCGTCCAGGCCCTCATCGCGATCGGCCGCGGCGAGTGGTTCGGCGCCGGACTCGGGGGAAGCGTGCAGAAGCTCTTCTACCTCCCGGCCGCGCATACGGACTTCCTGTTCGCGGTGGTCGGGGAGGAGCTGGGCTTCGTGGGAATGGCGGCGGTGATCGTGGCGTTCACGGTGCTCATCTTCCGTGCCTTTGCCATCGCGGGCCGGGCCATCGAATGCGGGCAGCCGTTCAACGCCCATCTCGCGTACGGGCTCGGCCTGTCGCTCGGTGTCCAGGCCTGGATCAACATCGGGGTGAACATCGGCGCCCTGCCCACCAAGGGGCTCGCCCTGCCGTTCATGAGCTACGGCGGGAACAACCTCGTGGCGAGCTGCCTGGCCCTCGGCCTCCTCGTGCGCATCGATCGCGAGGCGCGCGGGGAGGGGGGCGACGCCCGATGACCGGGGCCCGGGTGTGCATCTTCGCGGGCGGGACCGGGGGGCACGTGTTCCCCGCCCTCGCGGTTGCCGACCGGCTGCGCGAGGACGGCTGGGCGGTGAGCTGGGTCGGGACCCGGCGGGGCATCGAGGCGCGGGTGGTGCCCGGCGCCCGACTTCCCCTCCACTTCATTTCCACGCGCCGGTTCCGGGGCGCGCGCCGCGCGGGTGCGCTCGCGGCGACGGCCGTGGCGCTCGTGCAGGCGGCCGCGATCCTGCTCCGCATCCGCCCCGCCCTCGTCCTCGGCATGGGCGGGTTCGTTTCGGCCCCGGGCGGGGTCGCGGCGTGGCTGCTCCGCCGTCCCCTGCTCATCCACGAGCAGAACGCGATCCCGGGTCTCGCGAACCGAGTGCTCGCCCCTATCGCGACGGGAATCATGGAGAGCTTCGCCGACACCTTCCCGCACCGCGGAAAAGGGTGGCTCCGCACCACCGGGAACCCGGTGCGGGCCGCGTTCTCCGATCTTCCTCCCCCGGCCGCGCGCCATGCCGATCGGGGCGCGGTCCTGCGGGTGCTCGTCCTCGGGGGAAGCCAGGGCGCGGAGACCCTCAACCGGTGCGTGCCGGCGGCGGCGGCCCGCGTGGAGCGGCCCCTCGAGATCCGTCATCAGGCGGGCGAAGGCGGCCAGGCCGACGCCACCCGGGAGCGCTATCGCGAGGCGGGGATCGAAGCGGCGGTCACCGCCTTCGTGGAGGATGTCGCCGAGGCCTGCGCGTGGGCGGACGTCGCGGTGTGCCGGGCCGGGGCGGGCACCGTCGCGGAGCTCGCCGCGAGCGGGGTGGGCTCGATCCTCGTGCCCTATCCCTGGGCGGCCGACGACCACCAGAGCGCAAACGCGCGCTTCCTCGAGCGGCGCGGAGCGGCATGTGTCGTTCCGGAAGGAGGGGACCTCGTCGCGCGGCTCGCCTCGCTCATCGGAGAGCTCGCCGCCGACCGGGAGCGCCGGCTCGCGATGGCGGAGGCGGCCTGGCGGAGCGGGCGGAGGGACGCGGCCGAACGGGTCGCCGCGTGCTGCCGCGCGTACGAATGCCCTCCGGTGTTCCCGGACCCGCTCGGAGAGCAGGGATGACCGCGCGCCGTCACGGCCTCGACCGCATCCGCCGCATCCACCTCATCGGGATCGGCGGGGTGGGAATGGGCGGGATCGCGGAGGTCCTGCATACCCTCGGCTTCGAGGTCAGCGGTTCGGACCTCCACCCGAACGAGATGACCGGGCGGCTGTCCGGGCTCGGCGTCCGCGTCCATTCCGGCCATCATCCGGACCACGTCCGGGACTGCGACGTGGTGGTCGTCTCGACCGCCATTCCGCCCGGAAACCCCGAGCTGGAGGCGGCGCGCGAGCGTCAGATCCCGGCCGTTCCGAGAGCCGAGATGCTCGGCGAGATCATGCGCTTCCGTCACGGCATCGCGGTCGCCGGCACCCACGGGAAGACCACCACGACAAGCCTCGTGACCAGCGTCCTCAGCGCCGGCGGGCTCGACCCGACGTTCGTCATCGGCGGGCGCCTGCTCGCATCCGGCGCGAACGGGCGCCTCGGCGACGGCCGCTACATCGTGGCCGAGGCCGACGAGAGCGACGCGTCCTTCCTTCGGCTGTGGCCGGAGATGGCGGTCGTGACCAACATCGACCAGGACCACATGGAGACCTGGGAACAGGACGAGTCGCGCCTGCGCGCCGCGTTCGTCGAGTTCCTCCGCCATCTGCCGTTCTACGGCCTGGCCGTCCTGTGCGCGGACGATCCGGGGGTGCGCGCGGTGCTGCCGCAGGTGTCGAGACCGGTCGTGACGTACGGCTTCCACGAGGAGGCGGACCTGCGGGCGGTGGACGTGACCCCGGTCGAGACCCGGACCCGCTTCCGGATCCCGCCCGGCGACCTCGGGCCGGGAATCGATGTGACGCTCAACCTTCCGGGTCGCCACAACGTGCTGAACGCGCTCGCCGCGGTCGCCGTCTCGCGCTCGCTCGAAGTGGACGACGAACTCATCGGCCACGCGCTCGCCACGTTCCAGGGGATCGGGCGGCGCTTCGAGGTCCGGGACGCGGTCCGGATAGGTAAGCACCGGGTCCGGCTCGTGGACGACTACGGCCACCACCCTCGCGAGATCGAGGCGACCCTCGCCGCGGCGCGCGAAGCATGGCCGGGCCGGCGGTTGGTGGTCGCCTTCCAGCCGCACCGATTCACCCGGACCCGCGACCTGCTGGACGACTTCGCCCGGGTCTTGAGCCGGGTGGACGCGCTCCTCGTCACCGCCGTCTACCCCGCGGGCGAAGAGCCCATCCCGGGGGCGGACGCGCACGGCCTGTGCCAGGCGGTTCGCGCCCGCGGGGTCGTGGAGCCGGTCTACGTGCCGGGGGTGAGCGAGCTCGAGGCCACGCTGCGCGGGGTGGTGCGCACGGACGACGTGCTCGTGCTCCTCGGCGCCGGCGACATCGGATCCGCGGCGGCGGCCCTCGCGGAGGCGGGCGAAACGTGCGGGGCCGTCTGATGCGCAACGTCTCCATGGCCCGCATGACCACCTGGGGTACCGGGGGCCGGGCCGACCGCGCGTACGTGCCCGCGGACGTCGAGGACCTCGCCGATTTCCTCGCCGGGCTCGGTCCTCGCGACGAGGTGCTCTGGGTCGGCCTCGGAAGCAACCTCCTGGTGCGCGACGGCGGGGTCGGCGGGGTGGTCATCCTGACCTCGCGCACCCTCGGCCAAATCGAGGAGCCGGGAGGCGGTCTCGTCCGGGCCGGGGCCGGCGTCCCCTGCGCCAAGCTCGCCCGCCACTTCGCGGGGAGGGGATTCGCCGGCGGCGAGTTCCTCGCCGGGATCCCGGGGACGATCGGCGGGGCCCTCGCGATGAATGCCGGCGCGCACGGCGCGGAGACGTGGGACCTCGTGTACCGCGTGGAGACGGTGGACCGCGACGGCGGTCGTCGCTGGCGCGCGCCGGGCGAGTTCGAGGTCGGATACCGGAGCGTCGCGGGTGCGGACGGGGAGTGGTTCACCGGCGCCGAGCTCCGGGTCGTCTCCGAGGATCCGGCCACCGTGCGGGCCCGTACCCGGGGGATGATCCAGGCGCGCGCCGCCTCGCAGCCGGTCGGGCAGCGGAGCTGCGGATCGGTGTTCCGCAATCCTCCCGGCGATTACGCGGGACGTCTCGTCGAGGCGTGCGGCCTCAAGGGAGCCCGGGTCGGCGGCGCGGTGGTCTCGCACAAGCACGCGAACTTCATCGTCAACGAACGCAACGCGTCGTCGTCGGACATCGAGGCGCTGATCGGCAAGGTGCGCTCGCGGGTGCGCGAGGAGACCGGCGTCGACCTCGAGCCGGAGGTACGGGTGGTGGGCCGGCGAACGCCGCCGCACCGGAAGGATCACGGCCCGGGGGAGGGACGATGAGCGCCTCTCGCCACCTCGTCGTCTCCCTGTGCGCTCTCCCGGCGCTCCTCGCGTCGTCTCCGGCCGGTTGGATCCCGGGGGCGCTGCCGTTCGAGGACCGGTTCCGGACCATGATTCCCTCCGCGACCATCTCCGACGTCCGGATTGCGGGGAGCCTTCGCTGGGTCTCCCCCGACGAGTTGAAACGCGCCATAGCCGGCCGCTTGCGGGGAGGGTTCTTCCGGATCGACATCTCCAGCGTGCGCGAGTCGGCTCTCGCGGTGCCCTGGGTACGCGACGTCTCGGTGCGGCGGGTCTGGCCCGGAGAGCTGCACCTGACGGTGGTTGAGGACCGGCCGATCGCGCGCTGGGAGAGCGGGGGGCTGGTGACCGAACGCGGCAGCGTGCTTCCGGCGCGGCACGGCCTGGCGGGGATCGGGCTTCCGGTATTCGCCGGGCCGCGCGAGGCGATTCCGAGGCTCATCGACGGACTTCGGGAGTTCGGCGCGATCTTCGACGGGATCGGCGGCGGCATCGACCGGTTGGAGCGGTCCGCCGCGGGCAACTGGAACCTTCGGCTCGCGGACGGGGTCCGCCTCGTGTTCCGTGACGAGCAGGAAGTGCATGTACGCCGCTTCGCGGCCGTCTACCTCTCGGCGCTGATCGGCCGCAGGGGATCCATCGAACGAATCGATCTCCGCTATCCGAACGGCTTTGCAGTTCGTTGGCGTGACGGCGGGGACGCACATTCAAGGGTGCAGGGATGAGAGCGGGAACCAGGAAGAGCCTCATCGCGGGGCTCGACATCGGCACCGCGAAGGTGGTGGCGCTGGTCGGGGAGATGTCGGATTCGGGCGAGGTCCAGCTCCTCGGGATTGGCTCCGATCTCTCGCGCGGCCTCAAGCGGGGCGTGGTGGTCGACATCGAGAACACCGTGAAATCCATCCGGCACGCAGTGGAGGAGGCCGAGGTCATGGCCGGCCAGCCCATCCGGTCGGTCTACGTCGGGGTGGCCGGGGGTCACATCCGCAGCCTCAACTCGCAGGGGATCGTGGCGATTCGCGACGGCGAGGTCAGCAACGGCGACGTCGACCGGGTCATCGACGCCGCGCGCGCGGTCCCCATCCCGGCCGACCAGAAGGTCCTGCACATCCTCCCCCAGGAGTTCATCGTCGACGATCAGGACGGGATCCGGGAGCCGGTCGGGATGTCGGGGGTTCGGCTCGAGTCCCAGGTGCACATCGTCACCGGGGCGGCGAGCGCTTCCCAGAACATCGTCAAGTGCGTGCATCGCTGCGGTCTCGACGTCGAGGACATCGTGCTGGAGCAGCTTGCCTCGAGCCAGGCGGTGCTCATGGAGGACGAGAAGGATCTCGGGGTCTGCCTGGTCGACATCGGCGGCGGCACCACCGACATCGCGCTCTTCGGAGGCGGCGCGATCCGGCACACGGCGGTCATCCCGATCGCGGGCGCGCAGGTCACGAACGACATCGCCCTCGCCCTCCGGACCCCGATTCCGCACGCCGAGGAGATCAAGATCCAGTACGGCTGCGCGCGGGCCGCCAACACCTCCGAGGACGAGACGATCCAGGTGCCCGCGCTCGGCGATCGTCCCTCCCGGCGCCTGCCGCGCCGGGCCCTCGCGGAGGTGGTGGAGCCGCGCTGCGAAGAGCTGCTCGGCCTCGTGCGGGACCACATCCGCCGCGCCGGCGTCGACGGAGTGGCCGGCGGCGTCGTCCTCACCGGAGGGAGCGCGCGCATGGAAGGGCTGGTCGAGATGGCCGAGGAGGTGTTCGAGATGCCGGTGCGCCTCGGTCATCCCAACTCGGTGACCGGGCTCGGGGACGTGATCCGAAACCCGGTCTATGCCACCGCGGTCGGGCTGCTCACCCTGGACCACGAGGCCCACAACCATCGCACCAACTCGGAAGCAAACGGGCTGCGGGGCGTCCTCGGACGCATGCGCGGCTGGATCAACGGAACCCACTAGGGAGAGAAGAGCCATGTTTGAAATCTTGGAAACCAGCTCCACCGACAAGGCCAACATCAAGGTCGTCGGTGTCGGCGGCGGGGGCGGCAACGCGGTCGAGCACATGATTGCCAACACCATCGAGGGGGTCGACTTCGTCTGCGCGAACACCGATGCGCAGGCGCTGGCGAAGTCGTCGGCCCCGGTCCACGTGCAGCTCGGAGCCAACCTCACCAAGGGACTCGGCGCGGGTGCGGACCCGGAGCTCGGGCGCGCCGCGGCGCTCGAGGACCGCGACCGCATCGCGGAGATCCTCGAAGGCACCGACATGCTCTTCATCACCGCCGGCATGGGCGGGGGCACGGGCACGGGGGCATCGCCGGTCATCGCGGAGATCGCCTGCGACCTCGGCGTGTTGACGGTCGCGGTCGTCACTCGACCGTTTCCCTTCGAGCTCGGCCGGCGCATAAGCATCGCCGGGGCCGGAGTCGACGAGCTGTCGAAGCAGGTCGATTCGCTCATCGTGGTACCCAACGAACGCCTGATCAGCGTGCTCGGACGAGGGGTGACCCTGAAGGCCGCCTTCGCCGCGGCGAACGACGTGCTGCTCGGAGCCGTTCAGGGGATCTCCGAGCTCATCATCCGCCCCGGTCTAGTGAACGTCGACTTCGCGGACGTCCGGGCGGTGATGACCGAGAAGGGCCGGGCCATGATGGGGGCAGGCCGGGCAACCGGGCAGGACCGCGCCTTCGAGGCGGCGAAGAAGGCGACCACGTGCCCGCTGCTCGAGAACGTCGACCTCCACGGCGCGCGCGGGATCCTGGTGAACATCACCGCGGACCCGAACCTGGGCATGGACGAATACGCGGCGGTCGGAGAGGTCGTCGAGAGCTTTGCGGCCCCGGGGGCGAACGTCATCACGGGGACCGTCATCGACGAGAATGCGGGCGAGGAACTCCGGATCATCGTGGTCGCGACCGGGCTCGGTCTCGGCGCGGCGCCGGCCCCGGTCGACACCGTGTCCAACGTGGCCGTGCTGCCGGTCTCCGGGGCCGGCGGGGAGCCGGAACCGGTCGAGATCCCGTCCCCTCCCGGCCCGGAAATGGGGGCGGCCCGGGATGCCGGACAACGGAACTACTTCGACATCCCGGCGTACTTGCGCCGCCGCACGCACGATTCTCCGAGGGTATAGTCCAGCGGGGACAGTGTGTTAGTCTTCACCCTGGTTTTGCGTCGCGGGTAGTGGCGACGAATGTCACGGCGGGCGCCATGAGGGATCGTCTGCTTGTGCGGGCCAAGCGAGGGAACACCGGACGAGGGCGTATTTCGTGATTCGACAACGTACACTCAGCAACGTCATCCGCGCCACCGGAGTGGGGCTGCATTCGGGCGAGAAGGTCTACCTTACCCTTCGGCCCGCGGCTCCGAACTCCGGGATCGTGTTCCGCCGGATCGATCTGGCGGAGCCGGTCGAGATTCCCGCCCGAGTAGGGAACGTGGGAGAGACGCACCTGTGCACCACGCTCGTCTCGGAGGAAGGCATCCGCGTCTCCACCGTCGAGCACCTGCTCTCGGCCATGGCCGGGCTGGGGATCGACAATGCCTACGTGGACCTGAGTGCCGCCGAGGTTCCGATCATGGACGGCAGCGCCGGTCCGCTCGTATTCCTGCTGCAATCCGCCGGCATCGAGGAACAGGCCGCTCCCAAGCGGTTTCTCCGGATCCGGCGCAAGGTGCGGGTGGAGGACGGGGACAAGTGGGCGGAGCTCGAGCCCTTCGACGGCTTCAAGGTCAAGTTCACCATCCGGTTCGACATGCCCGTGTTCGAGGACTATCCGGATACCGCGAACATCGATTTCTCCACCACTTCGTTCGTGAAGGAAGTAAGCCGCGCGAGGACCTTCGGGCACGTGGGGGACCTGGAACGGCTGCGGGAGAACAACCTCGCCCGCGGCGGCAATTTCGACAACGCGGTCATCTACGACGATTACCGGGTGCTCAATCACTACGGGTTGCGATACGGCGACGAGCTGGTCAAGCACAAGGTGCTCGACGCGATCGGAGATCTCTATCTTCTCGGCTACAGCCTCATCGGATCCTTCGCGGGATTCAAGTCCGGCCATTCCCTCAACAACCGGCTGTTGCGCGCCCTGATGGCAGACAGCGAAGCGTATTCGATAGTCACCTATGACGATCCGGCGGATCTCCCCATCATTTACGGCCGGCCTGTCACGGCCGACTGATCCCGGATGGTGAGCCTGCAAATCTCACCAGCTTTCTGCTGCGGACGCCGATCCACTCGCGGTGACGGGCCGTACTCCCTCAAGCCGCTTCGACGTAGTGTCAGCTACGCCTTCAGCGTCTTTCGGTCCGTGCGGCCCGACACCGCGGCGTCTCGGCGCCCTCGCGACGAAAGTTGGTGAGATTTGCAGCCTAGGAGTCTGCGCCGCAGGAACCGGTGAGATAATTGTCAGGCGGAAGTAGAGGGAGGGTGTTGGATGTCGACGACGTTTCGCCCCTATGAGCCGGATCAGATG
>JAJDXW010000188.1 GCA_022823045.1 Gammaproteobacteria bacterium
GGTCGATCTCGTAGATCCGCACCTCGTCGCCGGGGCGGGCGAAGCAGGCGAGCGAGCCGGTGCCGAGGCCCGCAATGCCGAGGACAAGCGGGTCGGGGCGTCGCGCGAGGCTCGCGAGCAGCTCCGCGTACGGGGTCCCCGGGCCGTAGTAGGTGATCCGGCTGTCGACGGTGCCGTCCGCGCGGCGCCGCTCCGCGCCGTGCAGGGTGGTGCCGTGGTAGAAGGAGCGGAGCCCGTCCGCCTCCACGATCCGGTAGACCCCGAAGAAGGTGCGCTCGCGGGCGACGTGCTCGTCGCCGGCATGGCGCGCGGCGAGGGACGGCACCAGGAACACCGCGAGCAGCGCGCCCGCGAGGAAGGCGGGCCGCGCCCGCAGGATGAGCAGGGCCGGCGCGGCCAGCGCGACCAGCATCAGGCACGCTCCGAAAACGAGCGGCGGCAACGCGTTGCCATGGCCGTTGGCGGCGCCGACGAGCACCGTGGCGAGCCCCGCCATGACGATCCCGAGCGCCACGGCCACCGCGATCCAGTGGCCGCGGCGCAGGACCACCTGCCGCGCCGGGAGGAGGGCGGCGACGAGCGCGAGCGCGATCGGATACTCGTAGACGTCGGCGAAGACGAGCGGCGCCACGAGGGCGACGAGCATCCCGCCGACAAGCCCGCCCGTCGACATCAGGAGGTAGAAGCGGGTCAGATGGGCGGCGGGCGGGCGCAGGCGGGCCAGCGCCCCGTGGCACCACAGGGCGGCGAGAACGAAGACGAGGAGATGGGCCAGGCCGAACGCGAGCACGGTGCGGTTGACGAGGTACAGGACCACCAGCGCGATGAGGGCGGGGGCGGCCAGGCGCGCGAGGAGCGGCTGCGGAACGAGGGTGCGGCGCGCGAAAGCGTGGACGAAGGTGCCGAGGTAGAGCACCAGGGGTACGATCCAGAGGAGCGGCACCGCCGCCACGTCGGTCGTGAGGTAGCGGGTGACGGCGAGGAGGAGCGCGCTCGGGACCGCGGCGAGGGCGAGGATGCGGACCACCGGCAGCGCCGCCGCACCGGCCTGGACGGCGTCCGCCCCCGAGGCGGCGGCTTCCTCGGTGGCATCCTCGCCGCCGGTCTCCCCGGCCACCCCGGCCGACCGCCCTCCCCCGACGGCACCGGCACCGGCACCGCCTCCCGCCGCGGCGGCCCGCCACAGGACGAGGAGCAGCGGCGCGAGCCCGAGGGCCGCCGCGCTCCACAGCCACGCCTGCCGGTCGAGCCCGAGGAAGGGCTCGAGAAGGAACGGGAACGCGACGAGGGCGCCCGCGGAGCCCGCGTTCGAGGCCGCGTAGAGGAAGTAGGGATCGGCGGACGCGGCCCCCGCCCCCGCCCGCGCGAGCCAGCTCTGGACGAGCGGGGTGAGGGACGAGGCGGCGACGAAGGCGAGGGCGAGCGCCCCCGCGAGGGTCCCGAGCAGCCACAGGGCGGGCGGTACGCCGGTGGCCGGCACCTCGCCGAGGAGTCGCAGCCCGCCGATCGGCGCGGTGAGAGCGATCCCCGCCCACAGGCACCCGAGCACCGCGAGCTGCACCAGGGGCGAGGCGCGGCGCGCGAGCAGGTGGGCGAGCGCGTAGCCGCCGAGGAGCGCCGCCTGGAAGAACACCATCGCGGTATTCCACACCGCGGGCGAGCCGCCGAGCACCGGCAGGACGCCGCGCACCGCGAGAGGCTGGACCCAGAAGACGAGCCACGCCGCGATGAAGACCGCGGCCCCGTAGAGCCACGACGGCGGCGCCGCGTGCAGCCAGGCCATCGCCCCCCCCGCGGGCGCCGCGCCGACCGGAGCCGGAGCGCCTCCCTGCCCCGCCGCGAGCCCGATGGCGCCACCACGGTCCTGGCCGCGCTCCTGCCGCCCCCCGGAGCGACCACCCAATGGTGCACCGTCCACGGCCACGGCGGACTCGGAAGCCATCCGGGCGCTCGCCGGCCGGCGGAAGGACATCTGTCTCATCGGTTTCTCTCCTGAACCAAAGGCACGCCGCGCCGAGGTAACGGCTGCCCGGCGGGCGCTCCGCAGCCGGCACCAGCATTCATCCCGGCCGGCCGGGCGACGTCGTTCACCATCGAAGCGGAGGCACGGGCATCCGGTCCGCCGCTGGCGCCGCCAGACCCGCGGATCTCCCTACCGTCACCGGACGCGCGGGTCTCCGACCCACGCCCAGAGCACCCGCCGCCCTGATGCTCCCGGTCGAGCAACGTCGCCGTCGCAAGTTTGCTACCCGAAAATTCGCAACCATGCGCTTTTGCGCTAGACTGCGGCGCGGAGGTTGTGCTCTCGCGTGGCGGCGACGCATGGAGCGACCAGCGGTGGAAAGCCAGATGGAGGCAAACGCCATGGCGAGCGAGGATGGAAAACATGTGACGGAGAAGTGGCTCGAAGAAGGTCAGGCAGAAGGCCGGGCCGAGAGCCGGGTAAAGGCCCAGGTGGAATTGATTCACGAGATGGCGCTCCTGAAGTTCGGCGTCGTACAGGAGTTCACCGGGCTCCACTGTTACCTGGAGCAGATACCCGAACCGGAGAGGTTGGTCGAAATCGGCGAGTGGATTATCGACCACCGCTCCGTCGAAGAGCTGCTGGAACGACTGGGGCCACTGCCCAAGGGGCTCCCCAGTGACTGGAAGGAACAGCTTTGGGAGACTTGGACGGGGGGTGAGGGGGCGTGGCGCGAAAAAGGCCGAGCAAGAGGCTGGTGCCAAGGCTGGCCGGAAGGTCAAAAGGAAGTGATTCACCGGACAACGGCTCGAAAGTTCGGGCCGGATACGGCCGAGGAACTTCTTCGGCGTCTCGATTCGAAGGTCAGTCGGGAGCGGTTGTACGAGATTGGCAAACTCGTCATCACTTGCAAGTACGCCGAAGAGCTGATCGATCGAGGTGGAAAGTTGGCCGAGGAGGAACCGATCAACGTGATGGCAAGGCACTTCCTGTTGGAAGGCTGGGTGGATGGTCGCTCGCAAGGTTGGATCAATGGGCGAAAGGAAGGCCGCGACGAAGGCCGGGTGGAAGGCCGAATGGAAGTGATGCGCCGAGTGGCGGAGTGGAAGTTCGGTACCGACACGTCGGAGCGTCTCGCCGAGCGGCTGGAGAAGTTGCGGCGGAAAGACGTCACCAACCCGGAGCACGCGAGGGTGGTCGGCGAGTGGCTCCTCGAATGCGAGAACGGGGAGGAGCTGCTCGACCGGGTGGCGCGCCTTTGCGAGTCCTCCGCCACCGCAGACGGCGCCCCATCCGGCTGACGGCGGCACGGCGGGCGCTACGCGACCGGCATCGGCGTTCATCCTGAGCAGTCGGGCGGCTTCGGTTACTACCGAAGAGGAGGCGCAGGCATCCGCTCCGCCTCCGGCGTACGCACAATTGGAGGAGGACGCCGACGTGACCGCATCCGCATTCGACCCCCTCGCCGCCATGCAGGCCCTTGAGGCCGCGGGCATCAACCGCAAGCACGCCGAGGCCATTGCCGAGCAGCTACGGGTCGTCACCAATGCCAACCCGGACGCGCTCGCCGCCAGCACCGGCCCTGGCTTATTCCGGAAGGAACTCGAGTCATTCCACAGGGAAGTGCGATACGGCTTGGGGATCGTGACCGCGCTTAGCTTGACCATCGCGGGCCGGCTGTTCGGAATCCTGTGACCCGTCCGCACGGCATCGAGGCAAAGCGGCCGGCGCTGACGAATGCGAGGGAGGTCGAATGGCCGATTGCGGACGACTGGAACGAGGGAAAGACCATGCCGAACGAGATCATGAGACAGAGGGTGGGCGAGTGGACGGATCGGCAGATCGAAAAATGGGTGGCGGAGTGGAAGGAGAAATGGCGAGCGGAAGGCCGGACGGAAGGCCAGATCGGCATGATGCGCCGGATGGCGGCGTGGAAGTTCGGCCCGGAGACGGCCGAGCGGCTGGCCGGGCGCTTGGCGGAGATCACCGATCCGGAGCGGACGCTCGAGGTCAGTGATTGGCTGCTCGATTGCGAGAGCGGGGAGGAGCTGCTCGCGCGGGCGGCGCGCCTCTGCGAGTCCTCCGCCAACGGAGACGGCGCCCCGCCGAGCTGACGCCGCTGCAAGGGCCAGCACGCGGCCGGCACGGGCGTTCATCCTGGCCGGGCGGGCGGCAGCGGGTACTATCGAAGCGGGAGTGGGGGCATCCGGTACGCGTCCGGCGTATGCACGATCGGGTGAAAGTCCTACGCACGTCGAGTGAAATGCCCGTAGACGCGCGGCACCGCGCGGGGCACGCTCCCCCGAGCCATCGACTGGGCGCCGGGGCGTCCGCCGCTCGGGCAAGGACGCGCGCGACGACGCCGGCGCCCCGGCCGAGGCACCCCTCGCCCGGAGCCCCCGCTCATGGCCAAGCACGACCGCGCCTGGAAGCTGCTCTTCTCGTACCCGGAGATGGTGCGTGGACTGCTCACGGGATTTCTCCCCTCCGAGTGGGTGAGCGACCTCGACCTCTCCGTGATGACGCGCCAGTCCGAGGGGCAAGTCACCGACGATGGCCGGGAGCGGCACCCGGACCGGGTGTGGGAAGTGGGCCTGGGTGGCGGGCCGGGCTCCGTCCTCGTGACGCTCGAGTTCCAGTCCACGGTGGACCGGACGATGGCGGTGCGCGTCCTGGTCTACACCGCGATGCTGTACCAGGACCGGCTGCGCCGTTCCTCCGCCGAGCTCCCCCCGGTGCTGCCCATCGTGGTGTATTACGGCTCGGAAGAGTGGAAGGTGGGCGAAGAAGTCGCAGAGCTGTGCGCTGCCCCGGGCGCACCCCGCGCGCCCTACCAACCGTCGCAACGCCACTTCGTGCTCGACGTGGGCGGCTATACTGGCCCCCTGCCCGGGGGGCGCAACTGGATGGCGGAGCTGGTCAGGCTCGCGCGCACTCCCGACCCGGAGGTGGTGGCCGCAGAGCTCCGCAACATATCCGCGAGGTGGCCGGAGCCGCAGTACGACAGCCTGCTCGAAGCCATCTTGACTTGGCTCGGGCAGGTGCATTTTCCGATGCACCGCATCGACTTGGAGATGCCGGAGCTGGTGAACGTGAGGGAGGCGATAATCATGTTGCAGCAAGTGGGGATGGACTGGTCGGCGAAGCTCAGGGACGAAGGTCGGGCCGAGGGCCAAGTTGAGGTCGTGCGTTTGCAGGCGGCGCGGAAGTTCGGTGCGGAGACGGCGGAGCGGCTGGCCGGGCGCTTGGCGGAGATCGCCGACCCGGAGCGGGCGGTCGAGGTCGGCGGGTGGCTCCTCGAGTGCGAGAGCGGGGAGGAGCTGCTCGACCGGGTGGCGCGGCTGTGCGAGTCCTGCGCCAACGGAGACGGCGCCGCCACGGGCTGACGCCGCCGCGAGCAGTGCCGCCGCCGGCTCAGGCGTCTCGCCCGGCTCGAGACCAGAACCGAACACGGCGTCCCGAATCATTCGCAGTCCCCCGATTCGTCGACCAACCGGCTGAACGAAGTGCGCGGGCCGCTGCCGAGGTTGTGCTGCTGGCGTTCCCGATGCCACTCGGTGCTGTCGACCAGGCGTTCGGCTCGGTTCGCCTTCATGCCCAACAGACGGATCTCGCTTTCGAGGCGGGTGGCCTCGTAGGTACTGTCCGTTGCGATCGCATGGCGGTAATCGCTCACGAGCCGGTTCATATCCGCTTTCCGCAGCTCCTCCGTCAGCCGCGCCAGCTCGATTTGATTCTGCTGGTACTGGCGCTCCGACTCGGCTTCGACCCATTCGGCGGTCGCATCGCCGATCGTTCCCAACACCTGAAGCACGCCCTTTCCGGCGTAGTAGCAGTCTCCGTCCGCGGTCCTCTGCGCGGGCCCGCAGGACGTAATGAGAAACGTGCACGACAGGAGCACAAGTCTTGCAAGCGGCGGCGAATTCACGAGTCTTCCCCGAATCGTTCGTTGCACCAGAACTCGTTGCAATTGACGAGTTTCTCGTGATTCGGGTTCCTCCTTCCCGGCCGGTAGTATTTCTCCGCGATTTCAGCCATCTTCCAGGTCGCCCGGGCCCGGTCGTAACTGGTCGGATGCGTGCGAAACCACGACCAGTCCTCGCCGAACTTCCTGAACCTGCCGCCCCACAGATCCGCCGCCGCGTAGGGTGAGTAGCCGGCCAAGGCGGCGTAAACGACGCCGATCTCGTCGGCTTCCGTTTCGTTCAATGCGCTGTACGCGAAACCCGAGCCCGGCTGGCGAATCTTCGTGACGGCATATTCCACCAGCTCCGAGATCAATTGCTGGCGTTCGAATACGTGATTGGCGGCAACGTGACCGATCTCATGCCCGATGACGGCCGCAATGGCGTCATCGTCGGGCACTTCATCCATCAGACCCTTGTGAACCGCGACGTAGGTCCCACCGGTAACGAAGGCATTGAAGGAGTCTTCCGGCAACAGCACTGCCTGCCATCTCTCGCCCGCGAAATGGCTCACGGCGTGAACACGACTGAAGACACGCCTCAGGCGCGAGTATTCTTTGCGGTCGACCTGTTCGTTCAATCGGGAGTATTTGCTCGTGATGTCCCGCATTACGGCATTTCCCCGGGCGATCTGTTCGCTCCGGGAATGGAAACCGACAGCACGTTGTCCGGTAATCAGATCTTCCTGCGTCACAGCCTTGTGAACGTCGTACACGCCGCGGTCCATGTCCTCCAGCATGGAACAGCCGGCGCAGAGGCTTCCGATCGTGCCCAGTCCGGCAATTCTCAGAAATTCTCGTCGTTCGAGCAGTCCGCGGCTCATTCTGCAGCTCCCCGGTTCATCTCACTGGCGCGCTGCATGGCGACGCAACCTAAGACCTTCACGCGGGGAATCGACGGTCGCATAGCGTGGATCATCGTGGCACCCGCCATCTCAGCCGGCATGGGCCGGGGCGCGGGGCGGGGTGGGCTTGGGGGAGCGCCAGATGATGGCGTCGACGATGTAGTGGTGGAAGTTGACGATCTGGTAGAGGACGAGGGTGGCGGAGAGGCCGGCGAAGAAGAGCCAGTCGATGGCCTGGAGCAGGCCGCCGTACATGGCTCCCGCGATCGCGGTGCAGGCGAGCAGGTAGAGGCCGATCCGCCCCGGCTGGCTGAGGTACGAGAGGAAGCGCGCCCGGGGGTCGATGCCCTTCTCGAAGCGGCGGCGGTTCTGCATCCACACGAAGAGGATGTACTGGCAGTTGTGCCAGATGGTGATTATCAGGAAGCCGAAGGTGATGTCGTCGAGCCACACGTAGGCGACGCTGAAGATCGCGATGTGGGTCAGCAGGTAGAGGGTGTGCACCGCCGCGAGGCGCCCCTGGGCAATGGCGACGAGCCTTCTCGCGGCCCACACCATCAGCAGGGCGGCGGCCGCGTACCCGGCAAGGCTCGCGACGGGGGCGGGGACGGGCACCGTCCACAGCTCCATGCCGAGGAAACGGGTGTGGCCTTCGCTCGACCGGAGCAGGATTCCGTAGACCGGGATCGCGTAGAAGATGGCCCGGTCCAGCCAGCCGTCTTCGTAGAGGGCGGCGGGGTCCGCCCGGCGGTAGGCTCGGGACACCCCCCAGCTCTGCCGCGCGTAGTGCCACCATTGCCAGTAGAAGTAGATGGTGACGATGACCCAGAGCCCGATCTGCCAAGCGACGAGGATGGTGGCCAGGGCCACGATCGGCAGGAGGTGGGTGATCAGCCACCCGCGCTCCTCGAAGCTCGCCCGGTCGAAGCAGAGCCGGGTGAAGGTTGCGATCACGTGGTGGTATCCGAGCACCCACGCGTCCAGGAGCAGGATCGGGTAGAACAGCGACGGCTCGATCACGATCACCGTGCCGGAGAGGAGCGCGAGCCCGATCCCCCCGAAAATGAACGCGCTGTCGAAGCGGGCGTCGCGGAGCCAAGTGGAGCGCGCGCGCGGCCGCGCGACATCGGCGCGCTCCGTCCGCGTCGCGGTTACCGCCGTGATCGGCATCGTGCTCATCGAATCTCGGTCCCGTCTCTCTCGTCCATTCGTTCGCCGATGACGGATGCGCTCCTCCGCGATGGCATTCGGCCGACATGGCTCCTTGGTCCGGTGGCTTCCCAGGCCGGGTCGGGCGAAGGCGTCGTCCGGCATCCGGCCATCGGCTTCACATCAGATCGAACGCGTTGGCGATCCCCAACAGCTCGTCCCCCTGCGAATGTTTCACGAGGACTGGTTTCCCGTGCTTCAGGTCGTCCAGCACATCGTCCACGCATGCATCCGGCAAAACGACCTTTGCCTCGTGCGGCTTTATCCCGCCCTCCGCGATGGCTTCGCACAACTTCATCCTCAGCCGTGCGGTCTTTCCGTCCATTCCGCCGCGCTGGAGGAACTCGCAGAGGTCATGGTCCGAGACGATGTACCACTCGCGTCCCCGGCGACAGGGGAGACAGGAGTACGAGTACTCCAGCATTGTCTGTCGGATGAGGGCGAGCCGCTGCCATTCGTGGGCGCAAACGGGGTCGCGCGTCATGTAGTCGGCAATCCTCCTCGTGCATGCGATTGCCATCAGGGTGTCCTCCAGAACCATGCTGAGCACGACGCAATGCGAGGTGAGATTCCGTGCCTCCGCGCCGATGTGCATCGCGTCGTTTCTCGCTCGGCGCACGATGTCGTATCGCTGCGCAAACGTAAGCTCGTGGTCGTCCGCAACCGTGCCCTCCAAGGGATGGTGCTGCTCGACCAGCTCCCGGAAGTAACAGGCGAATCCACCCAGCGTGTTCCGGTTCGGCCACAACTGTCTGCCGAGGCGTTCCACCGCGAACAGGATGGGCTGATAGCCTTCTCCGTCGGAGAGCGCCCGCTCGCACGCGCGCCGCAACTCTCCGCGGAAGTGGATGGCTACTGCGGCAGCGATGGCCGGCATGCCCGCTCTTCCGCAAGACTTCGACGGTGGCAAGGGAACGGTCTCCTCACTATGAGATATTCGGGTCGGCCTTCGTTTCGCGAGAGATCACGGGGTGATCTGGATGGCGGGCGTCGTGATGGCGCCGACCTTTCCGGCCACGGCTGTGATGGGGGCCTTGTAATCGTCGGCGAACACTACGATTGCCGTTCCGACGGCGACAGCGATGATTCCGACCACCATCGCGTACTCGAGAGCGGAGATGGCTCCGTCAGACCCAGGGAAGTGGCGGACGCGCCGTACTCCGCGCCGAAATTTCAATGCAATAACTCCGAATCGTTGAAAACGTCGGGGATAGAAAGGGAACGGTCTCCTCGCTGCGAGAGATTCGAAGCGAGGAGACTCGCCTCCCATCCGGATCGTTTAGAAAGGAGTCGGTGCTGGCGCGGTGGGAATCGCTGGCGGGTTCACGGCCGCTACCTTGGTGCCAACGTTCTCGAGCGCTGTCGTGATCTTCCCGCCGAAGGCGACGAGTGCCGCTCCGACCGCGACTGCGATGACCCCGACGAGGATCGCGTACTCGAGGGCGGAGACGGCCTCGTTGGCCTTGGCGAAGCGGCGGAAGAACCGCGACTTGTGCTTGGAAGCGTGCTTGGTCATGATTGGATGGCTCCTGTGAGAGGGAGTGCTACGGTGTGAGCCGGCGGTGCCAGCGCCGGTGTGGGTCGGCCGCTCCGTCCCCCTTCCCGGGGTGGAGCGGCCGAATGGGGAGAGGCGGCCCGATCCCTTGCTCGGGAGCACGGAGTTGCGCCTTTCCGGGTGCCGCACATCGCCCCGACGGGGGAGATGCGCGGTCGGGCCGAGCGAGAGGGGGTGCGGATTGATGCGCCCATCCCGCTAAGCCTCGAACAGGTGCCGGCGGGTCTCGGTGTTCTCCCGCCGCCAGATGATGTTGTCCATGAAGGCATGGTGGATGCCCACGAACGTCCAGCCCATGAAGAAGAAGAGGGCAGCGCCGAAGACCGCCCGGTCGTAGCCGACCAGGGTGTCGAGGGCGGCGGGTGCCCACCAGAAGCCGACCAGGCCGAGGACTCCGCCTACCACCGCGAAGCGCGCAAGGCCGGCCGTGGCGGTCCGAAACCAAGTCCATCCGCCCTCCGCCACCGGGCAGCGGGCGTCGTCGATCCGCGCCTCCTCGACGTTGAGCCGATAGCGCCAGACGACGCTCAGGTACTGGAGGCCGTGAAAGAGGGGGACGACGAGGAGGAGGACGGGGTCGAAGCGTCCGATCAGCACCCAGGCGTACACGGTCGCGGCGTAGGCGACGATCCCGTTGACGGGAAGCGCCCGTTCCGTCCGCCACTTTCGGAAGAAGTCGTACCCGATGACGAGGGCGGAGAGGACGACGAACACGAGCATCGCGGTGCGGAGAGAGTCGGGAACGTCGAACAGGTAGTAGGTGATCCCCCAGAGCTCCTGCTTGACAAGGGTGTCATTGATCATCAACCAGAACGTGACCCAGACGAGGTGGGTGTTCCACAGGAGGCGCCGGCGTTCGCCCGCGCTGAACCGGACCCCCTTGCGGATCGCGTCCAGCATCAGGATCCCGAAGCCCTGCTTGGTGTAGTGCCAGCCACTCACGAGTAGGGTGATGTTGCCGGCGAGGCCGAGCAGCGCGAGGCTGTCGTCCCGGGCGAGGGCGAGCGCGAAGAAGGCCATCATCCCGATCGGGAGCAGGACCCCCGCGAAGCGATAGCGGGCGGCAAGGGCCGATCCCGGAGTGAACGCCTTGCGCCGGAATCCTTGGTAGAAGAGCTGGTAGGAGTTGGCCACGTGGGGGTAGGTGAGGAAGTAGGCGAGGACCAGCGCGACGGCTGCGAGGCCGGCGCGCGCCGCGTCGTCTCGCGGGTAGAAGGCGGCGAGCGCGCCGAGCACGATGAGGCTGCCGCCTCCGAGAGTCAGGAAATCGATCCAGCGGCTGTGGACGTAGCGCCGACGCTCGGGCAAGACCGCTTCACGCCGGCGAGAGGCGGCCCCTTCAACCCCGGCCCCTCTCCCGGGGGGAGAGGGGAGAGGGCCGGCAGCAGTCCCTTTGCCTCCGGACGGCGGGGAGAGCGCGCCGGTTCCGGAGGGGACGGCGATCGTCGGGGTGCTCATCTCGCTCCACCTCCGAACAGGTGCCGGCGGGTATCGACGTTCTCCCGCCGCCAGATCACGTTGTCGATGAAGTAGTGGTGGATGTTGATGAACGTCCACCCGATGAAGAGGAAGAGGGTCGCGCCGAAGACGGCCTGGTCGTAGCCGGAGAGGGCGTCGATGGTGACGGGGGCGAGCCAGAAGCCGGCGAAGCCGAGGACGCCGCCCGCGAGGATGAAGCGGGCGAGCCCGACGGGGGCGCTCTTGAGCCATGCCTTCCAGGGTATTTCCCTCACCCCAACCCCTCTCTCGGGGGGAGAGGGGCTTTTTTCACTGGCCTCAAGCACTTCCCGGGGGAGAGGGGCTTCACTTCCCATCGGCGTGAAATCATCCTGCCCGTCGGGGGATTTGCCGTGGCCGGCCGGGGCGTGGGCGGGGAGGCGGTTCGCCTCCTCCACGTTGAGCTGGTAGCGCCAGACCACCGCGAGGTACTGGAGGGAGTGGAAGAAGGGGACGACGAGGAGGAGCACGGGGTCGAGGCGACCGACCAGAAGCCATACGTAGACAGCGGCGACGTAGGCGAGGAGGCCGTTCACGGGGAGGGCGCGCTCCGCCCGCCACAGGGCGAGGAGGTCGCGCGTGACCACCAGGGTCGAGACCGCAACGAGAGCGACTGCCCCGAAGAGGAGGAGGTCGGGGACATCGAACAAATAGTAGGTAATTCCCCACATTTCCTTGGCCGCGAGCAGGTCGTTGACGGCGAGCCAGTTCGCGACCCACGCGAGGTGGGTGTTCCAGAGGAGCCGCCGGCGCGCGCGCGGGGCGAAGCGAAGGCCCTTGCGGGCCGCGTCGAGCATGAGGATCCCGTAGCCCTGCTTCGCGTAGTGCCAGCCGACCATGAAGAACATGACGTTCGCGGCGAGCCCGAGGAGGGCGGCGCTGCCTTCCGCGAGGGTGGTCGCGAAGAAGGCCACGAGCGCGGCGGGGACGAGGAGGCCGGCGAAGCGGTAGCGGGCGGCGAGGCGGGACTCCGGGGTGGAGGCGGGAGTCGGTTCGGGGGCCGAGCCTTGTTCTCCCCTCACCCCGAACCCCTCTCCCGGGGGGAGAGGGGCTTCAGTCTCCGGCTGCGGTGCATCAAATCCTGCCCGCGGAGCATCGCCCTGGCGGGAGCGCGGGAACGCCTTGCGCGCGAAGCCGCGGTAGAAGATCTGGTAGGAGTGGGCGAAGTGGGGGTGGTTCACGAAGTGGGCGAGGAGGAGCATCGCGCCCGCGAGCGCGACTCGGGCCGCGTCGTCGCGGGGCCAGAAGGCGGCCAGCGCGCCGAGGACGAGGAAGCTGCCGCCGCCGAGGAGGAGGAAGTCAAGCACCGGGCCGTGGAGCCAGCGGCCGCGCTCTTCGGCGCGGGGGTGGGGGGTGGGGGCGGGGATGGCGGCCGGCGCCGCGGCCTCCGCCCGTCCTTCGGCAGGAGCCATGCGGGCGGACGGGCGGGGCCGGGCGGCCGACAGGGGCGCGGCGATCGCGAGGTCGGTTCGCATCGTCATCACAGGATCCGCCGCAGGGTCCGGAGATGGTTCGCGATCTCCGCGAACGCGGCGCTGATATCGGCCGGGTCGTGGTTATTGAGGAAGACGTAGTTTGTCCCCGGGCGCTTGGTTCCGGCCGGGTATTCGGCATCGGACCCGCTCGAGCAGGCACGGAGGGTCTGGCCGAACTGGTTCGAGATGTTTTCCGGCTTCATGGCCGCGATCACGAAGATCTCGGTGCCCTTCTCCTTCGCCTCGGTGCAGGCGATAGAGCGCGGGATCCCGACCCGGCGGCCGCCGACTTCGCCGCAGCCAGGGTTCCCGATTCCGCAGGACGAATCCTCTCCGTCGGTGAGGAGCACGAGCGCCTTCCGCATCTTGTCCGCGTCCGGGTCGGTGGGACCCACGGGGTGCGCGCCAGTGCCTCCCCATGCGTTCTTCCACGAGTGCTCGAGCAGGCGCTGGCCCCACAGCACTCCAAGGGTCGAGTAGGTGAGTCCGCCGACGGGGGAGAGGGTCCGGATCTGCTGCTTGATCGCATCCGGATCGGTACTGAGGGGCAGGATTTCCGAAGTGCCATGACTGCAGTTGGCTTGGGCCGAGCGGTACGCATAGACCTTGTGCTGGGATAGCTCTGCGGAGGTCAGGGCAAGGCCGGGTGGAGGCTCGTAGCACCACTGGAATCGCAGGTCGGAGGGGAAGGTGGAAGACCGGGGATCCCGGCACTGGTAGCCGACTCCGAACCCTGCCGGGAAATAGCCTTGGGCAAAGGGTTTCTGCGAAGGCGGGGCGAGGAGCTCGCCGACCGACTGATCGATGTCGGGCAGGGCGGCGAGGGTGCTGCTGGCGCCGGGATCCATTCGATCCTCGTCGAGACATCCCTTCCAGGTCTTGGAGGGGGTGCCGGGAAGCGCTTCCTCGACCCCGGCCGGCAGATAGGTGCAGGTGCCCAACTGGTACCGAACGCAGTTGAGCCAGGGAGTCTCGTAGTGCCGCCGCTTGGGGTAGCGGGCCCACTGGTTGTGCGTCCACCGGTTGGCGGTGGGCTGGTCGAGGCGCACCTGGAGGTGCCAGGGGACGAGGCCCACCGCCACCCGGTTGGTCTCGTCCGGTTGGAGGATGTCGACGAGGTGCGAAGCCGCCCGCTGGACGATCGCCAGGCGGCTGCACTCCCGGGCAAGGCTCGACGCAGTGCACTCCTGATCGGCCGGGAGAGTCACGTGGGGGTCCGTGTAGTCGTCCTCCAGGTTCGCTTTCATCGAGGTGCTGGTGTCGATGGCGAGCACCACCTCGACCGGCTTCGAGTCGGAGTCGACCCCTGCCTTGACCTGCATGGACCCGGGCCCCGCATAGTGGTCGAGGAGGGGCAGGTACCGGGAGAAGAGGGTACCGCCGAGGTTCGCTTCGACCTTGACCTGAACCATCCGCTGGGCACGGTCGAGGACGGGGAACGTGATCGTCAGCTCGCCATCCTGTCCGAGCCGTTCCCGCTGCTCCTTCGGCAGATGCGCGAGGTTGATCAGCACGTAGGACCTGGCGACGGCTTCGAGCTTCTTCCTGAGGTCGGCGTCGCTGATGGTGGCATTCGTCGCGAGCTGGCGGTTGAACTCGCGGGTGGCGGCGACGGCGCCCGCCTCGGCCGCGGTCTTGAGCACGTCGCGCTGGTCGTAGAGCCAGACGTGGTCGACGATGAGGGCGCCGCCGGCGACGGTCCCGATGGTGAGCATCGCGGCCACGAGCCCGGCCGCGGCGCGGGTCTCGCGGGCGAAGCGGCGGAGGGAGCCGCCGAGGGCGCGCGCGGCGGTCATGCGGTCGCTCCCGCTTGTGCGGCGCGCGCGAGGCCGGAGTCGGCGAGAAGGGTGGGTGCGGGCGCGTCCGCCGCCGGACCGTTCCCGCGCCCGTCGAGGGCGGCGAAGACGGGTGGGCGGGCCGGCACCCAGTCCCGCTCCGGGGAGCGGGCGGGGAGGGCGTGGAGGCGGTAGATGTCGCCGATGACGAGGCCGCTCAGGACCCCCTCGCGGGTGAGGCTGGCGCAGACCTCGACGATGATCGCCACCTCGCCCGCCACCATGGTGAAGTCGTCGGGCAGGTCCAGGGTGGTCTGCCCGCCGTTCTCCCCGACGTATCGGGAGCAGTCGCCGGCGAGGGTCGCGGTGGCCGTCGCGTCGCCGAAGCGAAGATTGGCGTCGTCGGACCAGAGGACCTCGACCGCGGGGGCGGGGACGCCGGCCGGCTGGTGGATGGCGGTGACCACGTACACGAGGTCGGCGGGGGCGTCGAGCTCGCGCTTGAGGAGGAACTCGCCGAGCTTCTTCATCGCGTTGCCGTCGAGGGTGCCGCCGTCGGTGTCCGGGCCGCGCGAGACGTAGTCCGCCATGGTGGCCGCGATGCGGGCGCCGGCGGTGTCCGCGGCGACGCGCTTGTAGAGGTCGAAGCAGAGGTAGGCGACGGGGAGCATCGCCACCGTCACGCCGATGACGAGCTCGAGCCCGGCCGCGGCGCGGGTCTCGCGGGCGAAGGCGCGGAGGGCGGAGAGGACCTTGCTCGCCCTCACCCCGCACCCCTCTCTCGGGGGGAGAAGGGCTTCGGGATCGGTCCGAGGCGGGCTCGGGGACCGGTTGGCAGCGCTCGTGGGGATCATCGGGATCGGCCTTGTCGAGGCTCAGGCGTCGGGCTCGGGCTCGCTGCGCGCCACCCCGACGCCGTCCATCCGGACGACGTCGCCGGCGGACGGGTTCGGGGGCGGGTTCGCGTTGGCGTTGGCCACGCCGGGGATGAACCCGGACGACGAGCGCGACAGCCCGACGAGGACCAGCTCTCCGGCGGGGTCCGCGGGGGCCGGCGTGCCGGAGTCGATGGCGGCGGCGAGGGCGGCCGCGCTCACCCCCTTGACGACGGCGAGGGTCAGGCCATCGCAGGTGCCGAGGGCGGCCGCGGTCCAGTCGGTGCCGCAGGTGGTGAAGTCCACGTTCGGGTCGAGCTCCTGCCAGACCGCCTCCCACGGGTCGGCGTCCGGCTTGATGGCGAGGGAGCGGGCGGCGGTGCGGGCGGCCCGGTCCAGCCCGTCCTCGGCATAGAAGTCGGAGACGAAGCTCATCAGGAGCGCGAAGGCGGTGACCAGGACGGAGATGGACAAGACGGTCTCCACCGCGGCCGCCCCGCGCACCCCGCGGAAGAACCCCGCGACCGCGGCCGCGGCCGTGCTCGTGCCCGTTCCGGCGCCCGTGTCGGCGCGGCGGCGGGCCGGGGCGACGATG
>JAJDXW010000411.1 GCA_022823045.1 Gammaproteobacteria bacterium
ACCGTCCTTCGGGTAGGGGAACGGGCTGACCGTGCGGGATCTGCTCGCAAGGTTCAAGTCGAAAACTCCTCCGCGAGGCAGAAACGATAATACTTTCAACCTGTTATCAAGACCCCAAGCTCCAACGTTGGGACACTAGTGTAACGAGGTGTCTATTGTGCAAGAAACCCGGGTTACGACGGCTAATCAGTACGGACCTGTGCTTACACTGCCGCACTATGTCCTCATTTGCCGGCCTGACGGATTTTCTGCCTTCGGCGAACACCCCAAGTCGATCAAGCGTGGCTGCAGCAGGGCTGAGGAGTGTGCAAGATCGGGAAATAACTCCCCTAGGGTCCCCATGTGGCTCCGGTCTACATTGTCAATTCAATTTGGAGAACCAACGTGACCAAGTTCTTGTGGATACTTACCATCGCAGGGTCAATTCTCGGCGGTTTGATAGCAGGCATAGGCGTTCTCGCCGCGAAAGGCGCCCCACAAGAGGCTGCTTCGGCTGCAATTGGATTAGCCTTAGCGGTTATTCCTTACTGTTTGGCAAGAGCTGTCTCTGAGATCAGGAATTGACGGGATACAGAATCGGTGTCTCATCCGTCGAGCTCATGTCCGGATTCAAGTACACGGGGCACCGGTACGACCGGTGCAATGGGCGGAGGAAATTCCGCTACTTGAGGTTCGTCGCCGTCGCGGGCAGGGGTCCCGGGCGGGTGGTTCAGGTAACGAGCCGCTGGTGGAACCAGTCGGCGAGGTCGGGATCCTAGGGGGTGAGGCGAAAGCTTCCGTCGGCAGCCTCCGTCAGGTAGAGCGTTTGGTCAGGATGATGCCGGCGGACGCCCCGACCGTGGTGATCTTGCATGCGATCATGCTGCGTCTCCCCTCGTCCATATAATAGATAGTATATGGAAGTCGGGATTCCCGGTCACCGCGAACAGAAGCCGAACCGTACCAAGGGATCCCACGACCCGGGAGGTGCGCAAGTCCGGGTGTCGCCTTGGACGCGTTCCGGATTGTCGCACTGCGAGCGATGAGGGACTTCGTCGCCGGTGCCTTCTATAGCACGCGCCACCAGGGGGTGGCGAGGATGCGGTCGGAGAGCCACTGGGTGTCGGTGCCGCCGTGGAGGAGGAGGCCGCCGACGCACTGCTCGGGGTACTCCTCGCGGAAGGCGCGGAGGCCGCGCGTGCCGGAGTAGCCGTGGTTGGCAGTCGCCTTGATCTCGAGGGGGAGCAGGCGGCTGCCGATCTCGATGACGAAGTCGACCTCGAGATTGGTCGTCGTCCGCCAGAAGAGCACCTCCGGAGCGGGGACTTGGCTGTCCCGCCATGCCAGCAGGTCAAGCAGGACGAGGTTCTCCAGGTGCGCGCCGGCGGGAGACGGGGCACCGCTCAGCCACCGGGCAAGCGCCGGGTCGCTCCAGTAGAGCTTGTGGGTCTTGATGAGCCGCTTGGTGCGGTTGACGGAGTAGGGTTCCAGGCGGACCAACTGGAATGAGGTCTCCAGCAGGTTGAGGTAGCGCTGCACCGTTGCCCGGGGTATCCGGGTGTCCCGGCTGAGCTCCGTCTGGTTGACCGTGGCGCCGAGGCGAAGGCATGCGGCCCGCATGAGCCGGCGGAAGTCGACGAGGTTGCCGATGGCGGCCATGGTCTGAAGGTCTCGCTCGAGGTACGTCCGGAGGTAGCCGTCGAACCAGAGCGAACGTGCGTCGTCGCTCGCGAGCTCAACGGCCGGCGTCGGGTAGCCGCCCCGGTGCACCTCCTCGCGCCAGTCGGCGGGAATCGATGCCCTGGATTCGATGAGATCGATCCACTCGGACGCGGGCACCGACAGGAGCTCGGTCCAGACCCCGGAGGTTCCCAGCCCGAGCCGTTCCCGGCGGGTGAGGGGCCAGAGGTTGACATAGGTTGCCCGGCCCGCGAGCGATTCGGAGACGCGGTGCATGAGGAGCAGGTTCGCGGACCCGGTGAGGACGAAGCGACCGTTGCGGCGGGGGCGGTCCTCGTCCACGGCGCGCTTGATCGCGAGAAGCAGATCGGGTTCGCGCTGCACCTCGTCCAGGATCAGCCGGGGCGCACGCCCGAAGAGGTCCGCGGCGTCCAGCCGGGCGTGTTCCCTCGTCTCCAGATCGTCCAGCGTGAGATAGAGCCGGTCTTCGAGGAACGGTTCGGATTGCACCAACGTGCTCTTGCCGGTCTGCCGGGCGCCCATCAGCACGACGACGGGCGAAGCGGCGAGGGCGCGCTCCAGCAGGCGGGAAGCGACGCGTGGCAAGTAGTGAGAATTGACCATGATATGGACGATTATCGCTCACGTCGTGGGCGATTTATAAAACCCCTGCGTTCTCGTCCCCGGAAAGCCCACTCTGACCCCATTTTCGGCGAGCAATCATGCGTCCGGACCGGTTGGCCGGGTGGTTCAGGTCACGAGCCGCCGGCGGAACCAGTCGGCGAGGTCGGTCTCGCTGACGAGACCGGCGGCTACCCCCTCCATGATCCGCACCGCGTCGATGGCATCGAACTCGAGGCGGCAGCCGTTGTCGGCCAGAAACAGGCGCGACGTGACCCATGCGGTCCGCTTGTTTCCGTCGATGAACCCGTGGTTCCTCGCAAGGCCGAATGCGTACGCGGCCGCGAGGGCCGCCGCATCGGGGGTGGCGTATGCCGCAAGGTTTCGCGGGCGGGCGAGCGCCGACTCGATGACGCCGGGATCTCGTACACCGCCCGGCCCGCCATGCTCGGCAAGCTGGCGTTCGTGGATCGCGAGAACGACGTCCCTTTCCACCCATCGCCAAGCGGCCGACTCGCCGGCCGTCACTTCGCGAGCGCCCGCAGCACCTCGCGATCGCGGTGCATGATGTCTTCGGCGAGGGCCATCTGCCGCGCGAACTCGGGATCATAGGGGGTGAGGCGAAAGCTTCCGTCGGCCGCCTCCGTCAGGTAGAGCGTGTCGCCCTTCTTGACCCGCAGCCGGGCCATTGCCTCCTTGGTCAGGATGATGCCGGCGGACGCTCCGACGGTGGTGATCTTGCATGCGATCATGCTGCGTCTCCCCTCGTCCATATAATGAATATTATATAGAAACCGGGATCCCCGGTCACCGCGAACAGAAGCCGAGCCGTGCCAAGGCGTCCCACGACCCGGGAGGTGTGCAATTCCGGGTGTCGCCCCAGGCGCCCTCCAGCAGTGCCGAGGCGACTTCAGGCAGATAGCGTGAATCGACCATCAGGAGGACGAATATCGCTCACCCCGTGGGCGATTCTTGATGTCTTGATTCACCGGCAGGGGTGAGCACTCGACGGGTGCGGGGGGCGGCGCTATGCTCGCCCCCCGCCGGGAGGGGCCTCGCGCCGCGCGTGATGCGGGGCGGGAGGACGAGTCGCTGACCGGACGAAAGGGAAGAGGATCGGCGCCCGGTGGGCCGCACGGACTTCAAATCCGATGGGACGCGTGAGACGTGTCCGGTGGGTTCG
Organism: Gammaproteobacteria bacterium; assembly: GCA_022823045.1. Classification (GTDB taxonomy): domain Bacteria; phylum Pseudomonadota; class Gammaproteobacteria; order HK1; family HK1; genus JAJDXW01. The sequence continues at coordinate 3,464 of JAJDXW010000411.1, forward strand.
ACTCCCACCCTCTTCCGCCATTCCCGTCGCGGCCCGAGCCGGACCCGGGACGCCGGTATTCCCCGATGCCGAAGAGCGCGAACATGAACTCCGGCGCGCCCGCGCCCGTCGCGACCGACATCGTGCTGGTCGGGGGCGGGCACAGCCACGTGGCGGTGCTCAAGCGCTTCGGGATGCGCCCGGTCGCCGGGGTGCGCCTCACCCTCGTCTCGCGCGACATGCTCACCCCCTACTCGGGGATGCTCCCCGGCCTCGTCGCCGGCCACTACTCGCCGGAGCAGGCGCACATCGACCTACGGAAGCTCTCGCGGTTCGCGAACGCGCGGATCCTGCACGCCCCGGCGATCGGGATCGACCTCGGCGCGCGCCGCGTCTTCGCGGCCGGCCGCCCCCCCGTCGGCTTCGATCTCCTCTCCATCGACATCGGCTCGCAGCCGGCCCTGCATCACATCGAGGGGGCGAAGGAGCACGCCCTCGGGATCAAGCCGATCGACGTCTTCCGGGAACGCTGGGCGGCGGTCGAGCGCAACTGCCTGCAGCGGGGCGGACGGCTCCGGATCGCGGTGATCGGGGGCGGAGCCGGGGGAACGGAGCTGTCGCTCTCCCTCCGATACCGCCTTCGCACTCTCCTCGAGCGGGCCGGAGTGCCGGACGGGGTCGAGATCACCCTCCTCGCGGAGACGCGCGAGGTCGTCGAGTCGCACGCCCCGGCCGTCCGGCGCCGGATGACCCGTCTCCTCGGCGAGCGCGGGG
>JAJDXW010000091.1 GCA_022823045.1 Gammaproteobacteria bacterium
GCGGTGCTGATCGGCGACAGCCGCACCGACGTCGAGACGGCCCGGAATGCCGATGCGCCGGTGATCCTCGTGAGCTACGGCTACCGCACGGACCCAATCGACGATCTCGCCCCGGACTTTGTGGCGCACGAGTTCAAGGAGGTGCCGCGCCTCGTCCGGTGTCTCGGCCAGGGCGGGGCGCCCGCCGGGTGACGCCGGGAGGCCGTGCCGGCTTGCGCCGGCGGCGAACGAGTGAATGGAGCGGGAGGCTCAGCTACCGGCAGCTCCTTCGCGATCGAGGTCGGAGATGGTCGCTTCGATGGAATCCCCGAGAATGGCGACGATCCGATCGATCTCGTCCGTGGTCAGGGTGAGAGCCGGCGACAGGACGCACAGATTGCCGATGGGCCGGACGATGAGTCCCCGGGCCTGCGCGTGAAGGTCGACCCGCTTGCCGATCGCAATCGCTTCCGGGAACGGTTCCTTCGTCTCCCGATCCCGCACCAGCTCCACGCAGAGCATGAAGTGGCTGCCGCGCACGTCTCCCACGATCGGGAGCTCTCCCAAGGTCTTCAGGCGTTCCAGGAAGTAAGGTCCCGTTCTTCGCACGGTCCCGCAGATGTCCTCTCGTTCCATCAGGGCGATGTTCGCCAAGGCCACCGCGCAGGCGACCGCGTGGCCCGAGTACGTGAACCCATGCGAGAAGATCGCGCCGTCCGCCCGCGGCCGCGACAGCCCGTCGAACACCTCGTCCGAGACGATCGTCGCGCCGAGCGGCATGTAGCCCGACGTGATCCCCTTGGCGGTGACAAGGATGTCCGGCACCACGTCGAACCGATCCTCGCTCGCGAAGAAGTGACCCAGCCGGCCGAAGGCGGTCACCACTTCATCGGACACGTAGAGGATGTCGTGCGCCTCGCACACCTCCTTCATGCGCCGGTGATAGCCGGCGGGTGCGACCAGAACGCCGCCGGCCCCCATGATCGGCTCGGCGAAGAAGCACGCGACGTTGTCCGCCCCCAGGTCCGCGACCTTGCGCCCGAACTCGTCCACCAGAAAATCGCAGTATGCCGCTTCCCCGTCGACCCCGTCCGGCATCCGGTAGCAATTGGCTTCCGAGATGTGATGAACGAGTCCCTCGGGGAACCGGAATCCGGGCTTGTCGCCCATCTTGCCGGACAGGGCCGCGGTCAGGAACGTGCTGCCGTGATAGGCGTTGTGGCGGGAGATGATGAGGCGCTTCGACGGCCGGCCCAGGTTGTCGAAGTAATAGTGCGCGATCCGCACCGCCGTGTCGTTGGCTACCGATCCGCCCGTGCTGTAGAAGACGTGATTCAGACCGCCTGGCGCCAGCTCGGCAAGCCTGGCGGCCAGATCGGTCGCCGGGGGGTTCCCGAGATTGGTGAAATAGGAGTATTGCGGCAGGGCGCCGAGCTGTCTCGTCGCCGCATCGATCAGCTCCCGGCGGCCGAAACCGACGTTCGCGAACCACAGCCCGCCCATGCCGTCGATGAACCGGTTGCCCTCGGCGTCCCAGACATGGGCTCCCTCCCCTCGCACCATGATGGTGGAGCCGGTCCGGGTCCAGTCGGCGAAATCCGTCCATGGATGGATACAGTGGTCGAGGTCCGCCTGGCGAAGACCCTCCGGGTCGTAGTTCTTCAGTGTCGGCATCAATGATCTCCCGATGGGTTCCGGCTGCCCGGAAAATGCGTAGTGCTGAAAGACCGTGTCGATCAGCCGCCGGTGGGGCGGCAGACTCCCGAGCCGTTCGCCGAACGGCCGGATTTCGCCCTGCGCCGTCGCCTCGAATCCCGCGATCAGCCGAAGGACGGTCGTTTTTCCGCAACCCGACGGACCGAGAAGGGTGAAGAATTCGTTGTCACGGATATCGAATGATACCCGGAGCAGCGCGCGAACTGCATGAGAAGTTCCGGGAGCGTGGGTTTTCTCCACGGTTCGGACGTCAACCGCAATGGCGGGGCCGCGATGTGGATCGTCCTTCCGGCACGTCACAGCCTCTCGGAGCCATGTCATTCAAGTTGTTGGCGGGCGAACTCTCCGTAAATTCCTCTTGAGGAACAGTCCCCCACTGCCCTATTCCCCCCACCGCCCAATCCCCCCAACCGTCCAGTCCCGCAACGTCCGGTGAAATGCGCGCGCCAAGGGTCGGGGTGAGGCCGTTTCGGCGCCGGGTCGGGTCCGGACCGGATACAATCGGAGCGGGGACCGCCGCCGGGAGCGGGTTCGTCGAGTCACCCTGTAAATCGAAATGATCGCCTCCATCTGACCGCCATGCACGCTGCCGACGACGTATTGGAAACCGCCGCCCGCTGGCGGGAGGAGGGCCGTCCCGCCGCGCTCGCGACGGTAGTCGAGACCTGGGGCTCCTCGCCGCGGCCGGTCGGTAGCCAGCTCGCGGTGGGCGGGGACGGCGGCTTCATCGGCTCGGTATCCGGCGGCTGCATCGAGGGTGCGGTGGTGCGGGCCGCCCTCGAGGTGATCGAGAGCGGCCTTCCGCGCATGCTCGACTTCGGGGTGACGGACGAGCAGGCGTGGGACGTCGGCCTCGCCTGCGGCGGCAAGGTCCAGGTCTACGTCGAACGGCTGGAGTAGGCATCGTTGCGGCGCGAGACCCTGCATGCAGCGTTCGTCGAACGGCTGAGGTAAGGACCGTTGCGGCGTGAAATCCTGCACGCGGTGCTTGCCGCGCGGGAAGGCAAGCGGCCGGCGGTGCTCGTGAGCGAGCTCGATTCCGGCGAACAACGGCTCTTCTTTCCCGACGCTCCGGACGAGTCGGGGCTCGCGCCGCCGGTCCGCGCCGCCTGCGTCGGGGCGCTGCGGGCGGACCGCAGCCGGAGGCTCGCGAACGAGGACGGGAGCGATCTCTTCCTCCAGGTGTTCAATCCTCCGCTTCGCATGGTCGTTGTCGGCGCGGTGCACATCACCCAGGCCCTCGCGCCGATGGCCGTCCTCCTCGGCTACGAGGTCACCGTGGTCGATCCCCGGCGCGCGTTCGCGACCGACGAACGGTTCCCGGGGGTGGTGGTGGATACCGAGTGGCCCGACGACGCGCTCCTTCGCCTCGCCCCCGACCGGCGCACCGCCGTCGTCACCCTGACCCATGACCCGAAGCTCGACGATCCGGCGCTCGCGGTGGCCCTCGCGAGCGACGCGTTCTACATCGGGTCGCTCGGCAGCCGGCGCACCCACGCCGCCCGGCTCGAACGGCTGCGCGCCCGCGGGTTCGACGAGACGGCCCTCGCCCGGATCCACGGTCCCATCGGGCTCGCGATCGGCGCCAAGTCTCCGGCCGAGATCGCGACCGCGGTAACCGCGGAGATCACTGCGAGGCTCCGGGAGCCGGCCCCCGCGGAGTCGCGGTAGGCCCCGGAACGTCAGTGCGCTTCGGTCCGACCCCGCTCCGCGACGCGGAGGACGCGATACTCGCCCACGGGTTCCGGCTCCCGGGACGCGTGCTCAAGAAGGGCCAGCGCCTTTCCGCCGATGACGTCACGGCGCTCCGCGAGGCCGGGTACGACTCGGTGGTGACGGCTCGCCTCGACCCGGACGACGTCACCGAGAACGACGCGGCCCGGGAGCTTGCGGAAACCCTGGCGGCCGGCGCGGCCGGGGGATCGGGAGATGGCCCCGCTCCACACACCGGACTCGTCACCGGCACCGCGTTCACCGGGCGCTGCAACCTGCTCGCCGCGGTTCGCGGGGTGCTCACGGTCGACGAAGAGGGGGTCGCGGCGGTGAACGCGGTCGGCGAGGAGCTCACCCTCGCGACGCTTCCTGCGATGACGGTGGTGGACCCGCGGCGTCTCGCGGCTACCGTCAAGGTGATTCCCTTCGCGGTGCGCCGGCCGCACCTCGATGCATGCCTCGGCATCGTCCGGGCGCGCGGAGGGCTCGTTCGGGTGGCGGAGTTCCGCCCGCGACGCGCCGGGCTCGTCCTCACCATGCTGCCCGGCTCGCGGTCGTCGATGCTGGACAAGGCCTCCTCGGTTCTCCGGAACAAGCTCGCCGGCATCGGTGCGAGCCTTGAAGCCGAGCGCCGCTGCCCGCACGACGAGGGCGAGGTGGCGGCCGCTCTCGCCGGCCTCGTCTCCGCCGGCTGCGACCTTCTGGTCGTCCTCGGCGCGTCCGCGATCGTGGACCGCCGCGACGTGGTGCCCGCCGCCATCGAGACGGCAGGGGGGACCGTGCTCCGTCTCGGGCTTCCCGTCGACCCCGGCAACCTCTGCCTCTATGCTCGGATGGGGGCCCGGATCGGGTCCGTTCCGGTGATCGGTCTTCCCGGGTCGTCGCGCTCCCCGGCCGCGAGCGGGGCGGACCTCCTCCTCCGGCGGGTCGGCGCGGATCTCTCCCTCTCGGAACGGGAGTTCGCGGATTGGGGAGCGGGCGGGCTTCTCAAGGAGCAGCTCGGCCGGCCCTCGCCGCGGAGCGCCCCCGCCGACGTGGCCGCCGTTTCCGCGCCGTCCCCGCGGCGCGAGGTCGCCGTCGTCGTCCTCGCGGCCGGTCAGTCGCGCCGGATGGGCCGGCGCAACAAGCTGCTGGAGGAGGTGGACGGCGAGCCGATGGTGCGCCATGCGGTGCGCGCGGCCGCGTCCGCGGCGGACGGCCGCCCGGTGGTGGTGGTGACCGGTCACGAGTGCGAAGCGGTGGAGGCGGCCCTTGCCGGCTACGACGTCGCGTTCGCGCACAACCCCGAATACGACGCGGGGCTCAGCACCTCGCTCGCCCGCGGGGTGGCCGCCCTCCCGCCGGGGATCGAGGGCGCGATCGTCTGCCTTGCCGACATGCCGGGCGTGCGTGCCGAGCACCTCGAAAGGCTCCGGGACGCATTCGACCCTGGGGCGGGAGCCGCGATCTGCGTCGCCACCCGACGCGGCAAGCGGGGCAATCCGGTCCTCTTCGCGTCCCGCTTCTTTCCCGAGATGTGCGACGTGGAGGGCGACGTGGGCGCCCGCCACCTCGTCGGGGCGTACGCGGAGCTCGTGCGCGAGGTGGAGATGCCGGACGACGGTGTGCTGCTCGACATCGACTCGCCGAGCGCGCTCCGGGCGTATCGAGCCGGCGAAGCGCCGGGGGACGCGTGAGCCCGCCCGGTATGTCGACCCGCCGTGATGGCTGAGCTTCCCTATCACGCCGCGATCATGAGCGCGGCCCACCGCGCGAGCGGCAAGGGGCGCCTGGACGATCCCGACGCCTCCGCGACGGTCGACAATCCCCTTTGCGGCGATCGGGTCACCATCGACATCCGGCGGTCCGGTCCCGGAGAAGGCGGTCCGGTGTCGGAGATCGGTCACGTCGTGCGAGGCTGCGTCCTCTGCGAAGCGGCGGCGACGCTCATCGTGGAGGCGGGGACCGGCGCCTCCGCGGAGGAGCTGCGCACCGCGTCCGATCGCGTCCGCCGCATGATCGAGGACGGCGTGCCGCCGCCCGAGGGGGCGTGGCGAAAGGCCGACATGTTCCTCCCGGTGCGCCCCCACCCGAGCCGCCACGACTGCGTGTTGCTGCCCTTCCAGGCCCTGCTCGAAGCGCTCGACGCCTGAACCGCCGGGCGGCGTCCAGGGGTACCGGGGGGGTACGGCGCCCCCGTCGCGGCAGCGACCCGGCTCCGCCGGCCAGACGCCTCGCCGCGGTCAGCTCACCGGGTCCGCTCCGCCTTCCTCCGTCCGTCGGGCGACGAAGGCGTCGATGGCCTCGACCACCCCCGGATCGACCTCGGGCGGCTGGAAGTCCGCAAGAACCTGCCGCCAGAGATCGTGCGCCCGTTCGGTCGCAGTGCGCCCGCCCGCTTCCTCCCACTGGCCGAAGTTTGACCAGTCCGAGACGAAGGGGGTGTAGTACGCGGTCCGGTAGCGCTCCAGCGTGTGGGCGGCCCCGAAGAAGTGTCCCCCCGAGCCGACCTCGCGCAGGGCGTCGAGGGCGAGCTCCCCGTCGTCCCAGTGCACGGGCTGCATCAGCTCCGCCACGTGCCGGAGCGGTTCGATGTCGAGGATGAACTTCTCGTACGAGGCGCTGAGCCCTCCCTCCAGCCAGCCCGCGGCGTGGATGACGATATTGGCTCCGCCGGTGAGCGCCCCCCAGAGCGACGTCTGGGTCTCCCAGATCGCCTGGGCGTCCGGTGCGTTGGAGACGCAGGAGGCCGACGACCGCCACGGCAGGTCGACGAGCCGGGCAAGCTGGCCGGTGCCCCAGCACGCCCGCACGTATTCCGGGGTGCCGAATGCGGGCGCTCCCGACCGCATGTCGACATTCGAGGTGAAGCCCCCGTAGACGACCGGCGCACCGGGGCGCACGGTCTGGGTGAGCACGAGCCCGGCCAGCATTTCGGCGTGCTGCTGCACGAGCGCGCCCGGGATCGTCACCGGCGCGGTGGCGCCGGAAAGGGTGAACGGGGTGATGATCGAGACCTGGCCCGCGGCCGCGAAGTCGATGAGGCCCTGACACATCGGGACGTCGAGGATGAGGGGCGAGTTGGTGTTGATCACCGTGTAGGTGCGGGGCCGGGCGCGGAACGCCTCCTCGTCGAGGCCGTGGCGAAGGCGCTGGATCTCGAACGCATCCGCAACTTGGGCCCTGCCCCGCGCGTAGACGAAGGTCGGCTTGTCGGAGTCGAGCATCTGGACCCGCATCATCTCCAGGTGCCGGAGGCGCGGGTCGATGTCCTGCGGCTCGACGGACGGTCCGGTCATGTGGATCACGTCGAAGGCCTGGGCGAGGCGAATGAAGTTTCGGAAGTCCTCGAAGGTCCCGGAACGCTTGCCGCGGGCGGTGTCCATGGCATAGGGCGGGCCGCCGACGGGAACGAACTGCGTGTTCCGGGCGCCGATCCGAAGCGTCCCCGCCGCGCCCGTCAGGGTGAACTCGGGGGGAGACGAGGCGATGGCCGCCTCGACCAGGTCGCGCCCGAAGCGCACCTGGCGATTCGTCACCGCCGCGCCGGCCTTCCCGAGGAGGTCGCGCGCGCCGTCGTGGTTGACCTGCACGCCCAGCTCCTCGAGCACGGCGAGCGCGGCCGCGTGGATCTCCGCGACCTGGTCGTCGGAGTAGCCCCGGGCGAGCGGAAAGGAGCTCGTCAGATGGCGGTAGTCGACGGTGCGGGCGGCCGGTTCGCTCGCTCGCCCGCGGATGCGGTCGCGGCGGTGAGCGCGCCGCCGCGGCCGCGTCGATTGGTCCATGGGTCGGCTCCGGGCGCGGGCGGGCATCCACGTTAGACTGACCGGGAACGGGCCGTGGCCGCAAGTCGGGGACGCGCGAGCGGATTGCGGTGGGCGAGCTTCGGGTCGAGAGGAGCCCGGAACATGACGGACTCGGTACCGACGTGACTTCCCATCGGATCGATCTCCTGCCCGAGAACGACCGCACGAACGGGTGGGCCGCCCACCTCCCGCCGCGTGCTCCCCGGCCGGCGCTTGCCGGTGACGTCGCCGCGGACTGGATCGTGCTCGGCGCCGGGTGGGCCGGCCTCGCCGCCGCGCGCCGGCTCGCCGAGAACCGTCCCTCCGACCGGATCGCGATCATCGACGCGGCCGCCGTCGCGGAT
>JAJDXW010000297.1 GCA_022823045.1 Gammaproteobacteria bacterium
ATCCCGATCCGGATGCCGATGGTCGCCGCCCGCTTCCCGGCGCGGGAGGTCTACGATTGGGCCGCTCGCGCGATCGGCGAGCACCTCGACGCGGGCCGTGACGTCGCTTGCCTCTGCGAGGGGGACCCGTTCTTCTACGGATCGTTCAGCTTCCTCTTCCAGCGCATGGTCGAGCGGTACCCGGTTCGGGTCATCCCCGGCGTTTCGTCGCTCACCGCGTGCGCGGCGGCGGCGGGCGCCCCGCTCGCGACCCGAAGCGACGTCCTCGCGGTGGTGCCCGCGACCCTGGGGGAAGCCGAGCTTCGCACCCGGCTCGAGGCCGCGGACGCGGCCGCGATCATCAAGGTCGGCCGGCACCTCCCGAAGGTCCGCGCGGTGCTCGACTCGCTCGGGCTCCTCGCGGGTGCCCACTACGTCGAGCGCGCCACCATGGAGAACGAACGCCGCCTGCCGCTCGCAAAGCTCGACGCCGCCGCGGCCCCCTACTTCTCGATGGTCCTCGTCCACCGCCGGGGGTTCGCGTGGAACTGAAAGAGCGCGTTGCGGTGGTGGCGATCACCGCGGAGGGTGGCGGGCTCGCGCGCCGGATCGCGGACGCCCTCGGGGACGCGGAGGTGCACGGGCTCCGGGAGCGGGCCGGCGACGCCGACGTGTGGTTCACGGACACGACCCGCCACGTCCGCGAGCTCTTCGAGGCGGGGCGTCCCATCGTCGGGATCTGCGCGGCCGGGATCCTGGTGCGATCGGTGGCGCCCGCCCTCGCGGACAAGCGGGCGGAGCCATCCGTCGTCGCCATTTCCGAAGACGGGGCGTTCGCGGTGCCGCTCCTCGGGGGACACCGGGGCGGGGTCGAGCTCGCCCGGCGCATCGCGGACGTGATCGGCGCCACCGCCGCCGTTACCACCGCCGGCGACCTTCGCTTCGGCATCGCCCTCGACGCGCCGCCCGAGGGGTGGACCCTCGCAAACCCGGAGGACTGCAAGCCCTTCGTCGCCGCCCTGCTCCAGGGGGCGCGGGTACGCGCGCCCGCCGACCTTGTCGCGGAAGCGCCGTGGCTCGCGGAGAGCCGGCTGCCCTTCGACGAGGCGGGCGAGCTCGCGATCCGGGTGGGCGACGAAATTGCGGATGGCGCCCCCCACATCCTCGTCTACCGCCCTCGGCGCCTCGCGATCGGGATCGGCTGCGAGCGGGGCGCGGCGCCGGACGAGATCGCAGCTCTCGCCCGCTCGTGCCTCGACGCGGCCGGGCTCGCCCCCGAAGCGGTCGCCGGGGTGTTCTCGATCGACCTCAAAGCGGACGAGCCGGCCGTCCACGCCCTCGCCGAATCGCTGGACATCCCGAGCCGCTTCTTCTCCGCCGGCACCCTGGAAGCGGAAGCGCCACGGCTTCGCAACCCCTCGGATCTCGTGTTCCGCGAAGTGGGCTGCCACGGGGTGGCGGAAGGCGCCGCGCTTGCAGCGGCGGGGGCGAACGGCGAGCTCGTCGTCGAGAAGACCAAGTCGGTGCGCGGAACCTGCGCGATCGCCCGCGCGCCGGCACCGCTCGATGCATCCTCGATCGGCTCGCCCCGCGGCGAGCTGGCGGTGGTCGGGATCGGCCCCGGCGATGCCGGCACCCTGACCCCGGAGGCGCGCGCCGCCATCGAGGGCGCCGGCCACCTCGTCGGCTACCGCCGGTACCTCGACCTCGTCGCCGGTCTCGTGCGCGGCCAGGCCGTCCATCCCTACGAGCTGGGCGAGGAACGGGCGCGGGCCGAGAAGGCGATCCATCTCGCCGCCACCGGAGAGCGCGTCGTCCTCGTCTGCTCGGGCGACCCCGGGATCTACGCCATGGCCTCGCTCGTCATGGAGGTCCTCGACGGAACGACGGACCCGGCCGAGCGCCGGATTGCGGTCCGGGTGGTCCCCGGGGTGTCCGCCCTCCAGGCCGCCGCCGCCCGCGCCGGGGCGCCCATCGGCCACGACTTCTGCGCCCTGTCGCTCTCCGACCTCCTCACCCCGCGCGAGGTCATCGAGAACCGGCTCGCCGCCGCCGCCCGCGCCGACTTCGTGATCGCGCTCTACAACCCGGTGTCAGCGGCCCGGCGCGAAACGTTCGACCGCGCCCTCCGTATCCTCCGCGAGCACCGCGCGGCGGAGACCCCGGTCGTCGTCGCCCGCAACCTCGGGCGAGCCGGCGAGCGCGTCGACGTCATCCCCCTCGGCGACATCGACCCGGAGCGCATCGACATGCTGACCACACTCATCGTCGGCTCCACCGCCACCCGCACCCTGGCGCACGGCGCCGCAACCCGCGCCTACACACCCCGAGGCTACGAGGCCGGCACGAAACGCGGGCGGGGGCCACAGTCTCACAGGTCGGCCTGGCCGAAGGCGTAAGCCGACATCATGGCCCCAATCGGACGATACGCAATGTCGGATTACGCTTCGCTAATCCGACCTACGGCGCTTTCGTCGGCCCAAAGCTCGCAACGTATTTCAACGCGACGCTTCTCCGGTCATTCCCGCCTGAACCAATCACGGAAGGACCCGCGCCGCGGCACGGGCACCGGGACCAGGCGCGCGCCGTGACCGTGCACTTCATCGGGGCGGGTCCGGGCGACCCCGACCTCATCACGGTGCGCGGGCGTCGCCTCATCGAGGCGTGCCCGGTGGTCCTCTACGCGGGCTCGCTCGTGCCGCCGGAAGTCATCGCCTGCGCCCCGGAAGGCGCGCGGGTGATCGACACCGCCCCCATGACCCTTGGCGAGATCGTGGCCGAGATGCGGGCGGCGAACACGGACGGCAAGGACGTCGCCCGGGTCCACTCGGGCGACCCTTCCCTCTACGGAGCGATCGGGGAGCAGATGCGCCGCCTCGACGCGCTCGGGATCCCCTACGACGTGACCCCGGGCGTCCCGGCCTACGCCGCCGCCGCCGCTGCCCTCGAACGCGAGCTCACCCTCCCCGGGGTAAGCCAGACCGTCATCCTCACCCGCACGAGCACCCGGAGCTCCCCGATGCCCGAGGGCGAGGATCTCGCCGACCTCGCCCGCACCGGCGCGACCCTAGCCATCCATCTCTCCATCCGGAGCATCGGCGCGGTGTGCGAGGCGCTCGTCCCCGCGTACGGCGCGGACTGCCCGGCCGCGGTGGTGTACCGTGCGTCGTGGCCCGACGAGCGCATCGTCACCGGCACCCTCGCCGACCTCGCGGCGAAGGTGCGGCCGCTCCGCCTCCGGCGCACCGCCCTCATCCTCGTCGGCCGCGTCCTCGCCGCCGAGACCTTCGACGACAGCGCCCTCTACGACTCCGCCCACCACCACCTCCTCCGCCCCCGAAAGAGGAAGCCCCAAACGCGCTCATCCGCGTAACGGTACCGGTACGGCGCGCTCGAATCAGTCGGCGTCTCGGGCCCAGACGCCTTGAACGGCCCGGAAGTTCGCGGTCGAGTCAATTCTTCAAAGCGTGGGCATGGATGAAAGATACGAGGCGGCTACCGGTACGGAGCACCGGGGCTTCGAGCGGCCACCGTCGGCCGCGAACGTGTCTCGTCGGTCCGCGGCGCAGCCTCGCCGGCACAATCCCGCGCGCTACGCCTCGCGCTCCTGCTCCGGCCGCTTCCACAACGTGACCTTGAAGTAGTCGCCGGTGGCCTCGAAGGTCGGCTCGGTCAGGTTCCGCTCCTTCATCAGAGGGATCACCTTGCGGCGGATGCCCATGCCGCGATCGTCCATCAGCCCGTAATCGCGAAGGATCCGCACAATGTGCGTGTTGCGCGGCGTCTGCTGTCCCGCCTTGATCTTCTCGATCGTCATGCCGTTGGGGAGCGCGCCGGGGCTCGTCACCTCCATCCGGTCTTGATAGACGACGACCCGCGTATCGTTCTGCCTCGTCCAGTCGCGGTGTGCGAACGAATTGACGAGCAGCTCGCGGATGACCTCCTCCGGATAGTCCCAGCAGCGGACCCTCGTCATCCCCGACAGCCGTTCCCGGCTGATGTGGGGTTGCAGGTAGGCGAGGGTACGCTCGGGCAGCGACTGCTCCACGAATCGGCCCCGTTTCTGCTCCCCGAGGCCGACGAAGGGAAGGTCGAGCACTTCGTCGAGGCTCGCGTCGTAATCCATCTCGGCGGTTGGGAAGACCATCAGCCGCAGACCGGCCTGAGGAAGGCGCCGCCTCGGTTCCGAAGCGAACAACGCGTATGCGGCGTAACTGCACCGCACCTCGCCCTGAGCGGTTTCCACGAGAACGTCGCGGTAGAGCAGCTTGCGCGGCCAGTCATCGTCCTCGTCGTCACCCAGAATGCGCTCGAAGTACTCCTTGAGCCTCCGCTCGTCCAGCTCTCCGGCGTCGCTGCCGTGCACCGGCATCTTCTCCACCGAGACGAGCCCCCCGCTCTCGAACAGACGCGCCATCTGCTCCCGCGACTCGAGCTGACAGGTGTTGCCGAGCCGCAGGTAGTAGTCGAACCGCTCGCCCCGCTTCACGGCGTAGGGTTTCGCCGCGCCGATGGGGACGTCGATCACCGCCACTCGCCCACCGTCCATCGCGACCTCTTCGTAACCGGGTACGACAGGAGGAACGACGTACCGGCGGATCACCGTGTCCATCACCCACGCCTGCAGGTTGTCCCGCTGCACGCCGGAGACGGTTCCGTCGTCCTCCACTCCGAGGAGAATGCGCCCTCCGTTCATGTTGGCGAAAGACACAATCTCCCGCGCGAGCTGCTCCGGCCGGCCGCCGTCACGCTTGAACTCGGTCCTCGCGCCTTCCCCGGCTTCGATGATTTCCTGGAGATCGGCTTTCAGCATGGAGATGACCAGCCCTCGCCAGAAGAGATCTTCAATAGTCCATTCACGCGGCTGGCCGCGCACCTGCGTCACCGCGTAGCAGCCAGCATAGCACCGGCGGCCTGCGCGAAGCGGAGCACACCGTCGTCCCTCCGTGCCTGCTCGGCTCATGCGGAGCACCCCGAGATGCCACCCCATGTCCGCGGCTCGCGGACCTGACCCTCACCACTGTCGTGCTGCTGTCACCCTGCACTTCCCCGCAAGTTCCGCGCGAAGTCCGCTTGCTCCCGGGGAGTGCATCCGAGTGCGTCAAACCGCCCCCATGACACCAGGCGAGGTCGTCTCCGAGACGCAGGCGTTCCACGCCTGATGCCGACAGTGATCCCAGCAAGGCGCGGACTGCGGTTTGATTGCATCGCAAGCACCGCGTAGGATGCGGTCAAACGCAAACGGAGGGCACAGCATTGGCGAGCATCACGATCCGCAATCTCGACGACGACGTGAAGACCGGACTGCGTGTACGCGCGGCGGGCAATGGCCGTTCCATGGAAGAAGAGGTGCGGCTGATTCTGCGCGAGGCCGTGGGAGGGGACGCGGTGCCCGCGAAAGGCTTGGGAACGGCGATTCACGAACTGTTCAAACCATTCGGCGGGGTCGAGTTGGAACTGCCGGCGCGCGGCCCGATGCGCGAACCGCTCCGATTTGATTGAGACGGCGATGATCCTGCTTGACACGAACGTGGTGTCCGAACTGATGCGCGACGTGCCAAGCACGCAGGTGCTCGTCTGGATGGACGACCTGCCGGCGCGCGAGTTGTTCGTAACGGCGATCACCGAAGCGGAGGTTCGGACCGGTATCGCATTTCTGCCGGAAGGAGCGCGTCGTCGGGGTCTCTCGGACGCCGTCGAGCGGACGCTGGGCGGCTTGTTTGCGGGCCGGGTTCTTCCGTTCGACAGCGGCGCGGCGCGTGCCTACGCCGATATCGCCGCCGCGAGCCGTGCCGCCGGGCGTGCGATCTCGCAGTCGGATTGTCAGATTGCGGCCATCGCGCGATCGCGGGGCATGGCCGTGGCGACCCGGAACGTGCGGGACTTCTCCGATGCGGGGGTCGAGGTGATCGACCCGTGGACGTCCGCCTGAGCGCTTCGCCCCAGCCTCCGGAGTGTCCAAGGCCGTGGCCCACGATAACGCCGGGCGAGTTCATCGCCAAGTGGCGAGCTGGCAAGTCTGTGCTTCCGCTGGACGGACGACGGGCCGTGCGACGTCGAGATCGTGGACTATCACTGAGGGGGTTTGGCATGAACGCGAAGAACGGCATGAGGCCGGTGCACCCGGGCCAAGTCCTGCGCGAGGAGCTCGATGAGCTCGGGCTGTCCACCAACGCGCTTTCGAAGGCCCTCGGGGTGCCGGTGAACCGGGTGACAATGATCCTGAACGGCCAGCGAGGCGTGAGCGCGGACACGGCGCTGCGGCTAGCAAGGTATTTCGGTACGACGCCCCAACTCTGGCTGAATCTCCAGAAGACCTGGGAGCTCCGCCAGGCGGAGATCGAGTCGGGTCGCGAGATCGCCGAACGCGTGACGGCCCGGCCGTCGGCGGCATAGGGAAGGGCACTCGATGCTCGCGGCAGCCTGCCACTCACTCCGCCCTGAAGCTACCGCCATCGAACCCTCGCCCCCGACCGATGCCCTGCCCCAGCGGGGCTCAAGGTGATGTTGACGCGCCGTGCGGTCGGCAACCTGCTGCCCCTTGCGGACATGCGCCCCGCCTTCAGACGCGACGCCTTGTGCATGGTCGGGGGCTGTCTGCGCCATCCGGAACGACGCGTTGGGATTCGACCCACCGGACTGGACGGCCGGACACACGGCATTGATCCGCCTCGCAAGCTTCCGGTCCAGCGCCCTGATGCGTGTCATCACCGACGGGAGCCTTCGGTTCGAGCCCTCGCCAAGCTGGGACTGCACGCGCCTCGCCCTGGATGGTGTCTTCGGGATCGATCGTCGCCATCACTTCCTCCATGCCGCTCCGCTGGAGTGGCTGCAGGAGGTACGGCTGACGGAACCGCAGATCACCAAAGGCATTGCCTACTTTCTCAACGCCGGTGACCGCAAGACCCGAACGGGCCGGATACGGGCTTTGCTGCGGGCGCTGGGTTCCAGACCCGGCAACGAAGACAAAAGTCTCCGCGAGGCGAGCGTGACGCCGGAAGCGCCCGCCAATGAAAGGCGCATCGACCTCCTGATTGAATGGACGGACGCTTCGGGCCGCGGGCGTGGCGCCATCATCGAGGCCAAGCTCGGACACCACGTCACTCCTGGACAACTGCCCGGCTATCGCACCCGTCTCCTCAAACAAATTGAGAGGGACTATCGGCGCGAGGTCCCACGTGACGAGAGGGAACCTCCCTTACTTTTCATCGTGTCTCCGCTTCGAGACGACAGGGTCGTCCGTGCGCTCCGCCGGCAAAGGAGCAAGGATTGGCGATGGATGTCATGGCGTTCACTGCTGCTTGCCTACGACCGGGCCCTGCGTCAAGACCACTACGACCACGACGACGACGCATTCCGCCAGTTCCGCCGGACCCTCTGGGACCGCACTGGCTGAACGCCCGGAATCGCCCTCACGCCTTGCTTCGGAGATCACGATGACGGACTTCACCCTCCCCGAGAGCTATCGGGCCTATCTGAACGACGCTGCGGTCCGGTCAGCGGTCCATCACATTCTGGACAGCAAGAACCTCGAAGTCCCTGTCGATCTCGAGTGGAATCGTCTGCCGGACTTCCATACCGCGGTTCTCGCCGCGCACCAGGTGCGGTGCGACTACGCGACGGCGCTACACCATCTCTGGAACAAGGTGTGGAAGCCTGCCCTTGATGGGCGCGGTTCCGCCAATTCGCTGGAGCCGCGTTCGTTCAACGAGCCACAGGACCATTCTGTTTTGCCGTGCGATACGTACTCCGCGTGGAACAATAGCTTTCTGGATCGCGTCTACGATGCAGGCGACCACGTCGTCGGCCTCGGT
>JAJDXW010000124.1 GCA_022823045.1 Gammaproteobacteria bacterium
GGGGCGGCCGGGGCGGCGGCCGGGGCGCCCTCGTCCAGCGCCGCCACCGTGACCCGGAGGAAGGTCGCGGCGTCGCGCGCGAACCAGCCTGCGGTATCGAAGCTCGGCGCCTGGGGCATCAGGCCCGCGACGTCGACGCGACCGTGGGTCGGCCGGATCCCGTACAGGCCGCAGAAGCTCGCGGGCACCCGGACCGAGCCGCCGGTGTCGCTCCCGAGCGCGAAATCGACGAGACCCGCCCCGACCGCCGCCGCCGAGCCCGAGGACGACCCGCCGGGAACGAAGCCGGGCGCGGCCGGGTTGCGGGGAGTGCCGTGGAAGGCGTTCTCGCCGAGGATCCCGAGCGAGATCTCGTCGGTAATCGTCTTGCCGGCAAGCGTCGCCCCGGCCCGGAGGAACCGGTCCACGAGGGCGGCGTGTCGCTCCGGGATCGGATTGGCGCGGCCCCAGTCGGGATTCCCGCCCCCGGTCGGCACGCCCGCGACGTCGAAGAGGTCCTTGACCGCGAAGGAGAGATCGGAGAGCGGGCCGCCCCCGCGCCCCGGGACGCGGACGTCCGCCCCCGGGACGAAGGCCCCGGAGGACTTCCAGGCGTCCGACACCTCCGTTTCGCGGCCCATCTGCGTTCTAGCGAGGCTGCGCCTCGGACCGAGCAGACATGCTTGAATCCACCCGTCGCGGTTCGAAGCCGCGGCGCGCCGCACCGGCAGCAGCCTCGTACCTCTCCCTCATGAAACCGCTTCGAAAGGTTGACTCAACTGTGAACATCCGGGCCACTCGAGGCGGCGAGGGGGTCAGTCGGCCGCGCTCGCGAGGCTCCCCCCGAAGCGCGCCTCCATCTCGCGCCGCACCCGCACCGCCTCGGCCGACCCGTCCACCCGGACGTCCGACCAGGCGATGGTCTCCCCCGCCCGGACCGGGTTCTTCAGCTCCACCCCGTGGGCGAGCCCGATGGGAAGCGTCGCGCGCTCGAGGGCGATGCGGGCGGGGAGCAGCCGGCCGTAGACGGTGTACCCGCCCTCCCCGTCGAGGCGCTCCCCGGCCGCGAGGTCGCGCTTGGCGGTCGCCGCCACGTCGCCCTCGAAGCCCCGGGTCGCCCCGGTCGGACGGCCGCGAAGGGCGGCGGAGAGGATCGAGACGTTGAGCTCCAGCCCGATGAGGTGGAAGGGCTTGTACATCGCCGAGTACCGTCCGCTCGCATCGGTGTTCATCCCGTACTGGCGGAAGCAGGCGGCGGCGTAGTCGTTCGGCGCCTCGATGACCACGTACACCCCCCAGCGCAGATCGCGGGCGACCGGCCGGCCGTCGCGCTCGAGCGACGACACCACCTCCACCTGCCCCTTGTGGTGCAGGAGTCCGCCCTCGGAGCGGGGGCGGAGCACGTGCGCGAGGTCATCCATGCCGCAGGGCGGGAAGCCGAGCCCGTCGGGCGGCGGGGCGAGCCCGGTCGCGTTCGCGATTGCGGCCATCTCGAGGGCCGACTTGGTCCCGTCGAGGAAGGAGTTGAACATCTGGAAGTTCATCCCCGCCGCGCGCGCCTGGTCCGCAGTGAGGCCGTAGTGCTCCCATACCGTGTCGGGGGTGGAGGCGTGGTAGCTCGGCAGGTACTTGGTGCCCTTGCCGGCCGCGACCACGTCGAACCCGGAGCAGCGCGCCCACTCGACGAGCTCGCAGGTGAGGGCGGGCTGGTCCCCGTAGGCCATCGTGTAGACGACCCCGGCCGCGTCCGCTTCGCTCGCGAGCAGCGGGCCGGCGAGCACGTCCGCCTCGACGTTCACCATGACGATGTGCTTGCCCGAAGCGAACGCGCCGCGAGCATGACGGATGCCCGCCTCGGGGCGGCCGGTGGCCTCCACCACCACGTCGACGTCGGGGCGCGCCATGAGGGCGAGGGCGTCGTCGGTGAAGGCGGTGTCCGCGACGAGGGCATCGCTCCAGCCGGCGGTGCGGCAGGCGGCCCGGGCGCGGTCCGGCTCGAGGTCCGCGATCGCGGTGACCCGAAGGCCGGGGGTGGTCGGGGCCTGGCTCAGGAACATCGACCCGAACTTGCCGGCGCCGATGAGCCCGACCCGCACCGGATTCGATGCGTCGGCCCGCTGGAGAAGGTCCGCGTGGAGGTACACGACAGCGCGAGGTCCGTGGAATCGGGTGGGGCTCGAAGCCTGTCGCAAACGCGGGCCGAGCGCAAGCGAACGCCGAGCGAAGGCCTGGCCGAGGCCCCGACAGTGGTGGCGAGGTGGCCCGGAGTCGTACCATAGCGCCCCGTACCTCGCACAAGGGAACGACCTGGATGGGTTTCTGGCGACGGACGGGACTTCCGGAGCGGCTCGCTCGCCTCGCGATCGGGGCGCTCCTGTCCGCGCTCGCGGCGGGAAGCGCGGCGGCGAGCGCGGCGGGGATGGACCTGCGGGAGGCAGAGCTCTTCGCGGCGTTCGACCGCTTCGACCGCGGGGACCGGGGGGGAGGGCTCGAGGCGCTGTACCAGGTCACCGCGAACTACCCCGACTTCCTCGCCGCCCGCGTCATCCAGGCATCCCTGCTCGAGACCGAAAACCTCGCCGATACCCTCATCGAGCTCATTTCCCGGCCCGGCTCGGGTCCGATGCAGGAGTCGCGCGACGAGGCCTTCGCCCGGCTCTCCTACTGGTTTGACCGCCCTGGTCCGGGACACCTGCCGGACGTCCTCATCGAGACCGCCCCGGACCGCAGCAAGGTGGTGGTCGCGGACACCTCCCGTTCGCGTCTCTATCTCTTCGAGCGGTCCGGCGGGGGCTGGACGATGGCGGGCGACTGGTACGCCTCCATCGGGAGAGGCGGTACCGACAAGCGGCGGGAGGGCGACGACAAGACGCCGCTCGGGGTCTACTTCGTGACCATGTGGGTGGGAGATCGGTACTTGCCCGAGCTGTACGGGGCCGGCGCCCTCGGGCTCAACTACCCCAACGGGTGGGACGAGCGCCGGCGAAGGGACGGATACGGCATCTGGATCCACGGCGTGCCCCGGAACCTCAAGAGCCGTCCTCCCCGCTGGAGCCGGGGCTGCCTCACCGTCTCGAACCCGGCGCTCGAGACCCTGGTGCGGGAGATCGAGAGGGAGAGCGTCCCGGTCATCATCGGCGGGCGGCTGCGCTGGCTCGCGGCCGGGGAGCACGAGCGCCACCGGGACGAATGGCTGACCCGGATCGCGCGCCTCAACGGCGGGGAGGGAGCGCACCGAGGACTCGGGATCTACGGCTATCCGGTCCACGCCGGCGAGGAATCGACCATGGTCCTCGTGGAGTTCGCCGCCGGGGGCGCGGCGGGGCGGCGATGGTGGCAGTACTGGCGCGAGAACGGAGACGGGGTGTGGCGCATTGCGCACGAGGGTCCCGCCGGGTTCCGTGAGGTCCACCACAAGGGCCTGCCGCCCCGGATGCCGCCGGGGGGCCTTCTCCGCTACGCCCCCTGATCGGTCTCTCCGCCCCACCCGAATCGCCCGAACCGCCCGAACCGCCCGAACCACAACCATGGCGATACTTTGGCCGTTCACGAAGGCCTACGAGGTCGCGAAGCTCGAGCGCGACGCGGTCCACGTATGCGAGGACGCGGAACGGCGCTTTCCGGTGGGCGAGGTTCGCGCCCTCGCCGACGCGCTCCGCGGGCGCCTCGAGGAGGCCGCCCGGCGCATGGAGCAGCCGCAGATGACCCGCGGCAACGTGCTCGCCGAGCTCCGGAGCCGCCACCGGGAGGCGCGGCGCGGGCGGCGGGACCGGGACTTGAGCGAGCTCACCCTCGCCATCATCCGGGTGAAGGCCGAGGAGCTCGACGCGGGTGGCGCCGTCGAGGCGATCGACCGATTCCTCGAACGCTGGCCGCCCACCGGCGCCCCGTCCGAGCCGGACCGCCCGGAGACCTGACCGCCTCGCGCTGCGGCACGCCACAGGAGCGGCAGGGGGCCTTGCGGGTGCCGGGCCGCGGCCCCGGTACCCGGCTCGGGCGCTACGGGATTTCGCCGGAACCATCGCCGCCCGACCGGCCCGCGGGCTCCACCCCCGGGATCTGAGCGGGCACGGATGGCGACATGGGAACGAGGTTCGGGCGAGCCGCCGGATCGGGCCGCGCAACGGGTACCATTGCACCAGCCAAGACGGACGGGAAACATGGATTTCGGCATCGTGCTCCAGACCGATCCACCTGCATCGCGGACGGTGGACGTCGCCCAGCGGGCGGAGACCCTCGGCTTCACCCACACCTGGACGTTCGACTCCCACATCCTGTGGCAGGAGCCGTTCGTAATCTATTCCCGGATCCTCGCGGCCACCCGGCGGATGAAGGTGGGCCCGATGGTGACGAACCCGGGGACCCGCGACTGGACGGTGACGGGGTCGCTGTTCGCGACCCTCAACGAGATGTTCGGAGACCGCACGGTGTGCGGGATCGGACGGGGCGACTCCGCCCTCCGGGTCATCGGCCGCCCCCCCTGCTCGCTCGCCACCCTTTCCGAAGCGATGGGCGTCATCAAGGGCCTCGCGGAGGGGCGCGAGGTCACCTACCGCGGACAGCCCCAGAAGATTCCGTGGCGAAGCGGCGGGAGCCTGGACATCTGGATGGCCGCCTACGGGCCGAAGGCGCTCTCCCTCTGCGGCCGCGAGACCGACGGCTTCATCCTGCAGCTCGCCGACCCCGACATCGCGGCATGGACCATCGGCAGCGTCCGCGAGGCGGCCGCCGCCGCGGGGCGCGACCCCGACACGCTCAAGATCTGCGTTGCCGCGCCCGCCTACGTCGGCGACGACCTCCCCCACCAGCGCGACCAGGTGCGCTGGTTCGGCGGGATGGTCGGGAACCACGTCGCCGACCTCGTGGCCCGCTACGGGCAGGACGGGTCGGACGTGCCGGCCGCCCTTACCGACTACATCATCGGCCGGCAGGACTACGACTACGCCGACCACGGCCGGGCCGGCAACGTGCACACCGAGTTCGTGCCGGACGAGATCGTGGACCGCTTCTGCATCCTCGGGCCGCCCGACAACCACATCCGCCGGCTCGACGAGCTGCGCGAGCTCGGGGTCGACCAGTTCGCGATCTACCTCATGCACGACCAGGAGGACGAGACCCTGAACGCGTACGGGATGACCGTGATCCCGGCCATGCGGCGCCGCCGGTGAGGCGGGACGCGGCCATGCGGGTGGGGAATGGGGGAAACGGCATCGGCGCCCGGGGGCTCGCCCTCGGGGTCGCCGCGATGGCGGTGGTCGTCACCTCGTCGAACGTGCTCGTCCAGTACCCGATCAACGACTGGCTCACTTGGGGAGCCTTCACCTATCCCTTCGCCATCCTGGTGACCGACCTCACCAACCGGCGCTTCGGTGCGGGCGCGGCGCGGGGGGTGGTGGGAGCCGGCTTCGCCTGCGGGGTGGTCCTGTCCGCACTGCTTGCGGAGCCGCGGATCGCGGCCGCCTCGGGGACCGCCTTCCTCGTCGCCCAGCTCGCCGACGTGCAGGTCTTCGACCGGCTGCGGAACGCGAAGTGGTGGCTGGCGCCGCTCGTCTCGTCGGCCCTCGGCTCGATCCTCGACACCGCCCTCTTCTTCTCGCTCGCCTTCGCGGGAAGCGGGGACCCGTGGGTGACCTGGGCGCTCGGAGACCTCGGGGTCAAGGCGGGGTTCGCCCTCCTCCTGCTGGCCCCGTTCCGGCTGCTCCTCGACGCGACCCGCCCGCCCCTGTCCGCGAAGGCGGCGGCGGCCACGTGACGGCAGCGAGCTCCGAATCGCCGCCGCGGCGGGGGCGTGGCACGCCCGCCGCGGGCGAGCCGGCACCCCCCGCGGCCGGAGGCGCTGGCCCACGACCGCCCCATCCCTTGCCGAACCTCCGGAGGAGTCCCCGTTGACCAGCGTCTTCGATTCGGACATCGCGCGCTTTCGCGCGATTCTCGAAACCTCCCGCCGGATCGTCTTCTTCACCGGGGCGGGGATCAGCACCGAGTCGGGGATCCCCGACTTCCGGAGCCCGGGCGGCGTCTGGGACCGGTTCCGGCCGATCGACTTCGGCGAGTTCATGGCGTCGGACGAGGCGCGCCGCGAGACCTGGCGGCGCAAGTTCGAGACCGACAAGACCCTGCGCGCCGCCGAGCCCAACGCGGGCCACGCGGGCGTAGCCCGGCTGGTGCGCGAGGGCCGGGCGTCGTGCGTCATCACCCAGAACATCGACGGCCTCCACCAGGCCTCCGGGGTGCCCGACGAGCAGGTCATCGAGCTCCACGGGAACTCCACTTACGCGCGCTGCCTCGCCTGCGAGAAGCGCTACGAGCTCGACCCCATCCGCGAGCGCTTCGAGGAGGACGGGGAGGCGCCGGTCTGCGACTGCGGCGGTTACATCAAGGCCGCGACCATCTCTTTCGGCCAGGCCATGCCGGAAGCGGCGATGGCCCGCGCGCAGGACGAGACGAACGCCTGCGACCTCTTCGTCTCCATCGGCTCCTCGCTGGTGGTCTACCCCGCCGCCGCCTTTCCCGCCATGGCGAAGCGCCGCGGGGCGCGGCTCGTCATCCTCAACCGCGACCCGACGGACTTCGACGAGATCGCAGACCTCGTCCTTCACCGCGAGATCGGAGCCACGATGAGACACGCCACCGGAGCCAACGCATGACCGAGAACCGACGCATCGTCCTCGCCGCCCGCCCGGACGGGGCACCGAAGGAGACCGACTTCCGCCTCGAGGAGGCGCCGGTTCCGAGCCCGGGGGACGGGGAGCTGCTCCTTCGCACCATCTACCTCTCGCTCGACCCCTACATGCGAAGCCGCATGAACGAGGCGGGGGCGGGCTACGCCCCGGGGGTGGAGCTCGGCGGAGTGATGCCGGCGGGCGGGGTGAGCGAGGTCGTCGAGTCCCGGGCGGAGGGATTCGCGCCGGGCGACATCGTCAGCTCGTTCACCGGCTGGCAGAGCCATTCGATCGCGCGGGGGGCGGGCGCGGGCACCCGCCGGATCGATCCCGCGAACGCCCCCGTCTCGACGGCGGTCGGGGTCCTCGGGATGCCCGGCATGACCGCGTACATGGGGCTGCTCCGGATCGGACAGCCGAAGGAGGGGGAGACGGTGGTGGTCTCCGCCGCCTCCGGGGCGGTAGGCGCGGTAGTCGGCCAGATCGCCCGGATCAAGGGTTGCCGGGTGGTCGGGATCGCGGGCGCGCGCGAGAAGTGCGACTACGTGGTGGACGAGCTCGGCTTCGACGCCTGCGTGAGCCACCGCGACCCGGACCTCCCGGAGAAGCTCGGCGAAGCGTGCCCGGACGGCATCGACGTCTACTTCGAGAACGTGGGCGGGGCGGTGTTCCAGGCCGTCCTGCCGCTCCTCAACCCCTTCGCGCGGGTCCCGGTCTGCGGGCTCATCGCGCAGTACAACTTGAAGCCCGGCGACCCGCCGTCCGGACCGGCGGCGGTGACCGACCTCATGCGGGCCTCGCTCACCAAGCGGATCCTCATCCGCGGCTTCATCGTCTACGACTTCGCCGACGAGGCGGACGCGTTCCACGCCGAGATGGGCGAGTGGGTGCGAGGCGGCCGGATCCGCTACCGCGAGGACGTCGTGGAGGGGATCGAGAACGCCCCCCGCGCGTTCATGGGCCTCCTCGAGGGCCGCAACTTCGGCAAGCTCCTCGTGCGGGTGGCCCCCGACCCCACCCTCCCCTGACCGCGCCGCCCCGCCTGCCCGCGGCACCGCCCGCCGCCGCCCGTGCGGCTGCGGCGCACCGCAACCCACAGGCCCGCCCCAAGGGGCGACCGCGCACCGCATCACGATGACCACCACGACACGGCACTCGATTTCGCAATGATTATTTTGGCAATAAAAATTTTGCCAAAATATATCTTGTCATGTATGATGCCGCACCGGTATCCACGGAGCGGAAGCGGAAATGCGCAACGTCATCGGAAAGCCTGTCGTCGGTGACGACCTCTACGGACGCGAGTACGAGCTTTCCCGAATCTGGGAGCTGCTGGAGCAGGGTGAGCACATCCTGATGCTCGCCCCGCGACGGGTGGGCAAGACCAGCTTGATGCTGGAACTCCACCGCGCTCCGCGCAACGACTGGGATGTCCTCTACGTCGATGCCGAGAAGGGCGACAGCTCAGCCGACTGCGTAGCCTCGATCGTCGCCACGCTCGCCGCTGACCCTCGGTTCCGAAGCCGTATCGAGGCAATCCCGTTCTCGACCGTCGTCAAGGACATCCTTTCACGCGTGTCCGTCGGTGTCGATATCGACGTGCTGAGGGTCGAGCTCAAGAACGCGATTGGCCGCGACTGGGACCTCGCCGCAGATCGGCTCCAAGCGCGCCTGGCGGGCCTGCCGGATGCTGGCCGCAAGCTCCTGATCGTCATCGACGAGCTTCCTGTCCTCGTTTCACGCATGCTCCGAGCGGGCGGCCAGCGAGACGCGGAGCTGCTGCTGTCGCGCCTCCGGCACTGGCGCCAGTCACCGGAGCTCCGAGATCGAGTCCAGACTCTGTTCGGCGGTTCGATTGGACTCGAAGGAGTCCTCCGTCGCGCCCGAATCTCCGGAACGATCAACGATCTCGCACCCTTCCACCTGGACTCGTGGGACAGGTCCACCGCTGCCGACTGCCTGGCCGAGCTGGGCCGTAACGGCAACTTCCATCTCGATAGAAATGCCATCATCCAAATTATCGACCTGTTGCAGGACCCGGTCCCCTTCCATGTGCAGCTCTTCTTCTTCGCAATTCGGGATGTTTGCAGACGCGATCCCTCGCGCGTTTCCCCGGGGCTGATAGACCGGTGCTTTGCGGAACGTCTCGCGGGGGCGAGCGGAACCGCCCACCTTGACCACTACGTCACGCGCCTCGAAGTTGCGCTCGACGAACGCGAGTACGAACTGGCCCGCCAAGTCCTGAGCCAAGCTTGCCGCAGGAGGGATGGCACGACAATCGGGGAGCTCACGGACCTGATTCAGCGGGACGAACGGACGTTCCGAGCGGTGGTGCGCGACTTGGAAGCCGACGGATACCTGATTCGCGAAGCCGACCGGCTCGCGTTCCGTTCGAACCTCCTCCGCGAATGGTGGCGGAGGCACCACGCGAGAGGAAATGGACCGTGATGCGCCAACGCCTCTACAACCCGGCCCAGCTCAGCTCCAGCGAGCTCAAGGCGTCGTTCATCGCGCGCCAAGAGACACTCGAGGAGCTGCACCGCATAATTCGCGAAGAGAAACCCGGGCGACCGTGTCAACACTTCCTCCTCATCGGTCCCCGTGGTATGGGAAAGACCACTCTCGGGCTGCGGTTCCTGCTATCGATTGAAGAAGTTTCCGAGTTCGCCGCGAGCTGGCAGCCCGTCGCGTTCGACGAGGAGAGCTACGGCATTGGCGATCTGGCGGATTTCTGGCTCACCGCCCTTGACCATCTTTCCCGCGCAACAGACGAGCCCCGGTGGGCGGAGCAGGCGGACGCGATCAGGGAGGACGAGAACGACCCCGAACGGCAGGCAGTGTATGCGCGCGCGGCCCTGAGGGACTTCTATCAGGAGAGCGGGAAGCGGCTCATCCTGTTCGTCGAGAACCTCGACGTCATTTTCGGACAACTCGGAGATGAATGCGAGGTTCACACCCTGCGGGCGAGCCTCATCGAGCGTTCGGACATTCTGCTCGTCGGCTCGGCCAACACCGTGTTTGACGCGATCCGCGGGCACGGCCAACCGTTCTACGAGTTCTTCCAGCTATTCATTCTCGAAGGCCTTGGTCCGGAAGACACGCACCGAATGCTCGAGTCGTACGCGGACGGGAATGGCACCTCGGACCTTTCGGAAACCCTTCGTCGCGAACGTGGACGACTGGAAACGGTGCGCAGGTTGACGGGGGGCAACCCGCGGCTCCTGGTGCTCGCTTGCAGGATGCTGATCGAATCGCCGCTTGGCTCCCCGCTCGAAGACTTGGAGCGGCTCATCGACGAGCAGACCCCGTACTTCAAAGCGCGGATTGAAGAGCTACCCACCCAAGGCCGCAGGGTCTTTCACTGCTTGGCCGCCGGATGGAGCCCGATGCTTGCCAAGGAAGTTGCCGCTGCGTCGAAGCTGAGCTCTTCCCATGCGAGCGCCCAGCTCCGCCAGCTCGTCGAAAAGGGCTATGCAAGGGAACTCAGACTGCCCCGCGCAAAACGAGTCCGTTACGAAGTCAGCGACCGGTTCTACAACATCTACTACCTTCTTCGTTTCTCGCGCACTGGTCGCCAGCGCCTGGAGCGACTCGTTCACTTCCTCCACGACCTCTTCGGCCCAAGCGTACTCCGCGCGATGTATCCCGCAGCGCTGGACGCGCTCCGCAAGCAAAGCTCACCTTCCGGCGATATGTCCGAATGGCTTGGCATTCTCGCCAGCTATGTGGCGAAAGACGAAGAGTTTGATGGACGCGAAGAATGGCGACGCAACGCGATTGGTCTGGTAAGCTACACATTCGGAGCGAATGCACCGGTGCTCGGGGAGATCGAGCAGGCGTTTGAAGATCGGCAGCGGTCAGATTCTCCCGGAATATTCGACAGACTCCAGCGTGGCATTGAATTTATTCAAGTGAAACGCTTCGCAGACGCAGAAGCCGTATTTCGAGAGGCGATCCAGAAGGCGCCGGAAAATCCCTTTTCATGGCTGTTCTTGGGTCTCGTGCTGTTCCTGCGGGATTGTTTCGATGACATTCCGGCCGTTCTCGACCAGGTATTGGAAAATACCCGCCAGGATGAACCCGAAGAATTGCGCGTCGTTGCAGTCGCGGCCATAGCCATGAAGGCGCATGTCTTTATCCACTTGGAGCGGTTGGAGGACGCCTTGCCAGTTCTTGCGATGGTTTCAGAATACGTCAGCCCTGAAGACCCTCCCGAGCTGCGCGAGATTGTGGCCAAGTTGCTTCTTCTGGTAGGACAAGTTCAGGCCGATCAAAGTCGAAAGGAAGAGGCTATGGTCACTTGGGAACGAACCGAGGAATTCGTCGGTTCCGACGATCCGGATGAGTTGCGCCACACGGCAGCCAAAGCCCTTGCAGCCAGAGGCCAAGTGCTCGCCGAACGAGGCAGAATCGACGAGGCTCTTGCTGGTTGGGAACGCGTTACCGAATATCTCCGAACAGAAGATTCCGCAGAACTGCGGCATACCGCGGCAAGGGCGCTGGGGAACCGAGGAATCGCTCTTGCAGATCTGGAACGGTATGACGAGCTGACCGCCGCTTGGCAGCGGGCATCGGAGTACGTTCGACCCGACGACCCGGTAAAACTACGTCAGATGATCGCAATCATGCTGACGGCGGGTAGCCGGTGGTTGAACTTCTTCGGGAGACATCGCGAATCGGAAGCTGCATGCCGAAGGGCGACAGAACTTGATTCAACCCATAGCGAGGCATGGAGGATTCTAGCGGAGGCAATTCTGGGGCAGGAAGAAGACGGGTGTCTAGATGATGCAGAGGGCTACGCTCGGCGAGCGATTGAGGTGGAGCCGGAGAGCCCGACTGCTCTTCATACACTGTCCGATCTCCTGGCTAGTCGTGGCAACTGGACTGAGGCGTTGAATCTGATGGGGCGTGCTCTGGGTGTGGGCGGTGCCGACTTCCAGACTCAGAGATGGCCTGGATTGACGGATTCGCTGATCGGGGCAGTCGCTGCTGGTCACGGGTCAAGGGTCAAGGAACTGGTGGAGAAGGCCGGACTGGTCGAACCAATGGAACCGCTCTGGCACGCCGTCAGGGCGGAGTTGGGCGAACAGATCGAACCCCTGCCAGCCGAGATCATGGACACGGTGACCGACATCCGGAAAGAGTTCGCAGAGACGCGATTTGGCTCGAGCAAGTAACTGTGTCGAGAACAAAACCACCAGTGGGAAGCGAGCCGCAAGCAGGCCTACGTGTAGGTTGGAGTGTCCGCCTCTGCCCCGAGTTTGATCACCACCGCCGATGTCCTGGCGGTGCTGCTGCCCATCTGGTCCACCAAGTGCGTGACCGCCGGGCGGGAACTCGGCGCCAAGGCACTCGATGTGCTTGAACCCGCTCGCGGCCTATCGCCGACTCGGTTCAAGGGAGTAAGCCACTATTCACGATCCGTCGCCCCCACCTCAACGATCGGTGGAGACGGGCACTTCCCCGCCGAGCGCCACTATCTTCGCCTCAATTCGATCAATTTCTGTCTGTTGCTCGTCGTTGGGGATGCTATCGCCTCGAACCAAGTAGAGTGCGTCCAAGTAGGCATCGCACGCCCGCTTCTTCTGACCCCGAAATTCGAGCTTGCCGGCGCGGTCGAGCTCCACCTTGAGGCGCACAGTGTCGAGTTCCTGCCTTACCGAAAGTTCCGCGGTTCGTATCTCCTCTGTGTCGTCGAGCTGCATGTAGAGGGTGCTGATGCTTTCGAGAAGCTTGCTGTAGCCGCGGGTCCTAGCAGCAGGTGTTGTCGCCGCTGCCGATTTCGCCCGTGCGGCCGCCAGTTCACGGTCGATCCACCTCATAACCGCAGATTGACGCTCAGACACGAGCAAGTCTATTGCCTCACTTGGCGGCGGGCTCATGCTCGAAATTCCCCGTCTTTCGTATTTCAGAAGCTGGCGGCACGCGTCCACCGCAACGGCGAATCTCGACAGCATCGTATCGAGTTTTTTGGTTTCAGATGCGATGTTTGCACTTTCCTTGATCACCTGAAGATTCGATTCCGTTTCCCATGACCACGCTTGCGCACAGGCATCGCAAAGGCCTTGTTCGTTAGTCCTCAGAAACCACCCCGACTTAGCACAGAATCCACATGTAGCCATTTGATTTCCCTCTTAGCGCGGCCGTGCCTTCAACGGTCAGCGCCTATTGCGCGCAGCACGGCAATGACATCGGACCGGCCAGCGGCGTCGGCGACATCTGCAGGGGTAGCGCCATTCTTGCTGTGTGCATTCGGGTCAGCTCCGATATCGACTAGAACAACAATCACCCCGATATGCCCCTTGTCGGCCGCCAAGTGCAAAGCAGTGTGCCCGTACTTGTCCCGGGCGCCTGGGAATGCCCCCGCGTCGTTCAGGGCATAAACGGCCTCCTGATTGCGTACCAAGCTCATCCGTCTCAGAAAT
>JAJDXW010000291.1 GCA_022823045.1 Gammaproteobacteria bacterium
CGCTCGCTCCCGGCGACGTCCTCGTCACCAACGACCCGTGGATGGGCACCGGGCACCTCCCCGACATCTGCGTCGCGAAGCCGGTCTTTCTCGAGGGCGCGCTCCTCGGGTTCGCGGCGAGCACCGCCCACGCGCCGGACATCGGGGGCCGGGTCCGCTCCCCGGAGGCGCGCGAGATCTTCGAGGAAGGGCTCCAGATCCCGATCCTGAAGCTCATCGCCGCGGGACGCCCGGACGAGACCCTGTTCCGGATCCTCGCGCGCAACGTCCGGACCCCCGAGCTCACCGCGGGCGATCTCTGGGCCCAGGTCACCGCCCTCGGTCTCATGGAGTCGCGGCTTCTCTCGCTCGCCCGCGAGTACGAAATGGAGTCGCTCGACGGGCTCTCGAACGAGATCCGCGGCCGTACCGAGGCGGCGATGCGAAGCGCGATCCGCACCATCCCCGACGGCTGCCACCGCGCCGCCCTCGAGACGGACGGCTTCGACGAGCCGCTCCGCATCGAGCTCGCGCTGACGATTGCGGGCGAGCGGGCGGAGTTCGACTTCGCGGGCACCTCTCCCCAGGTGGACCGGGCGATCAACCTGCCCCTCTGCTACACCGAGGCGATGTCCGCCTACGCGATCAAGTGCGTGGCCGCCCCCGAGGTCCCCAACAACGGCGGCTCGCTCGAGGCGGTGACGGTGCGCGCGCCGGAGCGCTCCCTCGTCAACCCTGTCTATCCCGCCCCCGTCGTGTCCCGGGCCCTCACCGGGCACTTCATCCCGAGTCTCGCCCTCGCCGCGCTCGCCGGGGCGATCCCGGAGCGGGTGATGGCGATTGCGGGCTCCCCCCTCTGGTCCATCACCCAGGCGGGGGTCGACGAGGCGGGGAAGCCGTTTTCGAACCTCTTCTTCTTCAACGGCGGGATGGGCGCCACGGCTTCGGGCGACGGCGAGAGCTGCCTGAGCTGGCCGAGCAACATCTCCTCGACCCCGACCGAGGTCATCGAGAAGCTGAGCCCGCTCCGCGTGCTCAGTCGGGGGCTCGTCCCGGGGAGCGGAGGGGCGGGGCGCCACCGGGGGGGACTCGGCCAGGAGATCCGGATCCGCAACACGTCCCCGACCTCGACGGTGGCGTTCCTTTCCGCCGAGCGGGTCCGGATCCCCGCCGAAGGGATCGGCGGCGGCGGAGAGGGGGCGACCGGAGCGGTCGAGATCAACGGCATGCCCGTCGATCCGAAGGTCCAGCACCTCCTCCAACCGGGCGACGTGGTGACCCTGCGAACCCCGGGGGGCGGCGGCCACGGCCCCGCCGCCGACCGCGATCCGGCCGCCGCAGCCCGCGACCGCTCCCTCGGCTACACCTGATTCCGGGCGCGGCTCGACCTACGGAGCCTGTTGCGCGGCGACAAGCGCAGAGATTGCTTCCCTGAGCCGTGCCCACGCCGGGACGTGATCCAAAGCGCCGCCGATTGGGAGCTGCTCCAGGAGGATTCGGCGATGCTGTCCGAATTTGTTCCTGAACTTCCTGAGTCGATTCCCACTGCAACCGCTTGCGGCGACAAGTGCCGTTTCGAGAGCACCCTTCGGGTCGGCGAGATGCTCCACCCTGGAAGGTCTTGGCAGATTCAGGGGCTGTCTTCCCCCTGGTTTGCCTGCAACCCTTCTGATGGCAACCTCGTCCAGCAGTATCCATGCTTCCGTGGTCCTCACGGGAACAATCGGGACCCGATTCACGTTCAACGCTACGTTCGCCGATGCCTCGTTGATCTCTCTCGTTCTCGTTTCGTGGCCCGCCGTGTCCGAGTCGCGATGCACGAAGAGCAGGTCGTACTCCGTTTCAACAGACAGCACCGCCTCCATCTTTCTTTCCAACACCGAGCCTCGTCCTCCCCCGGGGTCCTTTACCGTCGAAAGCGGGACGGAAAAGCCGACCGTTGCTGGCGCACCGCAGGACACCAGTAACCTTTCCAAATGCGGAACCAATGCACGGTCCGAGCTTCCTTCACAAAGAAGGATGAACCGGACCGTTGAACCATTCACAACGATCACACCGATTCAAACGGAAGGCGAAGTTGAACACCTTCGGGTGGCTGCAGGTAGTCGCGCATCGTCGACATTCCGAGGGCGGAACGCTCACCATTGGCGTGGGCACGCCAACTTCCCTTCAGAGGATAACATCGAAATGCACGAACGGACGAATTGGAGTATTGCATCACGGTTTCCATCGCAAGCAGTACGTCGTCCTTTTTCTGAAGTTGCAGAAAATAAGGGGAATGGGTCGCGAGAACTACCTGTCGCATTACATTCTCGGAATCCACCGAATTGCCGACATCAACTGCCAGGTCGTGAATCAGGCTCGCCATTGCCGGCAGTTTTTCGGGGTGAATTCCATTTTCCGGCTCTTCGATGCAGATCAGCCCCTTTGCCTCCGGATCCTCGGCCAGTACGGAGAGGGCGAGAAACCGCAATGTACCGTCGGATATCGCACTTGCGGCAAAGTTCTGGCCGCCGACCTCGGTTACGGAAAGCGAGAGCAACTCACGAACCCTGTCGCGAACCACGTCGACGTTGGACACGGAAACGAGCTCCGCCAAGCGTGACGATATTCTCGCCGCTACATCGTCCTCGGGGCCTTCCCTCTCTTTCAACCGATTGAGAGCCGCGGCGAGATGGGCGCCGTTGTCGGATACCACAATGGGGTCTCGACCGAGCCGATCGGGTCGTCGCATGGCACTGGGCTCGAGCGAGAGAAGTCTCCACCTCTGCATCTCCCGACGTGCCGCGAGTATCGTTGGGGTCGCTATTGTGCTCGTGGTGCCGACAATCGTTCTTGGCGCCAGACGCGCCGGGGCCCTCTGTCCCGGACCTCTTGAACCACCATCTTGGTGGATGATTATTTCCGTAAGTCCGTCTTTGCTGGATTCTGTCGAAATGTATCCTGTCCTTGCACGGCGTCGATTGATTACCGCTCCGTCTCTGAACGCTGACTTCGAGTGTGGAAATCGCAGTCTTTTGCTGGCTTCACCCTGGGTAATATGGTGCAGTGATTCTGAACGAAGCTCCATGTCGAATATCGAGTGGGAAGCATTGTCGGTCGCATCCTTCTTTTTTGCAATCTCGATCTCATACCGCAGGAAAGTCGAGCTGGTCTTGCCGGGGCGTCCGAAATCGTCGGTCACATCCTTTTCCACCAGCATCTCGGCTGTGAGCCTGAATGAGTCCCGGCGTAACGAGTCTCCTCGAAAGAACAGATCATCAAGCCGGGCCGTGTCTTCAGTTCTGGCCCTTACGCGAACGGCGGCTTCGAGAATCGAATGATCCGCCAACAGGGACAGGAAGTGTATCGCGTCAAAGATATTTGATTTTCCGACTCCGTTTGGTCCTGCAATGCATGTATACGGACCAAAATCAACGGAAAACTCCACCAGATTCTTGAATCCATCGACTTCCAGGCGAGTCAACATGTCGCTTCATCCATCCTCGCTCTTCGCCGCGTTCCGATCACACCATGCTTCGAGCCCGGACGCAAACCCGGTATAGCGATCTTTCGAGCGGGTCCGGATCCCCGCCGAGGGCATCGGCGGCGGGGTCGGCGCGACCGGTGCGCGCGAGATCAACGGGTTGCCCGTCGAGCCGAAGGTCCAGCACGTGCTCCGGCCGGACGACGTGGTGACCCTTCGACCGCCGGGGGGCGGCGGCCACGGCCTCCCGCCACCCGCGATCCGGCCGCCGCAGCCCGCGATCGCACCCTCGGCTATACCTGAGCGAGATCTCGACTCACGCTCCGAGCGAGGTGCGGAGCGCCTGCAATCTGGGAAGAATGTGCGGGGCTTCCTTCGCTTCGCAGAGCGGCGGAAGCTCGGTCTCTATCGTCCTCCATTCGAGCTCGCGACCGGCGCGAATCAGCACCCTCTCGATGTCGGACCAGTCCTGGGGCCGATCGGCGAATGCCTTGAGCACGACGAGGTCCTCTGCGGAGCACGTGGTGAGGCAGGCGTCTGCAAGGAAACGATGGTCGCTCGCCCGGTCGACCACCCGTTCCTCGAACGGGAGCGCGCCGAGAGAGATGTCGATCGGGATGCCGCGTTGGGACCGGAGGAGAAGCACCCGGCTCCGGTGCGCGAACTCGGCGGCATCCGGAGTCCGTCCTGGAAACGCGCCGCAGAGCTCCTCGATGTAGGCAGCTTCGCCGCCGAACCCGGTCAGGATGGTGAGATCTACGTCCGCGGTGAGGCGCGGCTCGCCCCAGCGCTGGAGCGCGATGCCGCCGATGAAGCAGAACCTCCATCCGCGATCCCGGCAGAAGGACTGGATGTCATCCGCCAGGCGGAACAGGTCCTGCATTCCTCAACCTGGAGAAGATGACCTGCTGCTCCACCAGCCCGGAACTCTTCCGGATTGGGCGCGTGAGGGTGGCCTCGAACGCGCCGTTCAGGGCCATGATGTGGCGGGCCACATTGACGTCGCGAAGATCCTCCCGTCGCAGGGCTTCAAGCCGCGCGGCGGCGATTTTCCACGCGCCGACGAAGGCGCGGAGTTCGTTCTTGTCATCGCTGGCCATACGTGCCATGTAGTCTAAGTCCACGGCCGGCTCGCGAGCAAAGGAATCGAGACACCGGTTGGAATCTGCCCGATCGACCGTCGCCGAAGCGACAATACGTTCGTCAGCCCGAGCCGCACGGGAATCGCAAGGTACTGGGGATGCGTGGGGTGTGAGGACCACGCGCCGAAGGGCGTCGTCAACCCGCTTCTTGGCCAACTTGCTGTTGTCGGACGGTCTGCGACCTTGTGGACGGTCCGAGCCATCGTCCACGCGGCTTGATTTGCTGTACGCAGTGGCATGTACTTGGATAATCGCCTGCTTGACGAAACGGAGAAGCCATGGACTTGGATGTCGAACGCCTCCTCGGC
>JAJDXW010000238.1 GCA_022823045.1 Gammaproteobacteria bacterium
ACCGTCGCCGCCGTGGTAATCCCGAGGGAGAGGTACGGGTTCATGCACATGTCGGCGGCGCGGTTCTCGATGCAGAACCGGTTCTGGGGCAGGCGCAGCATGCACGAGCGGTTGTTGTTGCCGTAGGTCATGTGGGTGGGCGCCCAGGTCACCGTGCCCCCCTCGAACCCGCCG
Organism: Gammaproteobacteria bacterium; assembly: GCA_022823045.1. GTDB lineage: Bacteria > Pseudomonadota > Gammaproteobacteria > HK1 > HK1 > JAJDXW01. The sequence goes on from JAJDXW010000238.1 coordinate 175, forward strand.
ACCCGGGGCACGAGGCCGTTGTAGGAGTTGACCGTCGAGCAGGCGATGGCGGTGAGCGCCCCGCCGTGGCGAAGGAGCCCCCCGACCGCGCCGTACACCGCCTTCCCCCAGCCGTTGCCCTCCGGATCCTCGAAGAGGTTGACGCCCGGGGCGTCGGTACGCTGCATCGAGTAGTTGATGTGCGCGCCCGAGCGCCAGTCGCCGACGGTGGGCTTGGGCATGAAGGTGATGAACATGCCGTGCTTCTTCGCGACCTCCTTGAGGAGCACGCGCAGGAACACGAGCCGATCCGCCATCTCGACGACGTTCGTGTAGCCGAAGTCGAGCTCGAACTGCGAGTAGGCGCCCTCGGCGACCACGTCCTTGAGCCCCCACCCGAGCTCCTCGAGGATGTCGATGAGCGCGCCGAGAAAGCCCATCGAGTCGATGGAGTACTCGGCGTCGTAGCCGAAGGCCTGGCGTCTCGGGCGCACCCCTTCGCCGGGAACCGGGTCGTCGTCGAACGCCTTGACCGGCCGTCCGTCCCGCCAGCGCATGGCGATGAACTCGGGCTCGATCCCGGCGAACCCCGCGAACCCCTTCGCCGCGGCGTCGCGCACCACCCGCTTGAGCGCATGGCGGGGACAGAGGTTGTACGGCGCGTCCTCCCACCAGAGGTCCGCGAACATCCACGCGCAGGTGCGGTCCCAGGGGCAGACGACGAGGGTGTCGAGGTCCGGCACCGGGATCTGGTCCGCGTCGGCGGGGGTGAGTTCGGGCACGAACGAGACCGAGTGGACCGCGAACTGCGGACCCCGGCCCATGCACAGGTTCTCGAAATCGCCGAGCGGCACCGGCTTGGTCTTCGGCACCCCGAGCAGGTCGATCCAGCACGAGAACACGTAGCGGACTCCGGCCTCGGCGAGCTTCGCCTTCGCTTCGCGCACGCGCTCGACGTCGGGTAGCGCGGCGGCCAGGTTCCCCGGGTTCGATGGCGTCTCGTTCATCGGATGCTTCCCTCCGTCACGGCGACGGTTGTGGATGATGAATTCTCAGACTAAGCCAATCACGAAAGACAGATCATGATTCTCGTTGACTTGTCTCTTCCGATTCGGTAGAAGCATAGAGCAACAACCGCGATATCCACAACCGCGGCCGCTCCTGACCTCCACCGGAGCCACGAGGCGAGCCCATGTCCCGGTCCACGGTCCACGAATTTCGGGCGGTCGCCGCTCTCGGCGGCGGCGATGCCGCCGATAGCGTCTCCCCGCTCTCCTCTCCCGCCGACGACCTCAACCAGCGGATCATCCGGCTCCTCCAGGACGACGGGCGGGCCGCCTACGACGTCATCGGCCAGCAGCTCGGGGTGTCGGGCGGAACCGTGCGCAATCGGGTCACCCGGATGCGGGACGCGGGGATGCTTCGCATCGTGGCCGTGGTGGACCCGGTGGCCGTCGACTACGAGGCGGACGCGATGCTCGGCATCAAGGCCGCGCCCGGAACTGCCCCCGCCGCGCTCGCGCAGCGGCTCGAGCCCCATCCGGCCGTCGTCTACATCATGTGGGTGAGCGGCCGATACGACCTGCTCGTCGAGGTCGTGTGCGACGAGGAGACCGAGCTCGCGATATTCCTTGATGAACACGTCCACGGTCATTCCGACGTCGCCCACGTCGAGGTGATGACCCGGATCGGCATGTTCAAGAACCAGTTCCTGCTCAAGCGCCACGTGCCGTAGCCCGGCCGGCGCACGCGAGAGGCGGGCATGAGCGAATCGCTGCGATCCATCCTCGGGGCCGAGGCGCTTGCCGCGTTCGAGGCCGGGGGTCCGGTGGCCGCCGGGCTTCCGGGCGCCGCCTACACGAGCGAGGCGTTCCTCGCCCTGGAGAACGAGCGGATCTTCACCGAGTCGTGGGTCTTCGCGGGTTTCGCGCACGAGCTCGCCCGGCCCGGCGATGTCACGCCGGTCACCGTGGCGGGGCGGCCGTTCCTCCTCGTGCGAGATGCCGAGCTCGGGGTCCGGGCCTTCCACAACGTGTGCCGCCACCGGAACCTCAAGCTCGTCGATACCCCCGGAAACGTCGGGCGGGCGATCCGGTGTCCCTATCACTCCTGGACGTACGGACTCGACGGCACGCTCCGCCTCACTCCCTACTTCGGCGGGCGAGAGCCGCGCGCGGTCCCGCCCGGCTTCGACCGCGGGCGGCACGGGCTCGTGCCGGTGCGCTCGGCGACGTGGCACGACTGGATCTTCGTCAACCCGAGCGGCGCCGCGCCCCCCTTCGAGGAGTTCGTCGCCCCGCTCCGGAGCCGGCTCGAGGGCGTCGACCTAGGACGGGTCCGCCACGTCGTCACCATCGACTTCGGCGAGGTGGCCGCGAACTGGAAGCTCGTCGTGGAGAACTTCATCGAGCCCTACCACGTCCAGTTCGTGCACGCGACGACCACCGAGCAGCCTCTCGTCGACCACTACACCGTGAATGACCCGGGCTGTCTCGGATGCGCCGTCGACGTCTCCGGCGGCGCGACGCGGGAAGACACGCTCTCGGCCGACTCCCGCTACCTCACCGCGTTCCCAAACTTCGTGTTCGGACTCTATCTCCCGGACGAGGTGGGCGTGCAGCTCACCGTGCCGCTCGCCCCGGACCGCACCCTCCAGCGCCGCGCGATCTACCGTCTCGGACCGGAGTCGGGGCCGGAATCGGCCGCGCGAACGGAGGAGCTCGCGAGCCTCTGGCGAAAGGTGCACGCCGAGGACCGCGCCATGCTCGAACGGCTCCAGCAGGGGCGGGCATCCGACGTCGCCGCGGGAGGCGGTGTGCTCTCGCCGGTGTGGGAAGACGCGGTTCGGGCCTTCCAGGAGCGGGTGGTGACCGCGCTTCGATGAGCGCCCCGCGCGCCCGAAGGCGGCGGGGTCAGCGGCGGAGCCCGAGGGGGTCGTCGGGGTCGACGCCGGGGGCGAAGGGGCGGCGCCGGTCGTAGTCGGTGAGCTGGTAGACGAGCCCGAGCCAGTTGTTGACGAGGGCCTTGCCGGTGTCGGTCCAGGTGTTGTCGAGCTCGGGCAGCACCTCGCTCTCCGGGAACTCGGGAGGCGTGGCACCGGTTTCGCGAGCCCGCACCGCCTCCTCGCGGTAGGCCGCGAAGCGCCGCTCGACGCTCGCCGCGAAGTAGTTCTCAGGGCTCGGCGGGTAGTCCTCGCACTCACCCCGGATGTACCGTCCGACCTCGCGCTTGTACTCCTTGAGGAGGCTCTCCCGGTCGTACTCCGGGTGCCCCTGGAAGTAGACGAAGCGGAAGCCGTCCGGGCTCGTCGCGACGAGGACCCCGCCCTCGGCGCTTTCGACGAGCACCTTGAGGCCCGCCGCCTCCATCTCCGCGCGGGGCACGTCATTGAACCGGGAGTGCGGGGTCTCGAAGCGGGTGTTGATCCCGGCGACGAGGGGGTGGGCGCCGTCCCGCACCCGATGCGAGTAGACCCCCCACCGCTTCGCCGGCAGGTGGGTGCGCTGCACCCCGTGCAGCCACTGGAAGACGGCGTGGCTCGCGAGGCACGAGCAGAGCATCGACGCGACGTTCTCCCGCCCCCAGTCGAGGACCTCGATGAGTGGCTCCCAGAACGCCTCGCGGGTGATGTCCGCCTCGGTGACATTCGCGCCGGTCACGATGAGGGCGTCGAGCCCCTCGCGCCGGAGGCGCTCGAACGGCTCGTAGAACCGCTCCACCCGGTCGCGCGCCGCGCCCTCGCGTTCCACCCCGGCCATCGTGAACGGGTGCACGAAGACCTGGGCGATCCGGTTCGACGCCCCGACGAGTCGCAGGAACTGGCGCTCCGTCGCCGCGAGGGCCGCGTCCGGCATCATGTTGAGGAAGCCGATGTGGAGCTCCCGAATGTCCTGTCGCCGCGCTCGCTCGGGCGCGAGGATCTCGTGGCCCTCGCCCCGGAGCCGGTCGAACGTCGGAAGGTCGGAATGGGCGACGAGAGGCATCGTTCGGTCGACTTTCGTTCAGGGACGGTGGGGGAAGCGGCGATCGTAACGCGGGGCGCCGGGCCGAAGCCTGTGCCGAATTTGCGGGCGAGTCCGATGGATGGGCGTGCGGACCTCGGGCGCGGGCGCGAGCGGGCCGCCGTGCTCAGACGCTCCTCACGCGGGCCCGCGCCGCGGCGGCGGCCGCCTCCAGGATCCCCGCCACGAGCTCCACGAAGTCCGCCTCGTCCCGAACTCCCTCCGTCGCTCGCGCCTCCACGGTGTAGCCGTGGCGCCGGGAGATCGCCTCGTAGCGCGGCCGCCGGTGGGCGACAAGGGACGGGAACACCCACTGCACGAAGTCGTCCGGCTCGACGTCCGCCGGCGATTCAAGAGCCCGCTCCTCGAGGTAGGCCGCGAGCTGGGCGTCGAAGAACGCCTCCGGGTAGTAGAGGGGCTTCGGGTCGATGCGCTGGCGCTCGAGAAGGTCGCTCTCCAGCGCCTCGTCGGCCCGGAGATAGAGGATGACGGTGTGCTCGGCGAGGGCCGGGACCACGGACGCGTCCTCGATCTCGCACACGCTCCCGCCCGCGTCGTTCACGAAGTGGTCGTAGCCGTAGATGTCGCGGCTCTTCTCGATGAATCCGGCGACGTCCTTCATCGCCCCCACCTCGGCATCGTGGTGCAGGCGCTGGCGGCGCCGGAACTCCTCCACGCTGAGGCCGCCGCGCCCCGGGTCGCCGATCTTGCCGAGGAACGTGGAGACCGGCTGCAGGTTGTCCACCGTGATGTTGCTCTTGATGTAGATCGAGTCCGAGCGGAGGAGGTCGCACAGGAAGTCGACCTGCATCGCCTGACGCTTGATGTTGTCGACGATCGGCTCGTCCAGGTAGCGGGTGCCGATCCGGTAGTCCCCGGAGTAGTGGAACCAGTTGCTCTTGGGGAGGCGGTTCGCGAGCGTGGTCTTGCCCACCCCGGACATTCCGAGCAAGGTCACCGCCTTGTGCGGCCACGCCTCGAACTCGCGGGCGGTCATGCGCACCGTCTCGTCTCCCCCCGGGCGTCCTCGCCTCGCTCTCGGTCCGGATCTCCGCCTGCGCCCTGAACCCGGCCCCGGCCCCGCCAGGCTCCGCCCTACTTGAGGGGCGAGTGCGCGGCCGGGAGCAGGATCGTCGAGTGCATTTCCTCGAGAAGCGGCCCCGCCTTCCCCAGGAACTCCTTCCAGCGCGGGTCCGCGGCCACCTGCGCCCGGCGCTCGGTGCGGGCGTCCACCGACGGGTAGGCCCACAGGTGCGAGACTTCGTTCGGCTGCCCCGCGTCGGTGATCCAGGCGCCGACGTTCTTCGAGTACTCCTCGCGCACCGGCATGACGTCCTGGAAGTGCTTCGCCCACTCGCGCACCCGCCCCGGGGCGGTGCGGTAGTTGCGGTACTCGTAGATGTTGCCCTCGGACTCGGGCGCCTTGAGCGGGAGAATGGGCTCGAGGACCCGGACGTCCTGGCGGACGAGGTGCTCGCGGATGAGGGGGATGTACTCCGTCGCCCACCGCTCGTTCCTCGCGAGCTCGCCCCGGAGCCGCTGGCGCTCGTTGAGGTCGGAGTAGCTCCACAGGTGCATGACCTGGTTGAGCGGGCCGATCTCGGTCAGCCAGTAGCCTTCCAGCTTCCCGTAATCGTCGCCGCGGATCGCGCGGCCGACCTCGCCCGCGTTCTTCGCCACGGTCGGGCCGGTGCCGGCCCGCAGGGTGTAGGTGCGAAGCTCGTAGATCACGTTCTCTCCCCCCGGATGAATTCGCCCGGCCGCCGGCCGGCCACTTCGTGTCATCAACCGCGAAGCATACCGCAACCGGGCGGACCGGTCGGGCCCCCCGGCGCGGTTCGGGCGGCCCGTACACTATACGGCCGGGACGAAGGGGAAAGGATCGCGGGGTCATGGCGGTCACGGCCGAAGCGCGAGGCACTGCCAGAACGGCGGAACGGCGCGGGTCCGCGCGGGCGGTCGCCGTCGTCAGCTCCGCCCACTTCACGAGCCACTTCTACCTCCTGCTCCTCCCGCCCCTCTTTCCGCTCCTGCGCGAGGTCTACGGGGTCGGGTACACCGAGCTCGGCTTCGCGATCAGCGTCTTCAGCATCGTCACCGCCTGCACCCAGGTGCCGGTCGGCTTCGCGGTGGATCGCTTCGGAGCGCGCCGCATCCTCGCGGCCGGCCTGCTGCTCGAAGGGGCCGCCTTCGTGGCCATAGGGCTTGCGCCGTTCTACGGGGCGCTGGTGGCCCTGATGGCGGTGGCGGGGCTCGCCAACTCCGTCTATCACCCCGCCGACTACTCGCTCCTCAACGCATCGGTGAACCCCCGCCGGATGGGGCGTGCGTTCTCCTTCCACACCTCGGCGGGGATGCTGGGCAACGCGGTCGCCCCGGTGACCATGGTGTCCCTGATGGCACTCGTTGACTGGCGCGTGGCGCTCACTCTCTGCGGCGGCGTCGGCATTGCGGTGGGGCTGCTGGTGGTCTTCAATGGCCGGGTGCTGAAGGAGCGCCCGGGCGGCGGAGACGGTGCCGGCGCGACCGCGTCGGGTGCGGCGGCGGCCGGCGCCACCGGCATTCGGCTGCTCTTGAGCGCGCCGATCCTGCTCGGGACCCTGTTCTTCTTCGGAATGTCGGTCTCCGGCTACGGCATCCAGACGTTCAGCGTGTCGGCCCTCCACCTCCTCCACGACGCTCCGATCGTCGAGGCGACGACGGTGCTCAGCGCCTACCTCTTCGCGTCGCCGGTCGGGGTCCTCGCGGGCGGCTGGGTCGCGGATCGGATCCGGCGTCGCCACGACGCGTTCGCGGCGCTTTGCATCGTGATGGTGGCGGTGTGCATCGGCGCGGTGGCCGCTCTCCGACCCCCGCTCGCGGTCGTCGCGGGGTTCTTCGTCGTCGCCGGCTTCTTCTCGGGCATGGTCGCGCCATCGCGCGACATGCTCATCCGGTCGATGTCCCCGCCGGGCGACATCGCCAAAGTCTTTGGCTTCGTCTCGACCGGCTTCAACTTCGGCGGGATCGTCGCGCCGGTGATATTCGGGTTCCTCCTCGACCGGAGCGATCCCGGGATCCTGTTCTGGGCGGTGGCCCTGGTGAGCCTGGCCACCGTCTTCACGGTGCTGACCACCGGAAAGGCGCGGCGGCGGCGCTGATCGGGTGCCGGGGGGTCAGAGGCGGGACATCACCTTGCGCGAGAACGCCTCGATGGTGTGGCGCTGCGTCTCGAGCGAGGGGAGGAGCATGACGTGATCGAGCCCCGCCTCGTCAAGGTGGCGGATCCGCTCGACGAGCTCGTCCGGGGTGCCCGCGAGGCAGGTGGTCCGGATGAGCTCGGGGGTCACGAACTCCGCCTCGTCCGCGTGGAGCCAGGTGCAGTGGCCGGCGTGCACCCGAAGGTGGCGGCTCCGCTCGGGGGTCTCCTCGACGAGGCGGCAGTACTTCTTCCAGAAGGGCCGCATGTGGGGCGGTGGCTCGCCGCCGTTCTCCTTGATCTTCTCGTAGATGTAGTGGATTGAGGACACGACGAACGGCCCGCAGTCCCGGATCGCGCGCTCCGATTCGAGGGTCTCGCCCGGCTCGAGCACCACCGCGGTGGTGAGGGAGCTGAGCTGGAAGTCGGCCGGAAGCTCCCGCCCCGCCTCCGCCGCGCCCCGCGCCGCCTGGGACCGGGCGCGGGTCACGAAGTCGCGGTGGGGCGGGATGGAGACGACGAGCCCGTCCCCGTAGCGCCCCGCGAGCTGTTGGGTCCGGTGATAGAAACCCGAGACGTGGATCGGGATCCGCGGTTCCAACTGCATGAACCCGAGGTCGAGCATGTCGAAGCGGATGGTCCGGGGCGCCCCGCCGCACGGGTCCGTCCCCGGATTGACATAGTCCACCTCTTCTCCGTCGAGGAGCCCGCGGAGCACCCGCACGTACTCCTCGAACTCGGCGAATCGGATGGGGCGCTGGCCCATCAGGCGCTGGGCGGTGTTGCCGGTGCCGATTCCGAGGAAGGTGCGACCCGGCGCGAGCCGGTTGATGGTCGCGATGCTGTGGGCGGTGACCGGGGCGCTACGGGTGCCCGCGACGCTCACCCCGGTCCCCAACCGGATGGCGCGGGTCTCGCGGGCGGCGAGTGCCAGGAAGGCGTAGCAGTCGGACCAGATCATCTGGCTGTCCGGGACCCACAGATGGGAGTAGCCCAGGTTCTCGGCCTCGACGGCGAGGCCGATGTCGTCGATCTTCGTGATCGCGCAAACGCCGAAGTCCATGTTCTCCCGCTCCTGGTATCTGTGGCGCGGGGCCGTCCCGCCGCCGCGCGACGCCGACCCGCTCCCGGCGCGGCGAGGTTGCCGGCCGCGTTCGGACGCGGCTATTGTGAAGCAAGTGCGGGAGGCGAAGGGCGGCGGGGGTGCCGCGCGTCACCTCGCGGGGAACCGAGGGAGACGATGTGAAGACCGCGAAGCGGACCGGCCCGGCGTCCCGACCCTCGGGGGGTCGTGGCGCGGCGGGAATCGACGTGCGGCCGAGCGGGGAGGGCGCGGGCGCGGAAGTCGCCGGAGTCGACCTCTCCGCCCCGTTGCCGGACGATGTGTTCGCCGAAATCGACCGTGCCCTCGCCCACCACGGGGTGCTCGTCTTCCAGGATCAGGGCCTGAGCCCGGAGCGCCAACTCTCGTTCTGCGAACGGTTCGGCCCGATCGAGGTGAACGCCTTCGACCAGTACGCCCTTCCCGGGCACCCCGGGGTGCTGGTCGTGTCGAACATCGTCGAGGACGGCCGCAACATCGGATATGCCGACGCGGGCAGCCACTGGCACACCGACATGTCCTACACCACGACCCCGCCCCGGTGCACCGCGTTGCACGCGATCGAGGTCCCGAGCGCCGGCGGCCGGAACCTCGGGGACACCCTGTTCGCGAACGCCCGCGCGGCCTTCGAGGCGCTGGACGAGGCGGACCGGCGGCGGATCGAGGGGCTTCGTGCGGTGCACCGGTTCAGCGCCAAGGAGCGGGGGGTCAAGCGCCCGGTCAAGCTGACCCCGGAGCAGATCGCCCGCCACCCGGATGTGGTCCATCCCGTCGCCCGCACCCATCCCGTGAGCGGGGCGAAGGCCCTCTACGTGCGTGAAGGGGAGTGCGTCGGCATCGAGGGGATGCCGGACGAGGAGGCGGTGGCGCTCATCAAGCGTCTCTCGGACCACATCATCCGGCCGGAGTTCCGGTACCGGCACCGGTGGCGGGTCGGCGACCTCGTCATCTGGGACAACTGCACCGTGCAGCACATCGCGCTCCGCGACTACGAGTGGCCGCAGCGCCGCCTTATGCACCGGGTGACGGCGGGAGGTTCCGTCCCGTTCTGATTGCCCGCCCGGGACTCGTTCCCGGTCGGGTGCACGTCTCATTTGTGAGATTCAGGCGTTTGCACTGGCGCGACGCTCCCAGAAGTCGTCGAAGCGGTTGCTCTCGACGGCGCAGCGCAGGGCGATGATGGCGTTGGCGCCGGCGACGGTCCAGCGCATTCCGCCCT
>JAJDXW010000116.1 GCA_022823045.1 Gammaproteobacteria bacterium
GGGACGCGTTCGACGCCTGGTACCGGGACGAGCACCTGCCGGACGCGGTCCGATCCTTCAGCGCCCTCGGCGCCTGGCGCGGGTGGAGCGACGTCGCTCCCGAAGTGCACATGGCCTTCTACGAGTTCGAGACGCTCGCCGACGTGAACCGGGTGATGGAGTCCGACGCGATCCGGAACCTCATCGCCGAGTTCGACCGCAAGTGGCAGGGCAAGGTCACCCGGACGCGCGAAGTGGTGGAGTCGATCCAGAAGATCTGACCGGAAGACGTGACCCACCGCGGCCTGTGGGGGCATGGGGGCGAGGGGGCGGAGGCCAGGTTGCGAGAGCGGTCGCGAGCGCCGGGCTACGGTCGTGCGGCGCGTTCGAGCCGGGAGTCCCAGTCGGGCGGGAGCTCGATGCGGCGCGAGACGAGGCAGCGCGGGAACCCCCACGAGGGGAAGTACGCGCACTGGGGGATGGGGATGTCGCCGCCCGCGACGAGGACGACGAGGTCCTCCGGGGTCGCGACGGCGGGGATCGCGCCCTCGCGCGCCGCCGCCTCCCGCACCCAGTCCGGCCACTGGCGGGCGCCGATGAGCCGCTCGTGGAGCCAGGTGCGCCGCCACGCCTCTACCGGCATCCGCCCGTCCCGCCACAGGCGCCGCTTGACGTCGTCCTTGCCGAGCCCCGCTTCGGCGAGCTCCTTCGCGACGAAGGGGGCGAGCGCCACCGCCGCGACCCCGCCGTGCAGCATGGTGAAGCCGGAGGCCGCCGACCCCATGACGCTCGCGAGGTCGTCGAGACCCCCCGTCACGTTGATGACGCTCTCCGCCCGCAGGACGACGACCGCGCTCTCCTTCGCCTCGAAGCCGAGCTCGACGTGGAGCGGGGGCCACGGGGAGAGCTCGGTCCGCTCCGCGAGGCACAGGGTGTAGCGCCCCGGCTGGCCGAGCCCCGCGAACGAGACCGCGGCCGGCCATCCGCCCCCGATGTTGTGCATGACGAGGCGCACCGCCCGCCCGATGGCCGCGTTCGCCTGCCACCCGGGGCCGAGCGCTCCGAAGCTCGCGTTCATGCCCGTAGCGCCCGCGACGGGGCCGCACACCACGACGAGCGGAGTCACGTTCTCGTCGGTGGTCTGGACCCCGCGCAGGTTGAAGGCGGGGTCCGCGATCGCCCGCACCGCGGCGATGACGACCGGCAGGTGCTCGGGCCGGCAGCCGGCCATGACCGCGTTCGCGGCGACCTTCTCGACAGTGGCGAGGCCCTTCAGGGGGTCGAGCTCGCCGAGGACCGCGTCCGGGGCGGCGTCCGCCGCCGGCGCCCACGAGAGCGCTTCCTGCACCCGCCCGAGGGTCGGGGGAACGACGGGGAGGCCGTCCGTCCAGCCTCGGAGGTAGAAGCGGCGGTTGACCTCCGCCCCGGGGTCGGAGCCGCGCACCACCTCGACCCGCTGGCGCGGGAACCTCGCCGCGAGCGGCACCTTGCCGAGGAGCCCCGCCTCCGCCGCCCGCTCGCGGAGCGTGTCGTCGATCCACTCGCCCGAGCCGCGCTGGCCGGACGGCAGGAGGACCCAGAGCGGGGGCGACTCGGGCAATGGTTCAGCCTGTCTGCGGAAACCTGGGTTGGAGTGAGATTTCGGTTCGGGAATCGGGGTCGGAGCGGGTTCTTGGTTCCGAACTTCCACTCTGACCCTGTTCCCCCGACCCCGACTTCCAGACCCGGAACGCTCGCGGTCCCGAGTCGGGCCCGTCTCAGCTCCCCTCGAACACCTCGAGCTTCAGGGGCAGCATCCTCCCCATCCACACCGCGTGGTCGCGGTGGTCGGCGAGGCTGTCGCTCGTCTCGGGATGGACGAAGACGGTGAGCCCGCGCCGGTTCAGCATGAGCCACGGGACGAGGTCCGGAAAGACGCGAGCGTCGAACGCGACCTGGTACATCGGCTCCGGGTGCGGCCCCACCGGTTCGTCGCGCCACCGCCCGAGCCGCACCTCGAAGCGTTCCGCGATCGTCTCCCGGAGCCACTCGGCGGTCGTCCGCGACGCGTCGTCGTAGTAGACGTGGGCGTGGTACGAGGGGATGTTCACGTTCGTCATGGCGTCGGGTCCCGTCTTCGCCTCAGTCCGCGTCCAGGGTCGCCGGGTCGAGGGCGGCGATGTAGGGCAGGGTGCGGTGGCGCTCCGCGTAGTCGAGCCCGTAGCCGACCACCCACATGTCCGGGATGTCGAAGCCGAGGTAGTCGATCCGGATCTCGCCCTCGTTCCGCGCCTTCTTGCGGGTGAGCGCGCAGGTGCGCACCGACGCCGGGCCGCGCGCCTCGAACTGCTGCACGAGGTAGCGCAGGGTCCGCCCGGTGTCCACGATGTCCTCGACCACGAGGACGTGCCGGTTCTCGATGCTCTCGCGAAGGTCGAGGACCATCCGCACCTCTCCCGAGCGCTGGTCCCCGTCGGCGTAGCTCGATACCGCGATGAAGTCGATCCGGTGCGGCACGGTCAGCCGCCGCGCGAGGTCCGCGAGGAAGATGAACGCTCCCTTGAGCACCCCGATGACGACGAGCTCGTCCACGCCCTCGTAGTCCGCGGAGATGCGGGCGGCAAGCTCGTCCACGCGCGGGGCGATCCGTTCCTCCGCGATCAGCACGTTCGGTCCGGTATCGGCCACCTGTCTCGGCTCCTGATGATCCGCCGCGGATGGTAGCGGGCTCGTTTGCCGCGGTCACGCGCGTTTGGCCGGCGGCGGGCGCGCGGTTACCCTGTCGGGCGGCGGCGGATGCGTCCCGCCGGGCACGGCCGTGCCCGGCCACGCCCGCCGGGACCGGAACCTCGAGGAGGACGAACGACATGGCGACACCGGCAGGCGGGACCTATCCCGTCGTCTGGCCCCGCGGCCCCAAGGCGGGCGAGATCTCCCCGCTCGCGGAGCGGCCCGCGAGCCTCGACGGAAAGAAGATTGCATTTCTGTGGGACTACCTCTTCCGCGGCGACGAGATCTTCCCGATGCTCGCCTCCGAGCTCACCGCCCGCTACCCGGGGGTCGAGTTCGTGGGCCACGAGACCTTCGGCTCGACGCACGGCGACGAGGAGCACGAGATCGTCGCGAACCTCCCCGAGAGGCTCCGCGAAATGGAGGTGGACGCGGTCATCTCCGGGATGGGCTGCTGAGGCTCCTGCACACCCGCCGTGCTGCGGGTGAGCGCGGTAGCCGAAAAGGCCGGATTCCCCTCGAGCTCCCTCGTGTGCGAGGGCTTCGTCGGCCAGGCCGGGACCACCTCGGTCGGCCTCGGGGTGCCCAACATGCCGGTCGCGATGGTCCCCGGCCACGTCGACATGCAGACCGACAACGAGCTTCGCGACAACATCCTCGGCGTCACCCTCGACCAGGTCATCTCCAACCTGACCGAGCAGCCGGCGGCGGCGCGCACGAGCGTCGAGCCGGGCCCGGAGGAGATCGTCTTCGAGGGCAGCTTCGAGGAGGTCAACCGCCTGTTCTACGAGAACCGGTGGTCGGACGGGCTTCCGTTCGTGCCGCCGACCCCGGACAAGGTCGCCGAGTTCCTCGCGTTCACGGACCTTGCGCCCGACCACGCGCTCGGCAAGGTGCCGCCCGACAACCGGGCCGCCACCGTGCGGAGCGTCGCCGCGAACGGGGTGATGGCGGGCTGCCGGCCGGAGTACATGCCGATCCTCGTCGCCCTCGCCGAGGCGATGGCGGACCCCGCGTACGGCGTCGAGCACTCCGGCAACACCCCCGGGTCCGAGACCCTCGTCACCCTGAACGGCCCGATCATCAAGGAGCTCGGCTTCAACTACGAGCAGGGCGCGCTCCGCGACGGGTTCATGGCCAACACCACCGTCGGGCGGTTCTGGCGGCTCTACCTCCGGAACGTCGCGGGGTTCCTCCCGCATCGCACGGACAAGGGCACCTACGGGAACACCTGGCGGGTGGTCCTCGCCGAGAACGAGGACGTGCTCGCGCGCATCGGGTGGGAGCCGCTCGCGAGCGACTTCGGGTTCCGGGCGGGCGAGAACGCGATCACCATCTCGCGCTACACGGGCGGCGACGTCGTGACCTCCGTCTACGGCCAGACCGCGGAGCGGATGCTCCCCTACCTCGGGGACGCCCTCGTCAAGCAATCGGGCTGGCAGCTCGTCTTCACCGTCGGCATGGCGCAGGGGACCTACCGGCCGCTCCTGCTCCTCTCTCCAATCCTTGCCGAGACCATCGCCAAGGGGGGCTGGTCGCGGGGTGACCTCAAGCGCTGGCTCTTCGACAACGCGCGCCTTCCGGCGTCGAAGTTCGAGGCGTACATGGGCGAGTACACGAACCTCGTGCCGGGGCGGCGGACCCTCGCGGAGATGGTCGAGGCGGGCAAGGCGCCGCCCGTCTTCGCCGAGTCCGACGACCCGGAGCGAATGGTGCCCCTCGTCTGCAAACCGGACGACATCCTCGTCGCGGTGACCGGCGACCCGCTTCGCACCAACGCTTACGTGTTCTCGCACAACGGCATGCTCGGCTACCCGGTCGGGAAGCGGGTCGCGCTGCCGGAGGGCTGGGAGGCGAAGCTCCGCGCGGCGCGCAGCCGCTAGTCCGTCCGGCGAGGCGGTGCCTCGGACCGACGGGGCATCCCGGGGAGCGCGGACCCCGGCGGCTCAAGGCCCGTGGCGCCGCGGTCGAGGGCGGTCGAGGGGAGGACTGACACATGCGACTTTCCGGCAAGACGGCGATCGTCACCGGGGGCAGCTCGGGCATCGGGCGCGCCATCGCCATCCTGTTCGCCAAGGAGGGCGCGAACGTCGTCATCGGCGACATCCGCGCCGATCCGCGCGAGGGCGGCGAGCCGACCGATCGGGTGATCGCGGAGGCGGGGGGTACCTGCCGTTTCTCACGCTGCGACGTCTCTCGGTGGGACGACGTCGACGAGCTCGTCACCAGTGCCGTCGCGGAGTTCGGCAAGCTGGACGTCATGGTCAACAACGCCGCCACCTTCGTCGGCAAGAAGATCCTCGAGACCACCGAGGAGGATTGGGACCGGGTGATGGCGACCAACGCCACGGGGGTGTTCTTCGGCTGCAAGCGGGCGATCCGGCAGATGTTGACCCAGGAGGTGGTGGGCGATGCCCGGGGCCGAATCGTCAACATCTCCTCGCAGCATGGGATGGTCTGCTCACCCTCCAAGTTCGCCTATGGCGTCGGCAAGGCGTGCGCGGTCTACATGACGCGCCAGATCGCCGTCGACTACGCCAAGGACAACATCATCTGCAACGCGGTCGCGCCGGGCCGGATTCTCACCGGCAAGCCGCTGGACGGTGAGGGGGCGGATCCGCTGGAGTACTCCCACATGCGCACCCCGATGCCTCGCCTCGGCCGTCCGGGTGACATCGCCCATGCGGCCCTGTTTCTCGCCAGCGACGAGGCGACCTACATCACCGGCCACAATCTGATGGTGGACGGTGGCTGGATGGCCTTCTGACCGCTCTGTAGCTCGGAAGATCTCCCCCGATTCCCGGGCGACACCGCACGAGGTAATCGCCGTGCCACGGAACTACGACCGCGACATGATCGGCTATGCCGATCAGCCCCCCGATCCCGAATGGCCGGTCGGAAAACGGCTCGTCCTGAATTTCGCGATTAACTATGAGGAGGGCTCGGAGCCGTCCGTCTCGGATGGCGACGGAGTTTCGGAGCGGGCGCTGACCGAAATCGCGAGATACGATTGTCTGTTGTAGCAGAATTGCTACAATTTGCTACAGATGCTATTCTCGCTTCGATGAGCAGGACCATCAGCCAGCGAGAGCTCCGCAACGACTCCGGTGCAATTCTCCGTGAGGTGCAGGCCGGGCATACGATTACCGTTACCCGGAACGGGGTGCCGGTGGCCGAACTCCGCGCGGTTCCGCGGCGGCGGTTCGTGCTTCGGGCGGTGATCACCGAGGCGGCGCGGCGCGCTCCCCGGGTCGATGCCGGGCGTCTGCGCGCCGATCTGGATGCGGTCGTGGATCAGTCCGTCGATGGCTGAATCGACGAGAGGGCTGCTCGATACCTCGGTGGTGATAGACCACGACATCGTCGATCCCGCGTCGCTGCCGGACGAGTCCGCCATTGCCGCGGTGACCCTCGCCGAGCTCGCGGCCGGCCCGCACGCCACCGGCGACGACGTGGAAAGGGCGCGGCGCCAGGACCGTCTCCAGTGGGCGGTGGCCACCTGGGAGCCTTTGCCGCTCGACGCCGAAGCGGCCCGCGCGTACGGTCTCGTGTTCGCGGCCACGAGAGCGGCCGGGCGCTCCAGCCGAACGCGCCTCGCCGATCTCCTCATCGCCGCGACGGCCGCCGCTCACGGCCTGCCGCTCTACACCAGGAACCCCGGGGATTTCACCGGTCTTGACGGCATCGTCCGCGTGGTCGGGGTGTGAGTCCGTCCGGCGCGCCAGCCGGCCGGTCACCATCACGCGGCGGTCGGGGTTCGAAAGTCGTCATCGGCCCAAGCGCGCCGCCGCGCCGCGATCGCATCTTCGTCGAGCGAACCGGAGGCGGCATCGATCCCCTTGCCCGACGTCACGATTTCCGGCCTGACGCCGGTGTGCTCGAAGCAGAAAAGAGTGCCGGTTCGGTCTGTTCGAGGATCACTACGGGCTCCCCGGGCCGAACGTTGCGAAGCGAGCGGTCGAGCTGCCTGACGGCCCGGTGACCGCCAGGGTCTTGCCCGTAGCCGATCCGGAACGCTGCGCATATGAGTCTGATGTATCACGTGAATCCGCACTCTCCGCACGCCAGGAGGCGCGTCCGTGGGGCCGCGGACCGCGTGCTATAGTCGATTCGAATCCACGCGACCAGGGGAGGGAGGACGACCGGCGAGAATTGAACACGAACGGAGAAAACGCAATGAAATCCACTCAGTCTTCGAAGCTGAGAACCCTTCTCGCAGCCGGCTGCGTCGCGCTGCTGACCGCTACGGCAAGCGCACCCGCCCTGTCGGCAGGAAAGGTCGTGCTGGCGGTGGACCCGCCAACCGCGGACACCAACCTCTTCTGGAACGGAACCGGCGAGCGCCTTCCCTGCTTTCAGGCCCTGGTCGGACATGACCCCGTCACCGGAAAATACAACAACTCCGAATTGGCCGAATCATGGTCCGCGAACGAAGAGTTCACCGAATGGACCTTTCGTCTGAAGAAGAACGCAGAGTTTCACTTTGGCTGGGGGCCGGTCACCGCGGCCGACGTCGTGCACAGCTACGAGCTCACCACCGGGCCCGACAGCACGATCAACTCGATCGAGCATCTTCGCGCGGCCTCCGCCGAGGCTCTGGACGAACACACGGTCGTCTTCCGCTTCGAGACTCCACGGACAGACTATGCCTTCCAGCACGCGGGACGCGGCTCCATGGTGGTCTACAGCAAGGCCCAGTTCGACAAGGAAGGCGTGGACGGCTACGTCAACAAGCCCGCTGGCACTGCCGCGTACCAGTACGTCTCGCGCCAGCCGGGTGCGGGGGTGACGTTCGAACGCGTTCCCAATCACTGGCAGGGAACCGTGCCGGACTTCGAGCAACTCGAGCTGCGGTGGGTCCCTGAACCGGCAACGAAGCTCGCCCTTCTGCTCGCGGGCGAGGCCCACATCAGCGACCTGCCCCGCGAGATCCAGGGCGATGCGATCGCCGCCGGCAAGACGATCGTCAAGTCGAAGAACCCGGCAATGACCACCGGCGCCATCTTCAACGGCATGTACGGCAAGTCCGGGGATCCGGCCTATCGGGCGGACCTCCCCTGGTCGGACATACGGGTTCGCGAGGCGATGAACCGTGCCCTGAACCGCCCGGAGATGATCGAGATCCTCTACGGGGGTCGCGGGGAGCCGGTACCGAGCTGGCTGATGGATTCTCGCCACGAGGGCTACGTGCCCGAGCTGAAGGAGCGGTTCGACGGGATGTACGGCTACGACACCGAACGGGCCAAGGCGCTCCTCGCCGAGGCGGGCTACCCGGACGCGTTCCCGGACCCCACCATTCCGATCGTCTCTTCGGTGCTGAGCGGGAACCCGGAATTCGGGACGATGGCCGAGCTGCTGCAGGTCTACTTTGAGGAAATTGGGCTTCAGACCGAGATCCGGGAGATGGACTGGGCGACCCTCGGCAACCTCGGGCGGTCGCGCGAGGCCTATCTCATCAGTCCGGTGCGAAACGCGCCAATTCGTCCCACGGAGGCCGCCCTCGTCAACTTCCATACCGTGCGCGGCACGCGCTACGGGGGCTACGAGAGCGATACGAGCGAGGGACTCGCCGACAAGCTCGAGCAGACCATCAACCCCGAAGAGCGCAATCGGATCGCCCAGGAGGCATTCACGTATCTGTTCGAGCAGTACGCGGACATGCCTCTCGCCGCGGTCTTTGCCGAGCTCACCGTGGACCCGACGGTCGTGAAGGACTGGACGTTTCCCGGGGTGTCGACCAACAGCGTCAGCCACTATCACCTGATCGAGGCAGCCGAATAGCCACGTCGATTGCGGCCCCGTATTTCGCCTGTGGGGGACGAGCCCGGATGCCGTCCCCCACGGGTGGGGCCTCGAGACCGGTGGGCGCCTGAACCCCCGTGCGACGCTTTCTGGTCATCCGCCTGTTGCAGGCGTTGGTGGCGCTCTTCGCGATCACCCTGATCGTCTTCGGTCTCACGCACCTGTCGGGAAGCCCGGTCGACGCCCTGCTCCCCGACGATGCATCGCCGGCGCAGATCGAAACGCTCATCCGGCACTGGGGCCTCGATCGGCCTCTTCACGAGCAGTACCTCGCATTTCTCGGGAACGCGCTTCAGGGCGATCTCGGCGTGTCGCTCAAGTGGCGGGGCTACACCGCGATGGAAGTGGTGCTGCAGCGCCTGCCCGCCACCCTCAAGCTCGGTGGACTCTCGGTGCTCCTCAGCATCGTGGTCGCGATCCCGCTTGGGGTCATCGCCGCGAGGCATCGGGGAACCATGGTCGACAAGTCGGCCAACGTCGTCGCGCTGCTTGGCCAGTCCCTGCCACAGTTCTGGCTGGGGATCATGCTCATCTGGATTTTCGCGGTGGGGCTGGGCTGGTTCCCCACCTCGGGCCAGGGGGGGGTGCAGCACATGATTTTGCCCGCGATCGCGATGGCGTCCTTCCAGATCGCGGCGCTCACCCGGCTGACCCGCTCGGCGATGCTCGACAACCTTCGCACGGAGTACATCAAGCTCGCGCGCCTCAAGGGCGTCTCGGAGCACAAGATCATCTGGAAACACGCGCTCCGCAACGCGGCGATCGTGCCCCTCACGTACTTCGGCCTGCTCGCGGGCTCCCTCCTCACCGGCTCGGTCGTCATCGAATCGGTGTTCTCCTGGCCCGGCACCGGACTCCTTTCCATCGAGGCGATCCGTGGTCGCGACTATCCGGTGGTCCAGGCGGTGGTCATCCTCTTTGCGGTCGTGTTCCTCGTCATCAACTATGTGGTGGATGCCGTCTATGCGCTGGTCGATCCGCGCATCCGCCGCGGGTAGGCCCGGCTCGAGCCGGCAGCCGCGAGGCGAAGCATGCACGTGAACTTGTCTCGCCTTCGCCGCTATCCGCTCCTCCCGATCGCCGTGCTTCTGGTCATTCTCTTCATCCCGGCCTTCTTCGCCGACTTGATTGCGCCGCACGACCCGTACCAGAGCCATCTTCGCAACCGACTGCAGCCGCCCGTGTTCTGGGGCGGAGGCTGGGACTTCGTGCTCGGCACGGATCGCTTGGGGAGGTGTGTCCTGAGCCGGATCATGCACGGGGCCCAGTACGCGCTTGCGATCTCCGCCGTCGGGATCTTCGTGGGCGCGGCCATCGGCACGCTCCTCGGGCTCTTCGCGGGGTACGCGCGCGGCTGGACGGACATCGTGGTCATGCGGCTCGTCGACATCTCGCTGGCGCTTCCCAGCATTCTCCTCGCGCTCGCCTTCGCGGCCGCCTGGGGTCCGAGCTTCGAGGCGGTCATCATCGTTGTCGCGTTCGTCCTGTGGGCCTACTTCGCCCGTCAGATACGGGCCGAGGTGCTGAGCCTTCGCGAACGCGATTTCGTTGCCCGGGCCCGCGTTGCCGGGGGCTCGCACGCGCGCATCGCCCTGCTCCACATCCTGCCGAACGTCGTGAACACCGTGGTCGTCATGGCAACGCTCCAGGTGGGGGTCGTGATCCTTCTCGAGGCGGCCCTGAGCTTCCTTGGCATCGGAGTGCCCCGCCCAACTCCGGCCTGGGGCTTGCTCGTCGCGGACGGCAGGTGGCTGGTCGTCAGCGCATGGTGGATCTCGTTCTTTCCCGGGGTGGCGATCCTGCTTGCCGTGCTGTCGGTCAATCTTCTCGGTGACTGGCTCCGTGACCGCCTCGACCCCGAGCTGAGCGAGGTCTAGCGGGGTGTCTTCTCCCGGCGAGCTTCTGCTCGACGTCCGCGACCTTCGCACCCACCTCGATACCAAGAACGGGCTCGTGCGCGCCGTCGACGGCGTGAGCTTTCGACTGCATGCCGGGGAGACCCTGGGAATCATCGGCGAGTCAGGAAGCGGCAAGTCCATGACCGCGCTCTCGATACTGCAGGTGGTGCCGCAGCCCGCGGCCCGAATCGTGGGCGGGGAGGTTCTGTATCGCGGGGACAATCTCCTCGAGAAGAACGAGAGCGAGATGCGCCAGGTCCGAGGACGCGAGATCGCGATGATCCTCCAGGACCCGCAGACCTCGCTCAACCCCGTGTTCACCATCGGGAACCAGATCGTGGAGGCGCTGCAGATCCACCGCCGGACCGACGGGCGCAAGGCACTTGTCAGGAGGGCGATCGAGGCACTGAAGGAGGTGCGGATCGCGGACCCCGAGGCGCGAATCCGTTCGTACCCGCACGAGATGAGCGGAGGCATGAAGCAGCGCGCGGTCGGCGCGCTCGCGATCTCGTGCGGGCCGCGCATCATCATCGCAGACGAGCCCACGACCTCGCTCGACGTGACGATCCAGGCGCAGTACCTGCGGCTTCTCCGCGATCTGCAGCGGGAGACCGGACTCGCGATCCTCTTCATCACCCACGACTTCGGCATCGTCGCCAAGGTTTGCCAGCGACTGCTCGTCATGTATGCGGGGCGCGTCGTCGAGTCGGGTCCGGTGCAGGCCGTCTTCGACAATCCCTCGCATCCCTATACGAAGGCGTTGCTGCGCTCGGTGGTGAGAGCCGACTCCCGGGCTGAGCGGCTCGAAGCCATTGAGGGGCAGCCCCCGGCGCTCTGGGGCCTGCCCGCGGGATGCCGATTCGCCACGCGCTGCCCGCACGCTGACGATCGTTGCCACGAAGAATACCCGCCACCGTTCGATATCGGAGGCGCCTCCTCGGAACACGTGGCATCCTGCTGGAGGCAGGAAGACCCCGCGTGAAGACTGCCGCGCTGCTCGAAGCCCGCGGGCTGAGGAAGCACTTCGGACCGGTCAGGGCCGTGGACGGCTTGGACCTCTCGCTGGAAAGGGGCCGTACGCTTGCGCTCGTCGGCGAGTCGGGCTGCGGGAAGACGACGACCGCGAAGCTCATCCTTCGGCTGGAGTACCCGAGTTCCGGGCAGGTCCTGATCGACGGCGAGGACGTGCACACCCTGCAAGGGCGCGACCTGCGCCGATTTCGCATGCGCGTCCAGGCCGTGTTTCAGGATCCGTGGTCCTCGCTCAATCCACGTAAGCGCGTCCGGAGCATCGTTGCCGAGCCCCTCGTCATCAACGAGCGCCTGAGCCGCAAGGAGATCGACCGGAAGGTCGACAAAGTGCTCCGCGACGTCGGCATGCGTCCTGAACAGGCGCGCAACTTTCCGCACGAGTTCTCGGGCGGGCAGCGCCAGCGGATCGCGATCGCGAGCGCCCTCATCTCGAATCCCGCGCTCGTCATTCTCGACGAACCGGTGTCCGCCCTTGACGTCTCCATACGTGCGCAGATCATGAACCTGTTCAAGGATTTGCAGAGCGAGTACGAGGTGAGCTATCTGCTGGTGGCGCACGATCTGGGCACGACGCGGTACATGGCCGACGACATCGCGGTGATGTACCTGGGCCAGATCGTCGAGTACTCGGCAAGCGAGGATCTCTTCGAAAATCCCAAACACCCGTATACACGAGCGCTTCTTTCGGCGGTCCTGCCCGCCCATCCTGACGAGTCCAGGGAAGAGATCGTGTTGTCCGGCGAGATCCCGTCGCCCCTGAATCCTCCGGCGGGTTGCCGGTTCAACCCGCGCTGCCCGGAGAATCTGGGCGCGATATGCGAAACCGCCCCACCGGCGCTTCGCGACGGTGGAGTCCCGCGCCAATTTGTCGCCTGCCACCTGTACCCCGAATAGATGCCTGCCGGAGGTGCGCTCGTGGTGATGGTCGGCGTTGGTACACTGGGGAAGAAGCGGAATAATCGCCCGGTGCGAATGGCAGGGACATGAAAGCGGGCCTGCCGCTTTTCGCATTCGGCGCTGCGGTGTTCGCGGCGTCCTGGTCGTACGAGATCGGTGAATTGCGGCGCATGGGACCCGGCTATTTCCCGATGCTCCTGGGCGCGGTCCTTTGCATCTTCGCCCTTCTCATTGTCCTGCAGGATGCGAGGGACCGCCTGACGGGCGGACGGCGGGCGGAGCGGCCGGAAAATCCTGCGGTTCGTCTCGGAGATGTCTGGCGTCCGGTTGTCCTGCCTCTTGCCGCCGTTGTTCTCTTCGCCGCGCTCCTCGAGACCGCCGGGCTTTTCCCGGCCGTCGTGGCTTCCGTCGCCGTCGCGGGGTTCGCCGAGCGCAGCAACAAGCTCGTCACCGTCCTCGTCATTGCGGTCGCGACCGCCATCTTCGTTTCCGCGGTTTTCGTCTACGCGCTGGGCATTCCCCTGCGTCTCT
>JAJDXW010000195.1 GCA_022823045.1 Gammaproteobacteria bacterium
GAGCGTGCCCCGCGCGGTGCCGTGCGTCTACGGGCATTGCACCCGTCGTGCGTAGGCATTCCGCCCGAGAATGCGTACGCCGGAGGCGGTCTCGGCGCGCGGCGGCCGATGCCCGCCGCGCTGCCGTCACTCCGTCGCGGCACCGTCTCCTGCGTCGGAGGACTCGCAGAGCCGAGCCACCTCGCCGAGCAGCCACTCCCCGTTCTCGCACTCGAGAAGCCACTCGCCGATCTTGTCCACTCGCCATGGATCGGAGACGTCGGCCAAGCGCTCGGCCAACCGATCCGCTGTTTCCGAGCCGAACTTCCCGGCTGCCATCCGATACATGGCATCGCTCCGGGCCTTTGCTCGGCCCTCCTCGATCCACGGCCCTGCCCGCTTCTCGAGCCACCGCTCCGCCCACTCCGTTACCGTCTCGGACACGGGGGCGCCGAACCGAACCTTCATCCGTTCGAGCAACTCCTCACCGCTCTCGCACTTGATGAGCCACTCGCTCACTTGGTGCATTTCAACCAGATCGACAATCTCCACCAGCCATTCGGTAAGCCGCTCCGCGGTCTCGATATCGAACTTCCAGGCCGTCTGCCACCGCAGGAGAGAAACTTGGCCGTCCACTTGGCCCCTCGCCCACCCGTCGACCCATCCTTCCGCTCGACCATCCGCCCAGCCCTTTCTCATCGCATGACTCGGACTCCCGTTCCACCAGCCTCCCCACTTCGGTCGTTCGGTTCGCTTCAGGAGGTCCTTGCCATCATCGCACTCGATGATCTCCCTGCCGATCTCGGCTATCCAATCCGGATCGTGGATACTCTCCACGCGTTTGACGAGCTGCTGCACCGTCTCAGGGCTGAACTTGCGGGCTGCGGCCCGGCGGATCACCTCCAAGTGGCCCTTGTCTCTCCCTTCGAACCGGCCCTCGGCTCGGGCCCTTTCCCGCGTCTCCCCTTCTCGCGCTCTCTCCGGATCGAACGCCCTGAACTTCCGGTCATGCCGCTTCCTTCGGGGCGAGGCAACCCTCTGCTCGACCCGCTTCGCTCTGTCCAGCAGAGCTCCGGCGTCCTCAGACTCGACGACCCACTCGCCGAACTCGACCCCCAGCTCCGGATCGCTCATCCAGTACACACAACGGGAGAGAGCGTCTCCGGTATCGAGGTCGAACTTCTCGCTCGCCATCTCGCGTATCAGCTCCGCTTGGGCCTCTATCCGGCCCTCGAGGCGGCCTTGGGTTCGGCCCTCCTCGCACCAACGCTCCGGTCGATATGTGTAGTACTCGTGGTATGCGGACAGCAAGGTCCCCGACTCTCCAAGCATGGCGTTTGCCTCCATCCGGTTTTCCGTTGCCGGTCGCTCCATGCGTCGCCGCCACGCGAGGGCGCAACCTTCGCTCCGCAGTTTATCGTCAAATCGCACGGTTGCGGACTGTCGAGTCGCATGTCTGCAACGGCGGCGCTCGTCCACCGCGAAGACCATGACGGCGGGCGCTCCGGACGCGGGGCGGAGACCTGCGCGTCCGGTGACGGTCGCGAGACTCACGGTTCTGGCGGCGCCGGAAGCGGTTCTCGGCTTCGGCGTGCGGGCGTGGGGCGGAGGAAAATGCGAAGGCACCCACCGGGTCGGATGGACTGCTGCGGGAGGCGGGCTTCATGCAGCCGGGCGCGGCGCGGGGGTGGTGACGTGGCTGGCCGGGGTGGAAGGAGGAGATCGCGATGAGCGCACGTGCTTCTGCGCTTGCGGGCGAGCTGACGCCCGCGGCGCCGGCGACGGACCCGGCCGGGCTCGACTCGGATCTCGAGAGCGCGCTGCTCGCGGGGCTCTCGGATGCGGGGGACGACCCGTTCGACGGGACGGAGGGGGGCGCCCCGGCGCTCGACTTCGATGGCGGGGACGCACCCGTCGAGGAGACTCTCGGGCCGGCCGCCGCGCCGCCCGCCGCCGAGCCGGCGCCGCCCGTGGGTGAGGCGAACGAAGGGCGGGAGGACGGATCTCGAACCGCTCCGACGTCTCTCGCGTCCTCTCGCCATTCACCGGACCCCGAACCCGTTTCCGTTGGAGAAGACGATTCCATCGAGCTTCCGGCCGAGCCCGCGAAACGGTCGGCGGACGCGGAAGATCTCGTGGACGACCTCGGCCTCGCGGAGGGCGGCAGCCGTCTCCTCGAGGCTTCCCGCTCGGAGGCGCCGTTCGCAGACCTCCCGGCCTTCGATCCCGAGGCGGTGCGCTCCGGGGCGGCGGAGGCGGACGCCGGCTTCGAGGAGCGCCTCGACCTCGAGCTCCTGGCCGCGCTCGACCCCGAGTCGGCCGCGGCGGCCGGGCGCGGACTGGACGCGGAAGAAGATCCGGAGCACGCGCTTCGGACCGGGCTCGATCCGGAGCCGTCGCCGGCGCGCGTGCCGCCGCCGGCCTTCGGGCCGGAAGCGGAGCCGGACCTCGCTGGCGAGCCCGCTCCGGGCGGCGGGGTCCGGGCCGGGGATGGCCTCCTCTCCCGGAGGGACGAGGAGGAGCGGGAGGAAGAAGGGGTGGACCTCTTCTCTCTCGCCGCGGCGATGGACGAGGAGCCGGACGATCCGTTCCCCCCGCCGGCGAGCGGCGAGGATGCGCTCGCGGACGTGGTGGAGGGCGGGCCGTCGCTCGGCGACACCGCGACGCTCGGAGATGCGACGGCGCCCGGGGAGGAGTCCGCCCGCGAGGAGGTGGTGCCCGGCGACGGCTCGGACGCCCGGCCCCGGCCCGATGGCGCCGCGGCCGAGGCCGAGCCCGAGGCGAGAGCCGGCCCCGGTCCGGACACCGAAGCCGATGCCGGGTTCGACGCCGGCATCCCGATCCCGGAGCCGGCCGCTGCCCCGGAGCCCGAGCCGGAGCTGGAGACGCCGGCCCCCTTCGCCTTCGCGACCGACCCCGAGTCCGAGCGCGCGCTCCGCGAGGGGCTCTCCGACCATCCGCTCCCGCAGGTGTGGCCGGGCGATCTTCGCACCGCGGTCGCGACCCTCGGCGCCGGACACGCCCCGCGCCTCCTCTTCGTGGACCTCGACGAGACCGCCTATCCCGCCGGGGCCATCCACGAGCTCGCCGGGGTGTGCGAAGTCGGCACCGCGGTGATCGCCTTCGGCTCGAACCCCACCGCCCGGTTCAGCCGGGAGATCCTGCTCGCGGGCGTCAGCGACTACCTCGTGAAGCCCCTCACCGCGGAGGTGGTGCGAGAGGCGGCCCGGGCTTCCCCCGCCGGCGCGTCCGCGGCCGGCGCATCCGCCGCCCTCCCCGCCGGCTGGTCGGTCGGCTTCACCGGCACCGGGGGCAGCGGGGCGACGACCCTCGCCGCCGCCACCGCCCTCCTCGCCGCCGAACGCGGGCGCTACGTGTCGGTGCTCGACCTCGACCGGACGTTCCCGGCCCTCGCGTTCCTCCTCGACGTCGAGCCCGCGAGCGGTCTCGTCGAGCTTCTGAGCACCGCCGCGCGGGCCTCGCTCCACCCGGAGATGGTGGATGCGATGCGCGCGAGCCGCGGCGACCGGATCGCGGTGTACGGCTACCCGTGGAGCGCGGTCCCGCCGCCCCCGCCGCCGGCGTGGGCGGTGTGCGAGCTCATCGAGGAGCTGCAGCGCCGCTCGCACCTCGTGATCGTGGACGGCCTCGACGACCCGGCCACCCGCCTCTCCCTCCTCGCGGTGACCGACGGTCGGGTGCTCGTGGTCGAGCCGACCGGCACCGGCGCGCCCGCCGCCGCCCGTCTCCGCGACCGCCTGGGGCCGATGGCGGCGCCGGAGCGGGCCGCCCTCGTGGTGCAGAACCACACCCGGGCGTTCAAGGCGAAGGCGGGGGCGAAGGCGCTTCTCGAAGCCGGGGTGGAAGCGGAGCCCGACGTGGTCGTGCCCTTCGAGCCCACCCTCCCCGCGGTGACGGACCGGGGGTGGCCGAACGATCGGCTGCCGAAGCCGCTCCGCAAGCCCCTCGCGGCCCTCGCGGACCGGGTGCTGGCGGGCGAGCGGGCGACCGCGGCCTCGGCCGCAGGTACGGCGGTGGAGGCCGCCCCGGCCCTCGCCCGAGCCCGAGCCTGAGCAAGCGCAAACGCAAGCGCAAGAACGAAAGGAGAGCCGCCACCATGCCCACCCGCGCCTTCGGCCGCCGCGCCCG
>JAJDXW010000004.1 GCA_022823045.1 Gammaproteobacteria bacterium
TCAACGCCGGGACCGCCGGTCTCGCCGCGGTGCTGGTGCTCGGACCGCGCAAGGGATATCCCGCGACGCCGATGCCCCCGAACAATCTCGCCTACACCGTCGTGGGGGCGGCCATGCTGTGGATCGGCTGGTTCGGGTTCAACGGGGGCTCCTTCCTCGCCGCGGACGGCGTGGCGGGAATGGCGCTGGTGGTGACCCAGCTCGCGACGGCCGCCGCGGCCCTGGGGTGGATGGCCTGCGAGTGGATCCGGCACGGCAAGCCGAGCGTGCTCGGGATCGCGTCGGGCGCCATCGCCGGGCTCGTGGCGAGCACCCCGGCGGCGGGGTACGTCGGACCGATGAGCGCGATCGTCCTCGGCCTGACCTCCGGCGTCCTCTGCTTCTTCTCCGCGACCGCGGTCAAGGCGGCGCTCGGCTACGACGACTCCCTCGACGTGTTCGGCATCCACTGCATCGGCGGCATCGTCGGCGCGTTGCTGACCGGCGTGTTCTGCGTGACCGCGTTCGGCGGTGCCGGGTTCGGCGAAGGCAACGATTCGATCGCGGACCAGTTGCTCGCCCAGGCCATCGGGGTGTCCGCGACGATCGCCTACACCTTCGTCGTGAGCTTCGCCCTGCTGGTGCTCATCAACGCGGTGATGGGGCTGCGCGTCACCGAGGAGCAGGAGGAGGAAGGCCTCGATCTGGCCCTGCACGACGAGCGCGGCTACATCCTGTAGCCGCGGGGAAAGCCCGAAGCCGCGGCAACGCGGCCGGCCCGGCCGGCCCGCCCCCTGAAGTGCTGCGCGATCCTAGCCGTCATTGTGCTCGAAGCCGGTTGCGAACCGTATGCGCGCGAGCTTTCCGGTAACGACGATGATCGCCCCCGCAAGCATCGCACTGCGATGGTGCTCGATGAGATTCCGCATGGCTTCGACTTGCTCCATCGTGTTCAACCGCGCCAGCCGTACGACACTTCGGTGAGGAAGGCGGTGCAGGAAGATGAGATTGCCGAAGTCCTTGTCCTCCGTCACGAGAACACGATCCTGCTCGTATGCCAGAGCAAGCAGGGCTTCGTCCGATGCATCCGCGTATCCATCCGTGGCGCACAGGACATCGTGACCGAGATCGACCAGCGATTGGCGAAGCGCCCGCGACGCCGTGCATGCGTCGAGAAGAAACTTCACGAAGTCTCTCGGGTGAAAATCCCCTCATGTATCTCCTCTCCAGCCACGGAACGGTAGGCGTAGAGGAGGCATGCCTGGATATCCTCCGACTCCAGAATGGGATATTCGTTCAGTATGGTGTCCACCGTGTCCCCTGCCGCCAGCTTGGCCAGGACATGCTCCACGGCGAACCGCATTCCCCGGATGATCGGCTTGCCGCCGAAGATATCGGGGCGAACGGTGATGCGATCGAGCAGGTCGGTCTCTTGAGTCATGGCTGTCCCCTTCGATTCCGGCTCTCGCGATTCGGTAGCCGGCAGGATGAACCCTGTTTGTCCAGCGCGATCACTGTTCCTCACCTCGGCGTCGTGACCGATGAGAAACGCCGCACCGTGATCCGTCGCCATGGCTATGGGACGAACGCATCCGCCGAGACGCCGAAACGTTTCGAGAGCGCCGATACCTGGCGAACGTTGAGCTGCCGCTTGCCGTTGAGCACGGCGGATACGACGCTTTGAGCGCCGATCTCCGGCAAATCGGCTTGCTTCAGGCCGTGCTGCTCCATCAGGAATTCGAGTACATCGACAGGATCGGCATCCGGGATCGAGTAGCGCTCCGTTTCGTACGCGTCGATGAGATCGCCAATGCGTTCCGCGAGCACCGCCAGAGGGGATGTTTCATCCGCACCCCCGGCGTCGAGGACCTCGTCGAGTACGGCGACCAGGCGCTCATGGTCCTCTTCGCACCTCGGTGCGGTCAGGGCCGGCGCAAGATGCTCCCAGTGCGCGACTGCCCACGTGGCGACCTCCTTCGCGGTTACGCTCATTTCTCTCACCTCTTCCACTTCTCTTCGTCATACTCCGAGTGAGTCAGGATTTCACGGATGTAGACCCTCCTGCGATCGAAGTGCACGGCGCTGACGATGCGCAAGTGGTTTCCGGCGATGTTGAATACGACGAACCTGCCGACCTTGTCGACCCCCGGGAACGTGCTCCGTAGCGCCGCGAAGTTCTCGAACGTCCCGGTCTTCACGAGCCTGTACCAGCTCAGAAGCGCACCTTCATGCCGTGGAAAACGTGCAACGGCCTCCCGGATTCGCTTCTGGCTGATCACGTTCATGGACCGAGTATAGCAAAATGCTATGAATTCGCATCAGGCCCCCCAGTCCGGCCAAGCGACCGCAGCAGAAGGGGGATCCGGCGGCGGTCAGCTCGACTTGATGGGCGTCCCCTCGGCCCCGCCGACCGCCCGCTCCAGCACTTCGCGCACCGCTTCGCGGTACCCCTTGCCCGGGGGGCGCGGGCGCCCCTCGCCGATGGCGGCGGCATGGAGGGCCGGGTCGAACGGGATCACGACGTCGGGGCGGCGATCCGCGAGGGCGTAGCGGATCTGAGCCGGCGAGAGCGCGCTCCGGCGCATCCGCGGATGGCTCTGCACGAGGGTGGTCGAATGCTCCTTCCCGAGGAGCGCGAGGCAGCGGACCGCCACGCTGATGCTCGGCAGGGTCGCCTCGTACAGCAGCACCCGCGCGTCGGCGTGCTGCATGAGCTCGGCGCGCGTCTCCGGCTCGGAGATGCCGGTCGCGAGCACCACGTGCGAGCGGTTGGCGAGGTGCTCCAGGAGCGCGCGGACCGCGGCGGGGGACGGCGGCTCGCGCACCGCTTCGCCGGCACCGGCCGCGGGCCAGGCGACGAACGAGATGGCGTCCTCGTCCCCGGCGGCGGCCGAGACCGCGTCGAGACGCTCGGGGGCGACGGGCGGGGTGTACCCGTCCGGTGCGACGGCCGCCGACCGCTCGGCGGGGCCGGCCCCGGCGGAGGCCTTGTCGGGGGAGATCGGATCGAGGTCGGCCAGCAGCGCCGGCAGATCGCCCGCCGGCTCCGCGCCGAGCAGGGCGGAGAGCGCGCCGCCGTCCGGGTCGAGGTCCACCACCGAAGCGGTGCGTCCCGCGCCCGCGACCGCCCGCGCGACGGCCGCGACCAGGGTGGAGACCCCGCTCCCCGCGCTGCCCGCGAACGCGGCCACCCTTCCCGCGTAGGCGCGATCGGGGAGGTCGGCCGACACCGCCGCGCAGGCCTCGCGCACCACGGCGGCGGAGATCGGCTTGACGAGGTAGTCGGCAATCCCGTGCCCGAGCAGGGTCCGGGTGAACCGGGCCGTGTCGTCGGCGCCGAGCGCGACCAGGACGGTACCCACCGGACACACCGCGACCAGCTCGCGGGCCGCGGCTCCGGGCTCCGGCATGCCGTCGAGATCGACGAACACCATCCGCGCGGGCGCTTCGGCGGCGAGGGCCCGGAGCGCGGCCTTGAAACGCGCGCGCTGCACCTTCGCCTCGCGGCCGTCGAGACCGGCCCGCAGGGCCCGCTCGGTTCGGGCGTCGGCCGCGAATCCCCGCGCGAAGAGGGCACCGGCCGGCAACTTCACGAGGGCGCTCCGCTCCGACTCAGCCACCGCCCGCGGAGGTGGCCGTCTCGGACGGGTCGGGAAGCTCGCGAACCTCGTCTTCCGTCCACCGGCGGAACGCATTCGCGGTAGCGCCGTGCGCGGCGACCGGTCCGGGCCTGGGGACCGTTTTCGCGCACGTCTCGGCCAGCGCGCGGAGCGCGGCGGAGTATCCCGGTTCCGGACCCGGTTCCGAACCCGGGCGTTCCGGGTCCGGGCCGGAGGCGTCCGCGAGCGCCGGGGAATCGCATGCGTGCTGCGCCGACTGGAGCGCGCGATGATGGCTCACCGCGTGGGCGGCCTTGACCGAGGCCAGGGCGGCCACCCCGCTCCCGGGCCGGAAGTACTCGTGCTGGACGGCGAGCGGGCGGGCGACGCACCCGGCGGCGAGAACGAGGGCGGCGGCGGCGCACGGCCGCAGGAGGCGGGAATCGAGGCTCGGAACGGAACGCTCGCGTCGCATCGCGGGGGCCCTCATCGTCGTTCGGCGGCCGGGCCGCTCCCGGTCCCGGCACGGGGCGGCGGCCCGAGCGGGAGGCGAGTGTGTCCGATCCGCGACGTGCCGGTCAATCCGATGCTCCCCGTGCTCAGTAGCGGTAACCGCTCGCCCGCCGGTCGGCCGGGGGCGTCAGCGGGTCGTTGCGCGCGACGATGGCGTGCACCAGTCGTGCGGTGACGACCACGATGAGCTCGAGCTCGTCGGAGCGCGTCGCGGTCGTGCCGAACAGGGCGCCGAGGAGCGGCACGTCCTTGAGCCCCGGCACGCCGGACTCGGCGGTGTTCGAGGCGTTCCGGAAGAGGCCCGCGATCACGATCGACTCGCCGTCCGCGACCTCGACCGTGGTCTCCGCGCGCCGGACGTTGATGACCGGGACGTTGACGCCCGGGACGACGGCGATCGACCGGGTGAGGGACGGCTCGGAGACCTCGGGACGAACCGTGAGGACGATCCGTCCCGAGTCCACCACGGTCGGGACGAAGTCGAGGAGGACCCCGTACTTCTTGTACTCGAACGTGATCGCGCCGCTCTCGAAGCCGGAAGGGAGCGGAAACTCGCCGCCCGAGAAGAAGGAGGCCGACTCCCCGGAGATCGCCGTCACGTTCGGGCGGGCCAGCACGTTCGCGAGACCCGCGGTGGCGAGGGCGTCGACCATCACCCCGATTCGGGTTTTCGCCGTTCCACGGTTGCCAAAGAGCGAAGGGGACAGCTCGCCATCGACGGTTACATCGCGCGTGTTGAGGAAATCACGCCCGATTCGGAACCCGAATTCTTCGTCGCCGCGGACCCGGACCGCCTCCCAGCTCACCCCGAGGTTCTCGGTGACCGAGCGGTTGACCTCCGCGATCTGGACCTCGAGGTTGACCTGCTGCAGCCCGGCGATCCGGAGCTCGTTCTCGATGGGCACTCCTTCGGGGAGGGTGGCGGCGGCGATCCGGAGGGCGCGGTCGGCCGCCTCCGCGGAAGCGACCTCCCCGCCGAGCGCAACCCCCCGCGCGCGGGGCCGCACCTGCACGCCGCCGAGATCGGACACGCCTCCGAGCGCCGCCCGGAGGGGCGCGAGGTCGAGGCCGACCGAGACGAGGTGCTCCTCGCTCCATTCGTCGCCGGCCAGGAAGGAGACGGAGGTCCGGCCGACGCCCCTTCCGATGATGTAGAGCACGGTCGGGGACAGGAGCTGTACGTCGGCAACCTCCGGTGCGGCGACGGAGACCGCGGTCGCCTCGTGCTCGAGGAGCAGGCGGTGGCTCTGTCCGACGATGAGGCGCAGGGTTTCGGGGGGCGGGGTTGCCGGAACCTCGGCCCCGATCGTCGTTTCGCCGATTGCCGCCGACGGTGGCTCTTCCGCAGTTGCGGTTGGCGATGGTTCTTCCGCCGCCGGCGGTTCCTCGGCGGGCATCGACGCGGGACGCTCGGGCAGGTCCGGCCGTGGCGACGGTGCGGCGGGACCCGCCGGCCAATACGAGGCGTGCCGGTACTGGCCGTTCAGGGTGGGCGGGGTGATCGGGCCCG
This sequence comes from Gammaproteobacteria bacterium, assembly GCA_022823045.1. Taxonomy (GTDB): domain Bacteria; phylum Pseudomonadota; class Gammaproteobacteria; order HK1; family HK1; genus JAJDXW01. The sequence goes on from JAJDXW010000004.1 coordinate 5,602, forward strand.
GCCAGTCCGCGATGCGGAGCACGAGCTCGGACGGAGCGGGGGGCGCGAGCGCCGCCTCGACCGCGGCCCCGCTCGGCGACAGCGAGAAGTCGGAGAGCCGGAGCGTGAGGTTCGGGGGCGGAGGGCGGGGTTCACGGGAATCCGCGACCTCGCGGAGCTCTGGCCGGGAACCCCCGGGCGAAGGAGCGGGCGAACGCCCGGGCGCGCGGGAAGCCGGAGAGTTGCCGCCCGCGGCGGGAGTCCGCGCGGGCGCCATCTTCCGCCTCGCCTCTTCGATGAGGCGCGAGAGCGTGGCGCCGTCCTCGTCCTTCCAGAAAGACCCGGGACGGGCCGCGTGCATCCGCGCCGCGTCGGTGACCTTGCCCGCCCCGAGCAGCGTGCGCACGTGGTTCGCGACGATACGCGGGTTCTCCGGCGAGATCCGAAGCGCTTCGGCGTAGTGCGCTTCGGCGGCGTCGTAGTCGCCGTCCATCGAGGCGGCCACCGCGAGCCCGTTCAGGATCCAGGGCGCCGCCGGCGTGTCCCGGGCCGGGTCACGCGCGGCCTCGAAGATCCGCCGGGCCTTGCCATGACCGCCCCGGGCGAGCGCGACCCGACCCGCCCCGAGCCGGGCCTCGGCCACCAGCTCCCGCCTCTCGCCCGCAAGGTCCGCCGCTTTCAGAAAATGCTGCTCGGCGGCCGCGAGGTTGCCGCTGTACCAGGCGATGTAGGCGAGACCGAGAGCGGGCTCGGGAGCGTCGGGAAAGCGCTCGGCGAGGGAGAGGTAGAGCCGGCGGGCGGCGTCGAGCTGCCCGGCGGCAAGGGCGGCGGCCGCGACCGGGAGGCTGTCCCGGAGCAGGCTTCCGGCGTCCGGCGTGTCGTTCCTGGCCGGAGCCCCGGCACAGGCCGCGAGAGCCGGCAGGGCCGCGGCGAGCAGGAGCCGGGGCAGGCGGGCGGCGAGCGAGCTTGCGAACGTTCGAATCACGAGACTCACGGTGGTGCCCCTCGCCGGCGGTTCGGCCGACGGTCCGGGCGAGTGTACCCAATTCTCCCACTTTACACTAGATGGACTACCTAGATTACTGAATAAATGAATCTTTGAGGCCCAAATCGAGGGGTTGCGGCGCCGCCGGGCGGCCCTCGCTTCCCCGGGCGGCGCGAGATTCGGGGGACGCTCCCGCCCTCCGGCGCATCACCGGGAGCGGCGGGCGCTGGTGACGCACCACGAACCCGGGCGCAGGCCTTTCAATCACTTTGTTAAAGGATATACTCATGCCATTGAGACATTGGGGACAATCCGGTGCGATACCGCTCCCGGCGAATCTCGGAGGCCACCCGGATCGACCGTCCGTCGCGTCCACGACGCCCGTTCGCGGCGCGCCGGGACACGGCGCGAGGGGGTGGCCGTCGATACGGGGTCGGTCTACAGTGCCGGAAGGCCCGTCGAGCCCGAGGATCCGGGACAGGGCAGGGCCAGCGCGTGGGGCGATGAACGGAGTCGAGGAAGTGACGGCAGGCATCGCGTGCGGCGTGTTCGCGGCGAGTGCGGTGTGCGATCTGCGCTCGCGGCGGGTCCCCAATGCGGTCCACGTCGCGCTCATCACGCTCTTTGCGGTGTTCTTCCTCGCGGGTGGAGCCGGACCCCTGTCCCGGCTGTGGGTCAACCTTGCGATTGGCGCCGCGTTGCTCGCGGCCGGGTTCGCGCTCTACCTCACCGGGGGCTTCGGCGCGGGCGACGGAAAGCTCATCGCGGTCGCCGGGGTCTGGGCGGGGCCGGCCGATATCGGGGTCTTCCTGCTCGGGGTCGCCGCGTGCGCCTTCACGTTGTGCGCCATCGCGATGCTGCCGCTCGACGCCGCGCGCCGGCTTCGCCGGGAGCTGCCCTTCGCGCTTGCGATCGCTCCGCCGGCAGTGGTTGTCCTGATCCCGCGCGCGCTGGCGAACGGAACCTGAGCGCGGGCCGGAGAATCGGAGGAGTCCGAACGTGCAGCGCTACCGTGCAGTCATCCTGATCGTGGTGTTCGGCGTTCTGCCCGTCGTCGCCGCCTTCCTCGCGGCGCTCTCCTACCTCAGGGGGCAGGGCCAGGATCAGGCCGAGGTGCAGCCGGTGACAGCCGTCGTCGAGGCGCCTGCTCCGGCGCCGCCCCCGGAGCCGACGAAGGTGCTCGCGGCCGCCCGGGACCTTCCCATCGGCACCCTCGTTCGCGATGCCGACCTGACCGAGCTCGCGGTCGCCCCCGAGTCGGTGCGCCGGGCGCACCTCCTCGTCGAAGGAGGTGCGGGCGTCACCGCTCTGCGAGGGTACGCGGTCCGGGAACCGATCGCCTACGGCGCGGCGCTCACCCGATCGGTCCTCATTGCGCCGGGGGAGCAGGGATTCCTCGCCGCCGTGCTGAACCCCGGGACGCGCGCGGTCACGATCCGGGTCGACCCCGCCACGAGCCACGCCGGGCTCATCGATCCGGGGGACCGCGTGGACGTCATCCTCACCGCGGAGGTCTCC
>JAJDXW010000094.1 GCA_022823045.1 Gammaproteobacteria bacterium
TTCCGACCCTCGACCGCCGTACCTCCGGCCGACCTTCGATGCCGCCTCCACGAAGCGGCCGGCGCACGGCGGAGAAGATCCACCGTCTCTACGTCTGCACGACGTGCGTGCGCGACCTCCGGCTGGCGCCGGGAGAGCCGAGCCGCGGGCAACGGCTGGCCGAAGAGCTGGAACGCGGCCTGAACGGCGGAGGGGGCAGCGAGGGCGACGGCGGCATCGGAACGGACCCGCGGCTTCACTTCATCAAGGTGCCCTGCCTCAACGGGTGCCTCAGCCCGTGCAACGTGGCGCTCCGGGCGTCGGGAAAGTTCAACCTGCGCTTCAGCCGGCTCGAGCCGGCCGATGCGGCGGCGGTGCTCGAATTCGCGCGCACCTACCTCGACCACCCGACCGGCGACGTGCCGGAGGTGGAATGGCCGGAGGCGCTCCGCGGCAAGCGCACGGTGCGGACCCCGCCGCCCCACCTCCTCCTCGGCGGAGGGGCTTCCGCCGACTGATTGGAAGGCTAGTCCGACTCTCCAGTTGGTGGTAGGGTGAAGACATGACGGGTCCCGAACTGTTCAGCATCATCGGCTCGGTAGTCGGAGTCGGTCTTGCCCTTGCCGTCCTCATCCTCCGGGCGACCTCGAGGATCGACAGTGACCGCAGGGCCGCCGATGCGAGAGCGGACAAGGACCGGACTGAGGCCGCCGCGGACCGACGCGCATTCCAGGTTGCGATGGACGACTTCCGGAAAGAGATGCAACGACTGGCCGAGCGCCAGTCTCGCCTCGAGGGTGCAGCCGGCGACTGAACCCACCAGCGGACTCGGTTCACCGGTTGTGGGCGCATCGGCGGCCCGAGCGAGAGATTGCGGAGGCGGGCGGGCTACGTCCCCTCGACGAGACGGCGGTAGCGGGCGAAGAGCACGTCGCGGCTCTCGACCCGCTCCGGGTCGGTGATGATGCACTCGACCGGACACACCTCCACGCACTGGGAGGTCTCGTGGTGCCCCACGCACTCGGTGCAAAGCGCCGGGTCGATGACGTAGATCTCCTCGCCCATCGAGATCGCCCCATTGGGGCACTCGGGCTCGCACACGTCGCAGTTGATGCACTCGCCGGTGATGAGAAGCGCCATGCCGGACCGTCGCCCGCCCGCGGGACGCGGCCTTCCGGAGCGGCCCGCGCGGCCAGTCGAATCAATGTCGGACCCGGGAGTGTAAGGCACTCCCCGCCGGCAGACTCCCGGCTCGCGTTCGGCGAGGCCGCCGAGGAGGTCTTCGAGGAGGGTGCGTCCTTCTCCCTGCCGGCATTCCGGCCGGCGGCGGTATCGTGGCACGATCTCCGCCCATGGCCTCCTCGCTCGCTCGGACCCCCAACGCCGCCCTCGTGCTCGCCGACGGATCGGTCTTCCGGGGCCTTGGGCTCGGAGCCCAAGGCCGGGCGGTCGGCGAGGTCTGCTTCAACACCGCGATGACCGGCTACCAGGAGGTCCTCACGGACCCCTCCTACGCCGGGCAGATCATCACGTTCACCTTCCCCCACATCGGAAACGTCGGCGTGAACGCGGAGGACGTCGAGGCCGACGCGCCGGCCGCCCGCGGCCTGGTTCTCCGCGCCGACGTCACCCGGCCCTCCAGCTTTCGGGCCCTCGAGCCCCTCGATACCTGGCTCCGGGCGAACCGCCTGGTCGGCATCGCCGGGATCGATACCCGCCGGCTCACCCGGCTCATCCGTTCCCGGGGTTTTCAGACCGCCGGCATCGATCACGGCGCGGTCGACCTCGAGACCCTCGCGGCCGAGGTCGCGGCCTGGCCGGGACTCGAAGGGATGGACCTCGCCAGGGAGGTGACCTGCCGGCAGGCCTACACCTGGGACGAGACACGCTGGCGAGCGGGGGCGGGCTACGGCCTCGTGTCGGAGGCGAGCCGCCGGGTGGTGGTGGTCGACTACGGGGTGAAGAAGAACATCCTGCGGAGCGTCGCCGGCCTCGGGTGCCACGTCACCGTGGTCCCGGCGGACACCGGCGCCGGTGAGATCATGGCCCGCGAGCCGGACGGCATCGTCCTCTCGAACGGACCGGGCGACCCGGCCGCGACCGGCGAGTACGCGGTGCCCGTCATCCGGGACCTCGTCGCGACCGGGAAGCCCGTCTTCGGCATCTGCCTTGGCCACCAGATGCTGGCCCTCGCCCTCGGCGCCCGCACCGTGAAGATGGCAAACGGGCACCGCGGCGTGAACCACCCGATCAAGAACCTCGAGACCGGCCTCGTCGAGATCACGAGCCAGAACCACGGCTTTGTGGTGGACGCGGAGAGCCTCCCCGCCTCCGTGGCCCCGACCCACGTCAGCCTCTTCGACGGGACCCTCGCCGGCCTCCGGGTGGAAGGGAAGCCCGTCTTCTCCGTCCAGTTCCATCCGGAGGCGAGCCCCGGGCCGCAGGAAAGCCACTCCCTCTTCCGCGTCTTCGCGGAGCGGATGGGCATCGCGGTCCGACCTTGAATGGAACAGCTTGCTTCCTCGTTGCTCCCTCGCCAAACTTCGTGCTCCCGCTGCGGGAACCAACCCGCCGCACACCCAGCCAACATCACGTGGAGATCCCGGGATGAAAAAGGTGATGCTTTTCGGAGCGGCGGTCCTCGCCGCGAGCACCTGGTCGGCCTCGGCCGTCGCCGGCCGCGCCGACGACACGATGAACTGGGCGACGGATCGCGAGGTCGCGATCGTCGACCCCTACTACAACAACGTCCGCGAGCTGGTCGTGATGGGCCATCTCGGCTGGGACGCCCTCCTGTTCCGGAACCTCGACACGGGCGAGTTCGAGCCCCTCCTCGCCACCGGCTGGAACTGGGTGGACAACGTGACCCTGGACGTCGATCTGCGTGAAGGAGTGACCTTCCACGACGGATCGACCTTCGGGGCGGAAGACGTGGTCTACACCGTCAACCACGTCTCGGGTCCGGACAGCGGCGTGCTGACGCCGAACAACGTCATCTGGATGAAGGAAGCCGAGGCCCTCGGTCCGTACAAGGTCCGCATTCACCTGAAACGCCCCTTCCCGGCCGCCCTTGCGTACCTCTCGAACGCGGTGCTCATGATGCCGGAGGGTCATTACGACGGCGCCCCGATGACAGCGGACGGCAAGAAGGACTACGGCGCGGTGGCGCCGGTCGGCACTGGCCCTTACCAGTTCGTGGAATCCAAGCCGGGTGAATACGTGCTCTGGGCGAAGAACGACGCCTACTTCGACGGCAGCCCCAAGGGCCAGCCCTCCATCGCGAACATCCGCTTCCGCACCATCAAGGAGATGAACACCCAGATCGCGGAGCTCCTGACCGGGGGGCTCGACTGGATCTGGGACGTCCCGAAGGACCAGGCCGAGCGGCTCGCCGACCAGGGGTCGGTGACCGTCGAGAACGCGAAGACGATGCGGGTCTCCTACCTCGCGTTCGACGTGGACGGCGATTCCGGCCAGACCTTCTTCACCGACAAGCGGGTCCGTGAGGCGGTGGCGCGCGCGATCGATCGCGAGTCGCTCACCCGGAACATGGTCGGCCCCGCCTCGGTGGTCATCCACTCGGCCTGCCATCCCGACCAGTTCGGGTGCACCCAGGACGTGCCGCGCTGGGACTACGACCCCGAACGCGCGAAGGCGCTTCTTGCCGAGGCGGGCCATGCGGGCGGATTCGAGTTCGACATCTACGCCTACCGGCAGCGCGAGTACACCGAAGCGGTGATCGGGGACCTCGCGAAGGTGGGCATCAAGGCAAAGCTCACCTACATGCAGTACCGCGCGCTCCGGGACCTCGTGTGGAAGGGCGAGACCCCGATCAACCACATGACCTGGGGCTCCAACTCGATCCCGGACGTCTCCGCGATCACGAGTCACTTCTTCTCCGGGGGGCGGGACGACCCGGCGAAGGACCCGGAGGTGGTCGCCTGGCTCGAGGAGGGCGATACCTCCACCGATCCAGAAGTTCGCAGGGCAGCCTACAAGAAGGCGCTCGAGCGGATCTCGGGCGAGCTCTACTGGCTGCCGATGTTCACGTACGCGAAGTACTACGCGTACTCGAACGATCTCGACTTCACCCCGACGTCGGACGAGATCCCGCGCTTCTACGCAACGAAGTGGAAGTGACCTCGCCCATCGCCTAGTCCACGGCCCCACCCCGCCGGGAGCACCGGCGGGGTGGACGCCCACCACGACTAGCCGAGGCGGAACCCGGCGCCATGCTCGCGTATCTATTGAAGCGGCTCGGGGTAGCGATTCTCGTCGCGCTCACCGTCTCGATGATCACCTTCTCGATGATCTACCTGTCGGGGGATCCCGCGGTGGCAATCGCCGGGGAGAGCGCGACGGAAGAGGACATCGAGAGCATCCGCCGCTTCTACGGCTACGACCGGCCAATCCCCGTCCAGTACCTCGACTGGCTCGGACGCGCCGTGCAGGGCGACTTCGGCCAGTCCCACTACCTGCGCGAGCCCGTCGCCGTCGCCATCTTCGAACGGCTGCCGACGACGATGCTGCTCGGGCTCTGCGCCCTCCTCTTCGCGCTCACCCTCTCGGTCCCCCTCGGGGTGCTAGCCGCGATCCGTCCGAACAGCCTCATCGACCGCGCGGCCCTGACCCTCGCGGTGGTCGGGCAGGCGATGCCGAGCTTCTGGTTCGCGCTGACCCTCATGCTGTGGCTCGGG
>JAJDXW010000196.1 GCA_022823045.1 Gammaproteobacteria bacterium
ACAATCCTACAGGTTCTGAGCCTCACGGTGTTCGAAAAACTCCCACTCGAACAACTACTTACACAAAGCCTACATCTGACAGCGAGCCCCCTGCTGGATAACCAATTGAATTTATTCGATTTAACGTTGGGACACTAGTGATCGTGCTTGACGGAAAGGCTGGTTCCGTCCTCGTTGAACCTGGCTCCGTCGATCTCGGAGAGCTCGGAGATGTATTTCCATTGGTAGTCGAAGTTGTAGGTGCTCGCGTGGTGGTGACACGCCTCTCCATGAATCTCGTCAACAAAGAAGTCCCGCGGAAACTTCACTCCCGCGCGATCGCTCGCGGCTTGCCGATCTTCCTTGTCGTCGGACTTCTTCTGGAGCCACGCCGCATCTGCCGGGACCGTCCAGGCGCCGAGGGCGAGCATGACGAGGATGCATACGGCTCTCATGATTTCCCTCCTCCCTTCTCGTCGTCTCACCGGCTTGTCGGCCGGGGCCGGGCGCTGTCCTGAAGCATTGCACATCGGAAAACCGGCCGCCATCGGCAGGCCGCGTTGAGGGTGAGAGCGATTCCCGCTCAGGCGGCCCTGGACGGTGCTCGCCGAGACGCCAGGAAGCGGGGGGAACGCCGGATTCCGGCCGATCGCGGGCGGCGCCATCCTGTCCGTCCTCGGGCTGTCGGTGAACTGGCTGATCGCCGGGGCCGGGCGTTTCCGGCTCCGAACTTTGCGCGACCAATCCAGTGCGCTGCCATCCCTGGTCTCGCCGCGGGCAAGTTGCCGTGCACTGGTCTCGCCCGTATCTTTTCGCGGCGGTTGTTTGTGGTCAGGGGCGGGAGAGAGCCGGATATGTTGAGCGCGCTGCGCAACGAGAAACCACGACCCTATCCGCGCGAGATTTTCTGGGCGGATCTGAAGGCCGGGATCACCCTGTCGGCATCGTATGTACCGACCGCGATGGCGCTCGGCGTCATCTCCGGCATGGGGGCGCTCGCGGGGCTGTGGTGCGGCGTGTTCGTCGGGATCATCGCGGGGCTGTTCGGCGGCACGCGGGCCCTGATAAGCGGTCCGAGCGCCGTGCTCGCGGTCATCACCGCGACGCTGCTCATGGGCCCCGACGTGAGCCTGCCGGAGCTCGCCGTCATCATCGTGATGGCCGGGGCCATCCAGATGGGCCTCGGACTCACCGGGGTCGGTCGCTTCGTGTCCTACATGCCGCACATCGTGCTGGTGGGGTTCATGTCGGGCATCGGCGTGTTGATCCTCTGGTCGCAGGTCGGAAAGCTGGTAGCGCTCGGCATGAGCGACCTTGCCCTCGCCGCCGGTTGCCTCGCCGTGTTCCTCGCCTGGCCGGGCCGCATCGGCAAGTTCATCCCCGCCGCCCTCGCGACCATCGCGATCGGCTGGATCATCTCGTCGTTCGTGCCCGGGATCGATCCGCTTGGCCCCATTCCGGTCGGGCTGCCGATCCCGGTGCTCGAGCTTCCCTCGCTCGACTTCCTGCCGAAGGCCGTCGGACCGGCGGTGCTGATCGCCCTCATCAGCTCGGTCTACACCCTGATGTGGTCGCTCATCGCCGATACCTTCACCAACTCCCGGCACAATCCGAACCGCGAGCTCTTCGGACTCGGCCTCGGAAACCTTGCGGCGGGGTTCGTCGGGGTCCTGCCCGGGAGCGGGACCATCGCGACCATGACGGCGCGCCGTTTCGGCGGGAAGACCGTCGTCACCGGTATCGTCTGCCTGGTCATCATCGCGGCGCTCATTCTGGGTCTCGGCCCCTATGTGGCGCCGCTGCCGCTCGCGGCGCTGTCCGCGATCGTCATGCTCGTCGGCTGGCGGATGATCGAGTTCTCGTTCCTGCGGAAGGTCCCCCGGATGGACCCGAGATTTTCCTCGGTCATGCTGCTCGTCATGGGGGTGACCATCTTCGTCGATCCGCTCTTCGCGATCGTGTTCGGCGTCATCGCCGCCAACATCGTGAACGCCGCGCAACTGGAGTCCCTGGAGCTCGACAGCGTGGTCTCGACCCCGCTCCTCGACGTCACCTTCAACCCGGAGGCGGCCGACGACTACGAAGCGCGGATCGGACTCCTCGCCTTCCGCGGCTCGTTCACGGTGTCGTCGTCGCGCAAGCTCGTCAACCTGATCGGCACCGACATCCGCGACCACGAGGTCGTGATCTTCGACCTTTCCAGGGCCACCCACATCGACGACAGCGCTGCGCACCTTCTCGCCCAGGTCATCGACCGCGCGAAGCAGTCCCGCACCGAGATCGTCGTCTTCGGCGTGAGCGACCGGATCCGGGGACCCCTCTTCGCATTCGACGTCCTCGACCGGATCTCCGGTGATCGCATCGTCGCGACCGAGAAGGAAGCCCGGGACCTTGCCTGGTCCCTCCTGTAGAGGTGCACGCTCAATCCGTGCATCCCTGACGGAGGATGGCGGCCCCGGGGTGCTCGCGTGGTTCGGATCCTTCCCCGCCGTCCTCACCGTCGCGGCGGATCGCGCCGCGTCCCGAAGCGCGGTACGGCGCGCCGCTCGTGATTCAATCAAGTCTTGTCAAGGCACGGCTTGTCCAAACACGACTTGACGAAAACCCGAAGTCGGAGCAGACTGCGGCGATGGGGAAGTTCATCGGGCGAGGAGCGGAGCTGGGCGTGCTCTCGAGGGCGTACGGGTCGGCGCGTTCCGAGTTCATCCCCATCTACGGCCGGCGCCGGGTGGGCAAGAGCGAGCTCGTCCTCATGTTCATGGAGGACAAGCCCGGCGTCTACTACCTCGGGCAGCAGTCCGCGGCGGCGTTGCAGGTCAGGGAGTTCCTCGAGGAGGCCGCCCGCGCGCTCGACATGCCGCTCCTCGCCGAGCTTCGCGCGGACGACTGGCGGCAGGCGCTCCTCACCGTGGTCGAGCAATGGACCGCCGCCCACCCGGGAGTCAAGCTCGTCCTCGCCCTGGACGAGTTCCAGTGGATCGCGGCCTCAAGCCCCGGACTTCTCTCGGGGCTTCAGCAGGGCTGGGACCGGCGCTGGAGGGATGCCGGCAACGTCGTGCTGCTCCTTTGCGGCTCGTATCTCGGGTTCATGGAACGGGAGGTGCTCGGGAAGGCGAGCCCGTTGTTCGGCCGGCGTACCGCCCAGATCCACCTTCAACCCTTCGATTATCTCGAGGCGGCCGAGTTCCACCCGCGCTGGTCGCTCGCGGATCGGGCGAGGGCCCGTTTTCTGGTCGGTGGCCTGCCGCAGTACCTGCTCTGCCTGGACGACATGCGGTCCATCGACGTCAACATCCGGCAACAGGTCCTCGACGAGTTCAGCCCGTTGTTCCACGAACCGACGTTCCTTCTCCGCGAGGAGCTTCGCGAGGTCGCGCCCTACCAGGCAGTCCTCTTCGCGATCGCTTCGGGGCATGGCAGCGTTTCCGCCATCGTGGCCGCCACGGGGCTTCCGGGGCGGAATCTTCACTACTACCTCGAGCAGCTCGTGAACCTCGGATACCTGCGGCGGCGGTACCCGCTTGAGCGCCGCCGACACAATCCGAAGCAGGTGCGATTCGGCATCGACGACCCGCTGCTCCGATTCTGGTTCCGTTTCGTGTTCCCCAACATGAGCATCATCCGAAGCGCCGGCGCCGCCCATGCGTTCGGCGAACGGATCGCGCCGTCGCTCGATGCCTGGTTCGGGGACGGCTTCGAACGACTGTGCCGCGAGGCGCTTCCGCTCATCTACGCGAGCGAGGGCGTGGAGGCCGGATTCGAGGTCGGCGAGTACTGGAGCGCGGAGACGCAGATTGACGTGGTCGGGATGCGCGAAGACAACTGGACGGATCTCGGCGAGTGCAAGTGGGGCGCGGTGCGGTCGGCGCGCGCGCTGGAAGCGGAGCTGGGGAGCAAGGTGGGGCGCTATCCGAACACCCGCGGCGCAACGCTCGGCCGCCGCTACTTCGTGCGCCGGATGCCCGCTTCGAGGAAGGGAGCGAAGGGCTGGTACTCGCTCGAGGACCTGTACGCGCTCGACGCCGCGTAGCCCTTCCCGTTCGAATCCGGTTCGATTCTGCGCGAGCACCCTGCAGCGGCCTACGGGCTGAGGCCGAAGGGCCGAGCCGCGCCCGAGGTGTACGCGGACGAGCTGGCGGGCCTCCAGCCCGTACAGCGTGGGGCCGAGCCCGGTCCCGACTCGACGGCGACGCCCATGGTGAGGACCGATCCGCGCCGGGAATTCCGGAGACTGGATTGCGCGAGTCAGGCAGACCGGAGCACGGGGGTCGTTGGCCCTTCAGCGCGATGCGGTGGCGGTCGAGGAGGCCCCGCGGCTGGCGTGCGAATGGATGGCGCTTCGTCACTTCCCGGGAAACGGCGGGAAACCGGGTCCGTCCGGCCTACAATCCGGTCTTGCGACGCTCCCGGGGCGCGCCCGGTTCGCACCCCGAGCGTGCCCGGGCCGCGACCGCCATCCCTTCGCAGGGCCGAAGATCGGCACGAGGAGAACCTGCCATGAGCAACCGTGATTCCCGCCGGGTCCGGGCCAGCGTCTGTCCGCTCGACTGTCCCGACACGTGCAGCCTCGCGGTCGAGACCGACGGGATGCGGATCCTCGAAGTGCGCGGATCGAAGGCGAACCCCTACACGGCGGGCGTGATCTGCAACAAGGTCGCGCGCGCCTATCCGGAGTTCGTGCACGGTCCGGCGCGCCTCACCCGCCCGCTGAAGCGAACGGGCGCGCGCGGCGGAAACGACTTCGAGCCGATCACTTGGGACGAGGCCCTCGATCGGATCCACGAAGGCATTTCGAGCGCGATCGCCACCCACGGCCCGCAGACGGTGCTGCCGCTCAACTATGCCGGACCGCACGGCGAGCTCGCCGGGGGTTCGATGGACCGCCGGTTCTTCCACCGGCTCGGCGCCTCGCTGCTCGCGCGGGGGGAGCTCTGCGGGCTGGTGCGAAGCTCGGCCTATGCGAGCCTCTACGGCGCCGCCCCCGGCATGCCGCCGGAGCAGATGCGCCACTCCGATCTCATCGTCGTGTGGGGCAACAACGTGACGGTGTCGAACCTGCACCTCGCCCGCGTGATCCAGGCGGCCCGGAAAGCACGCGGCGCTCGCCTCGTGGTCGTCGACCCGAAGCGTACGCGCATCGCCGAGCAGGCCGACCTGTTCATCCAGATCCGGCCCGGCACCGACGTGGTGCTGGCCCTCGCGATGGCCGCCGAGCTCGAGCGGCGCGGCGCACACGACCGTGACTTCATCGAGCGATGGGTGGACGGCCACGACGCGTACATGGCGGCCGCCCGCGCGCACACGCCGGAACGGGTGGCGGAGGTCTGCGGCGTCGACCGGGCGGCCTTCGACACGTTCGCGGACTGGTACGCCGGCGCGGGGGCGGTCGGGGTCTCGGTCGGGAACGGGATCGAGCGCGGCCGAAGCGGCGGCTCCGGGCTTCGGGCGGCGATGGCGCTTCAGGCGCTCACCGGCAACCATGGCCGGCTCGGTGCCGGGGTGTTCGCGAAGCCCGGCCATGCCTTTCCGAGGACTTCGGCTCGGCTGCAGCGCCCGGATCTCGTGCCCGACGGGACGCGGACGATCAATATCGTCGACGTGTCGCGCCTGCTCCTCGACGAGAGCCTGGAGCCGCCCCTCCGGGCGGTCTTCATCTACAACCACAACCCGGTCGCGACCCACCCGGACCAGAATCGCATGCGCCGGGCGCTCGCGCGTGAGGACGTGTTCGTGGCCGGCGCCGACGTGTCGATGACGGACTCGATGCGGTACTGCGATGTCGTGCTCCCCGCTTCGAGTCATTTCGAGATCCACGACATCTACGCCGCCTACGGGCACCGCCACCTGCAACGGGCCAAGCCGGTCATCCCTCGGGTCGGGGAGTCGTTGCCGAACACGGAGATCTTCCGGCGTCTCGCCGCCCGGTTCGGCTTCGACGAGCCGCTGTTCCGCGAGTCCGACGAGGAGCTGATGGACGCGGCGTTCGTTGACGACGATCCCCGTCTCGCCGGCCATCGGCCGAGCCGCCTCCCGGTCGATTCCGCGCTTGCCATGGGGACCATCGAGGGCGCGGAGCCGATCCTGTGCGACACGGTGGCGCCCGCCACCGAATCGGGACGGATCGAGCTCTTCAGCCGCGATCTCGATGAGCGGTTCGGCTGCGGCCTGCCCCGCTACGAGCCCGCGGAGCGCGCCTATCCGTTCACCATCATCTCGCCGTCCTCGCCGAAACGGACCAACGCAACGTTCGGGAGCTGCGCCCTGTCGGCGGGTCCGGAGGCGGTGGAGATCCATCCCGAGGATGCGAAGTCCCGGGGCATCGCGGACGGCGAGACGCTCCGGGTGTTCAACGACCGGGGCGAGACCGAGCTCGTCGCCCGGGTCTCCGATTCGGTTCTGCGGGGCGTCCTCTACACCCCGAAGGGCACCTGGCTCTCGGCGAGTCCGACGGGGCAGACGGTCAACGCGCTCCTCGACGCCGACATGCGCACGGACATCGAGGACGGCGCGTGCTGCAACGAAGCCTTCTGCGACGTCGCGCGCCTCGCGTAGCGGGCCGGGAAGCCCGGGCGGACGGTCTCACCCGCACCTGCCGATGATGCTGGACACCGTGCTTCGGGGGGCCCGGCCCGCATCGCGGGCGCGGACGCCGATGCGCCGCTCGTGGACAGCCAGCTCGGGATCACGGTAGACGGTTTTCAATTCCGGCGACTTCTTCTCCTGAATCTCCGGAGAGTGGCTTGTGGAGGTTGTCGTTGCACCAGTTTCCCAAGAATTGCGGTCTCCGGGAGACACGGCGCCGTTCACTCCGGGGACCATTCCGCCTGAGTCCGGCGGCCAGGTACGAGTTCCAATGGTCCTCGAGCGCGATGCGGTGGCTGTCGAGGGGGGCCGGAGGTGCGGGTCGCCGTGACCCCACCCGGACCGCTTCACGCCGCCGCGAGCAGCGACGCCATTTCGGTGAGGCCAATCACCTCGACCCCTTCGCCCCTGGGGTACCGCTCGTCGCCCGAGTACACGACGAAGGAGCGCTCCGGTTCAAGGTCCTGCCGCGCGCTGTGGAATCCCCTGTCGAGCTTCGGCGCGAGGCCGCGCTCGATTTCGACGGCCCACCGCGTTCCGCCCGGCATCTCGAGCACCAAGTCGATTTCGGCGCCGGCGGCCGTTCGGTAGAACCACGCTTTCACCCGGTCCGGTGCCGCGCGGAGCAGGTTTTCCACCACGAATCCTTCCCAACTTCCGCCGGCGACCGGATGACCCAGCACCGCCTCCCGGTCATCGAGGCCGAGCAGCGTGTGGACGATGCCGCTGTCGCGTACGTAGACCTTCGGGGACTTCACCAGGCGCTTGCCGACGTTGGCGTGCAGAGGCGAGAGGCGCCGCACGAGCAGGAGGTCGACGAGGAGGTCGAGATAGCGCGCGATCGTCTTGCCGTCGACGGCAAGGCCGCGTGCGAGCTGAGCCGCGTTGAGCGTGCCGCCTTGCAGATGGGCCAGCATGGTCCAGAAGCGGTGCAGCGTTTCCGCCGGCACGCGCGGCCCGAGCTGCGGAATGTCGCGTTCGAGGTACGTGCGGACAAAGTTCTCCCGCCACACTGCGCTCGCTTCGTCGCTCCCGGCGAGAAAGCTGTCCGGGAATCCGCCCCGGACCCAGAGTCTTTCTCGCGCGTCGCCATCGCCTTCACTGTCGCCGTCGACTTCAACTTCGAGAACGTTGAATGGCTCCAGCTCGACATAGGCAATGCGGCCGGCCAGGGATTCGCCCGACTGCCGGAGCAGGTCGATCGACGCCGAGCCGAGCAGCAGGAACCGTCCCGCCCGAATTCCGCGCCGTCGCCCCTGGTCGATGAGGCCGCGAAGCGTCTGGAACACCTCCGGCGCCCGTTGCACCTCGTCCAGGATCACCAGCTTGTCTTCATGCCCGGACAGGTAGAGGGCGGCATCGCTCAGCTTCTCTCGGTCCGCCGCATCCTCGAGGTCGAGATAGACGCTTGACCGTTCTTCGGCGATGAGCTCGGCCAGCGTGGTCTTGCCCACTTGACGGGGGCCGAGCAGAGCCGCGGCCGGGAATTGCTCCAGCCGGGCGCGGATGATCTGCGACTTCTGACGTGGTGTCATCCTTGCAATTATGGCGATCAATGCCAGAAATGCAAGGATAGATTCGAGAGCGCGAACCCTGGGATCCATCCCGAGTCCCGAAAATACCCATGAGAGCCATCGATATTCCGCGGGCGTCACGCTAATCTTGTTATCACATAACATTCAGGTCCGAGAGATGACACAGCAAATTCCAGTGACCGTCCTCACCGGGTTTCTCGGCAGCGGCAAGACGACGTTGCTCAACCGAATCCTGACCGAGCACCACGGTCAGCGCATCGCCGTCATCGAGAACGAGTTTGGCGAGATCGGCGTCGACCAGGACCTGGTGATCAATGCCGACGAAGAAATCTTTGAAATGAACAACGGCTGCATCTGCTGCACCGTCCGCGGCGATCTCATCCGCATCCTGGGCAACCTGGTCAAGCGCCGCGACAAGTTCGACCGAATCCTGTTGGAGACGACGGGTCTGGCCGATCCCGGTCCGGTCGCCCAGACCTTCTTCGTCGACGATGACACCCGCGACTCTTTCGACCTGGACGGGGTCATCACCCTGGTCGATGCGAAACATGCCGAGCTGCACCTGGACGACAGCGACGAAGCGGTCTCGCAGATCGCATTTGCCGACGTGATCCTCATCAACAAGGTCGACCTGGTCGACGACGCCGCGGTCGATCTGCTGGAACGGCGACTGCGATCGATGAACGCCATGGCCCGGATCGAACGCGTGCAGATGGCGGACGCCCCGATGGAGCAAGTGCTGAATGTCGGCGGGTTTGACCTCGACCGGGCACTGGAGCTCAAGCCGAGCTTTCTCGAGCCGGAATATCCCTTCGAATGGGGCGGCGTGCTGCAGATCGACGACAAGGCGGTCTTCCGGCTTCGCAATGGACCCGACCCGGTCATGTCCGCGGTGATCGAGCCGATGGAGGCCGCCACGCCCGAGGCGCTGATGGCGGCGGCAGAACGCATCTACACCCGTTTCTCGGCGGAGGATCGTCCGTTGCAGCCGGGCGACTCGATGACCCCGGGCGAGACGCGGTGGACGCTTACGCTGACCGGCGCTGAACGGTACGACTATGCGGTCGAGGTACCGGAACCGGGCCTCTATGCGCTGTTTACCGAGCACCTGCCCGAAGAGTTCGAGGCCGGGTTCTTCGATGCCGGCAGCGCCCCGATGACCGTCGCGGCCGAGCACGTCTTCAATCCGGAACACATCCACGACGACACCGTGGGATCGGTCGCGCTTCAGTTCGAGGGCGAGGTCGATGCCGGCAAGCTCAGTGCCTGGCTGAGCCGGCTGTTGCAAACGCAAGGTACGGACATCTTTCGCATGAAGGGTATCGTGGCGGTCGCGGGCGAGGCCGAGCGGTTCGTGTTCCAGGGCGTGCACATGCTGTTCCAGGGCCAACCGGGTGATGCCTGGGGCGATGCCGAGCGGTCCTGCCGGCTGGTCTTCATCGGCCGCAACCTGGATGAGGCCGCGCTGGACGCGGGCTTCCGTGGTTGCCGAGCGGGGTAGGGCCGGCGGCGATTTCCCCTCCGACCAATCGATGACGGGATTCTCGTTCGATCGATGGGCGGTCGACGCGCCGTTGACCGGGGCCGCGGTCGACCGCAGCGGACGCTACGCGGCATTTTCCGGCGGCGACGGCGCCGTGCGCATCGCTGCCCTGAGCGCCGCGGCGTCCCGCCTCCCGGTCTGGCGACTCACCCGGGGCGCGGTGCTGACCCTGGCCGCCGATTGCGAGGAAGCGGCGTTTCTGTGCGGGACCGACGACGGTGCCGTCTTTCGGGTCCATGCCGAGGACGGGCCGCGGGAGCTGGCCGTGCTGGCGCGCGCATGGCCGGACCAATTGGTGACGCATCCGTGCGGCGTGCGGGTGATCGCCGATGGACCGGTTGTCCGGCTGCTGGACGGCGAGGGCCGGCCGAGCGGCGCTCTCGGGCCGCATCCCAGCACGGTCGCGGGGCTCGCCTTCGACGACGCGGGCCGGCGGTTGGCGGTCGCGCACTACAACGGCGTCACGATCTGGCAGTTGGACGGGGGGCCACGCCTGGCGCACCGCCTGTTTCATCGCGGCTCGCATCTCAAGCTCTGCTGGCGCCGTGACGGGCGGTATGTGGTGACGGCCACCCAGGAGAAGACGGTGCACGCGTGGGACCTTCGCATCGGCGACAACGCGAGCCTGGGCCAATGCATCAACAAGGTGAGAGCGCTCGGCTGGAGCGCGGACGGGCGCTGGCTGCTTGCCTCCGGCAACGATACGGTGAGCGCGTGGCCATTCGCGGATGGCGCGGACGATGGGGAGCTCGGGGACGCCAATCTGCCCGCTTCGGCGCCGCAGATGCTGGGGCGGTTCAGCGAGGAGTTCATCTCCCAGGTCAGCCCGCATCCCGGGCTGCCCCTGGCGGCCGCCGGCTACAACGATGGTGGACTGGAGCTGGTCAGCTTGGCCGCTCGGGGAGCGCGGCACCCCCTCACCGGGATGCTCGCCAACCCGGTGGCGGCCATGACGTGGTCCCCGGGCGGGGACCACTTGATCGGTGGCGACCAGGACCGGCAGCTATTCGTCTGTCGCTTCGACTCCGAATGGCTTGCCGGTCTGGCCGGTGTGGCCTGATCGCCGTCAGACGACCGCCAGCGGGTTGCCCGGCGAGCCGGTGGCGCCCTTGATCGGCAGCGTCGAGAAGATGAACGCGAACTTGTAGACGCCGTCGGCGGCCAAGTGGTCCAGGCGCACATTCTCGAGGATGTGGATGCCGTTCTTGGTCAGGAAGATCTGGTGCACCGGGAAGGCCAGGTTCGGGTCCGGGTTCGGCACCACCTCGATCGCCCAGCAGTCGGCGGCACCGACCGAAATGCCCTTGGCGGCGCCCTTGGCGGCCAGCCATTCTCCCGCCTCCACGCCGATCCCGGGCTCGCCCGAGTTGAAGCGGGCATTGTCCTTCATCCAGAGCTCTTCGCCCCAGCCGGTCCGCCACAGCGCGGCGCAGCCTTCGGTGACATCGGCTTCGCTCATGCCCTGGCGATCCAGGCAGGCCTTGAGGTCGGCGACGGTGATCTCCTCGCCCGCGTCCAGCATGCGCCCCTTCAGGCCCATGACGTCGAACAGGACGCCGCGGCAGAAGAACGGCTTGACGTTTTCCATGCCCAGCTTCTGCAGGCCATAGGCGCCGATCGTCGAGCCGGCCTCGGCGTCACTGTTCTGCAGGTCGCGGGTCGTGAAGCCGTTGTAGAACACCTCGTTGTTCAGGTCGCCCGCCGCGCCGACGCGCGCGCCGATATGGGCGAGACCGTCGAACTGGGTGCCCACCTGTCCGATCTCGGTGGTCAGGATCTCGTCGTGCCAGATCACCTGGTTCTTGCCGAACGCACCACCGGTCGGGGCGCCCGGGATGCGCAACGCGAAGACGCGCTGGCCGAACAGCGGCATGCCGTATTCATAGACGCGGCCGAGGCTGTAGACCTTGCCCTTCTTGATCAGGCGGGTCGCGTCCAGCGCAACTTCCGGCGTCATGTGGTTGGTGGCGCCGGTCTGATCACCTTCGCCCCAGCGCGAGGGCCACCATTTCTCGGCGATCGGGGTGTCTTCGATCCCGCCCTCGGCGGCGTGGGCGGGCTTGACCAGATCCAGCTCGTGCATCACTCCGTCGCCTGCGGCGACGGCGGCGACCGCACCGGTCGCGACAGCAGCGGTCTTGATGAATCTGCGGCGCGATTCGGACGCCGGCACCTCGTTGTCCTGAGCTTCCGTGGACTGGGTGTCGAGCTTTTCGTCGATGGATTCTCCGCCGCGCAGTTCTTCAGTCATCGCATGTACTCCTCAGGGCGGGTTCATGGTCGCTCCAAATGCGACGATATCACATCTCACATCCAGGATAGTCAACCCGGTCAGGGCGACAACGCTTCCGCAAGCGTCTCGGCATTGTGGCGCAACATGTCGAGATAGGTGGACGCCGGCCCGTTCGGCCCGGAAAGCGCGTCGGAGTACAGCGTCCCGCCGATGGATGCGCCGGTTTCATCAGCGATCCGCTCAAGCAGGCGCTGGTCCGTGAACGACTCGACGAAGACGGCCGTGATCTCCTCTTCGCGAATCTGCCGGATCAGGGCGGCGACATCCCCGGCGGATGCGTCGCTTTCGGTGCCTATGCCAAGGGGTGCGACAAAGCGCAGGCCGTAGGCCTCGGCAAAGTACCCGAACGCGTCATGGGCGGTGACGATGGTGCGCCGGTCCTCGGCCAGCCGCGCGACCGTCTTGCGAATGTCGGCATCCAGGGCTTGGATTTCGGCCACGTAGGTCGCACGGTTCCCGTAGTAGGCTGATGCGCCGGCCGGATCGGTCCTGGCCAGCGCGGCAGTGATGTTGTCGACATAGATCACCGCGTTGGCGAGGCTATGCCAGGCATGCGGGTCGAAGGCGCCGTGGTGGTGCCCGTGCTCGTCCTCGTGTTCGTCGTCATGCTCGTCCTTGGCAGCGTGGTCATCCTCTTCGGCATGGTCGTCATCGTGGTGGTCGTCATCCTCGAGCCTGATCGGCTGGATCCCGTCGGTTGCCACCACGCGGAGGCCGCCAAAGTCCGACGCCTCGACCAGCCGGTCCAGCCAGCCTTCGAACTCGAGCCCGTTGAACACGAGAATCTCGGCCTGGCTCACGGCTTGCGCATCGGCGGGACCGGGTTGGTAGACGTGGGCGTCACCGTCGGGCCCCACCAGCGTCGTGACGGCAACCCGGTCACCGCCGATGCGCTTGACCATGTCTCCCAGTACGGAGAAGGTGGCGACCACCGGGATGGGGGCGTCGGCAGACCATGTCGACGTTGGAGCGGCCAACGAAAGACCGATGAACGCGGTTGACGAGATCAACAGGTTTCTGCGGCTGGTCACTGTGGTTTCTCCTTTCAGGCATTGACACGACGACGAACGACTGGTGCGGCAAGGCTGCCCAACGGCCCGAAGGCAAGCGATATCCCATAGACGACCCCTGCCGCGAGGATGACTGCCGGCCCTGACGGCAGTCCGAAATGGTAGGAGACGAGGAGACCGCAGACGCTCGAAGCGATGGCGATGACGACCGCGGCGAAGATCAGACCGCCGATGCTCACTGCCCAGAAACGTGCGGCCGCGGCCGGAAGAATCATGATGCCGACCGCCATCAAGGTGCCGAGCGCATGAAAGCCGCCGACAAGGTTCAGGACGACGAGCCCGAGGAAGGTGAAATGCGTCACGGCGCTCAGCCCGCTCACCGTGCGCAGGAACTGCGGGTCCACGCACTCGAGAACCAGCGGGCGGAAGATGAACGCGAGCGCAATCAGCGTAACGCTCGCGATGCTGCAGAGCAGGATCAGCGCCGCGTTGTCGAGTGCGAGCACGGTGCCGAACAGCAGGTGCATGAGATCGACGTTGCTGCCGCGGGTGGACACGATCAGTACCCCGAGCGCCAGCGAGATCAGGTAGAAGGCAGCAAGGCTCGCATCCTCGCGCAGCGCCGTGACGCGCGCGACGAAGCCCGAAAGCAATGCCACGGCCATGCCGGCGATGAGACCGCCCGCCGTCATGGCCCCGAGCGAGAATCCGGCGACGAGGAATCCGACCGCGGCGCCAGGCAGGATCGCGTGCGCCATTGCATCCCCGGTCAGGCTCATCCGGCGCAACAGCAGAAAGACGCCGACGGGCGTCCCGCCCACCGAAATTGCGATGCAGCCCATCATGGCGCGGCGCATGAAGCCGAATTCGGCAAATGGCTGAACCAGGGGCTCCCACATCAGGACGCGGGCCTCCCGCAGTCGTGGGGCGGGCCAGCGCAGGCCTCGCACATCTGGCGCGCCCGGAACTGGTTCGCGGCCGTCAGCACGTTCGCCGTGGGACCGTGCGCCACGAGGTCGCGCGCCAGCATCAGCGTCTCGGGGAAATGCGTCCGGACCGCCTCCGCATCGTGCAGGACGGCGATCACCGTGCGTCCCTCTCCGTGCCACCGACGCACCACCCCGAGGAGATCGACCATCGTCCTGGCGTCGATGGCCGTAAAGGGCTCGTCGAGCAGCACGAGCTGCGCGTCTTGAAGCAGGAGCCGGGCGAAGAGCGCGCGCTGAAACTGCCCGCCCGACAGCGAGCTGATGGGTCGGCGCTCGAACCCGGTGAGCCCGACCGCCGAAATGGCCTCCTCGACGCGCGCACGATGCGCGGCACGCAGTCCGAAGAATCCGCCGATCTCGCTCCACAGCCCCACCGCCACCAGATCGACGACCGTGATCGGGAACGACCGGTCAATGTCCGACTGCTGGGGCAGGTAGGCGATATCGCTCCGCGTGCAGGTCCCGAAGCGGACGTGCCCGGCAAGTGGACGCAGGACACCCGTCACCCCTTTCAGCAGCGTCGATTTGCCCGCACCGTTTGGGCCCACGACAGCGGTCAAGCTGCCTTCGGCGACCTCGCTGTCGAGCTGATGCACCGCCGGATGGCGGTCATAGCCGAGGGTCAGGTTCTCGAATGCCAGCGCGTAGGTCATGGGGCCCCCGGTGTGGACGTCGCCCAGAAGAACATGGCCCAGAGCGACATCACGATCAGCATCGTCGCGGCGAGCCTCGGGCCGAGCCCGATGAGAAGCGTCCCGCGCACCGTGCTCCGCCGGGGTCTGTTGTTGCCTCGCTGTGTCACGCGCATCTCATGCTCGATCCTGCAATCTAAATGTTATAACATAACATTAGTAGCTGACAACCATCCTTGTCGCGGATGCCAAAGCCGCTCGCGCGTGATCTGGAGGGAAAAATCATTCTAGTTCAATCATATATGAACGATCTCGGTCGTGCTGCTCCGTGACGACGACCATCTCGGCCCTGAATTCCGCTCGGCTAGATCGGGATCGACGGGTCTGCGGCCGCACGGGCGGCGCGTTCCGCGCGTTCGCGACTCAGGCGCAGGAACTGGGGCAAGTCATCGCGCAGGCTGGTCTCGATTGCGGCGCGATCGAGGTCCGCGGTGATGAACAGCATCCGCGAGCGGTCAACCGTGACTCCCGGCATCCGCTGTGGCGGCTGGAAAACGTGCTGAACCCCGTTGAGGATGACCGGCCCGTCCATGCCTTCGATCCGGACCGCGCCCTTGGTGCGGTACATGACGTCGCCATTGGTCTGGGTGCCGGCGTTCAGCCAACCATGCAGGGCGTCCCAATCGAGCGCATGG
The DNA here is from genome assembly GCA_022823045.1 of Gammaproteobacteria bacterium. GTDB lineage: Bacteria > Pseudomonadota > Gammaproteobacteria > HK1 > HK1 > JAJDXW01. The sequence continues at coordinate 15,259 of JAJDXW010000196.1, forward strand.
GCAAACTCGATCGCAAAGCCGTGCAGCCCGCTGTCGAGCCGATCGCTGTCGCGGTAATGCGGGGACGCCAACCAATTGCCGAGGTCGTGGTCCAACAGCCGGGTTTCCAGGCCGGCGCCAAGCAGGGTATGCGCCAGGATCGGCTGATCGGAGAGCACGCGGCCGGCGAAGGGGTTCAGACGCTGCAGGCGAGCATGCGATTCAGGTGCATCAAGCACCTCCGGGTCCAGGACGATACGGTCCGCAAGGGCCAACTGCTTGCCGCCATGGTGTGCACCGACCAGCGCGCCGGTACCCCTTCCGGGCAAGACCGCGACAACGCTGTCCAGGCGGAAATACTCGGTCACCAGCGCGTTGTTCAGCAGCGTCTGCATCACCGGTGCCGGGTCCGCATCGGGCAGCGTCTCGACCAGGACCTGATCGAAGTCGACTTCGCCCTGGGTGCGACGGGCATAGAGCCGGCGCAGGCTGCTCACCAACCCGGAGCGCGTGATACAGCACAAGCATCCAATCGCGTGCGGCACCATCTGCCCGGCGACACGTTCGACCGCGGCCGCGGCGAACTCCGGTCCATCGACCTCGTTACTGATCACCGCCCAACGGTTGCCGCCCCGTTCCAACAGGCGTTCGATCGTCTCGGTTCTTGCGCGCCCGTCAACGCCACACATGACGATGACGGGCGGTTTCTTCAGGGCCAGTTCCGGGACGAAACGCAACATCGTCGGATCAGACCGAGGTCAGTTCGGGCCGGGGGACCGGGCTACGCCTATCCGCCAAGAGATGCCTTCGACCACCGTCCCGCCTCCGACCACATCTTGCCACCCGCCGCGCGCCCAGGCGCACCCCTCATCGGCGCCGCATCCCTTTCCCGAGTCTCCAGCGCCGACCGCGCCCCCGATCGCTTCATGCCTTCGGGGCGGGCCGGCACCAGACCACGAACGTTCGGGCGGGATGACGGATCCTGGACCGACCATCGTCCTGTCGCGCCACGGCCGCAAGTCCTTCCAGCACCTGCCTCGGCCCCGCCACGCGCTATGCTACCTTATAACATCCGGTGCTCGCGCCAACGACTCGTGCGACGCAGATGAGCCACAGACTCGACGGTGAGATTGCGCTGGACCTCGACGGGCTGAGCTACCGTGCCCCGAGTGGCGCCGTGCTGCTGGACGCGGTCACGCTGCATCTGCTTCCGGGCGAGATCCTCGCCGTAGTTGGTCTGAACGGCGCGGGCAAGAGCACGCTGATCCGGTTGCTGGCGGGTCTGATGGCGCCGTCGGCGGGGACGATCGAGCTCGAGGGCCGCTCCTACGCGACGCTCTCCAGCGCCGAGCGGGCCCGTCGGATCGCCTATGTCGGCCAGCACGACGATGCCGACGGACGGTTGCTGTTGCACCACTATGTTGCCCTGGGCACGCTGCCCCATCGCGCCCTGCTGTCCGCCGCCGAAGTCGATGACCGGGTCGACGACGCGCTGCACCAGGTGGGGCTGGCTGCGAATGCCGGGGCACGGCTGGATCAGTTGTCGGGCGGCGAGCGCCAGCGGGCCAAGTTCGCCCGCGCCATCTGCCAGGCGCCGAGCTTGTTGCTGCTGGACGAGCCGACGAACCATCTCGACCCCGCCGCCAAGGGCGCGCTGCTGTCCGCCGCCATGCGGCTGGGGATCACGGTGGTGACCGCCCTGCACGAGCTGACCCTCATCGAGGCCTTCGCCACCCATGTCGCGGTGCTCCAGCAGGGGCGATTGGCCGCCCATGGCCACCCCGCCGAGATCTTCACGCCCGACACGGTGCAGGAGATCTTCGGTGTTCACCTGTACCGGCTGGCACACCCGCACGAACCGCGAATCCTGCCATCGCTGGACATCGCGATCGGCGATCACGCCGACTTCGCTCCCGAAAATCGAACCTGAAAGGTATACGACATGACCTACCGACCGATGGTGCGCGCCTTCGCCGGCGTCGCCGCTGCCCTGATGTTCGGTTCCGCGCAGGCCGAGCCCGTCACCGTCGACAATTGCGGCATGCCGCTGACCTTCGACACGACGCCCGAACGCATGGTCGTGCATGACATCAACATGTCCGAGATGGCCTTTGCCCTCGGCCTGCAGGACAGGATGGTCGGCGTGACCGGCATCAGTGGCTGGTACAAGACCACGCCGAGTTTCGATGAGACACGAGGCTCAATCCCGGAGCTGGCGCCGAAGTACCCAACCATCGAGAACCTGGTCGCGGCAACGCCGGACCTGTTCTTTGCCGGCTGGTACTACGGCATGCGGCCGGGCGGGGACGTGACGCCCGAGACGCTGGCGCCGCATGGGATCACGACCCTGATCCTGACCGAAAGCTGTGTCCACCTGGACAAGTCCCGGCCCCCCGCGTCGCTGGATCTGCTGTACGCGGATATGGAACGCCTGGGCAAGATCTTCGGCAAGGACGCGGAAGCCGCCGCGCTTGTCGCCGGCTGGAAAGCCAGGGTGGCCGAGATCAAGGCCGCGGTGGGCGACGTTTCCGGCACGCGGGTGTTCCTGTACGACTCGGGTGATGACAAGCCGTTCACCGCGGGCAAGTTCGCCATGCCGACCGCGATGATCGAAGCGCTCGGGGCCGTCAACATCACCGCCGACATGGAAACAAGCTGGGGGACCACCTCGTGGGAGGCGGTGGCCGCCGCGGACCCCGAGTTCCTGATCCTGCTGGATTACCAATCCGGCGGGGGCGCGGCCGATCTGCTCGCGCTCCTTGAGTCGCATCCGGTGATGAAGCACGCTACCGCGGTCAAGAACAAGGCCTATGTGCCACTCCGCTACGAAGAGCTGACGCCGGGTCCGGCGATCATCGAAGCGATGGCCAAGATGGCCGAGGCCATGAACAGCGTCTTGAACTGATCCGTCGGCAACCCCGCAATGCGGCTCGCCGGCGTCCTCGCGCTCGGTCTGGCGGGGGTATTCGGGCTGCTGCTGATCGCGGTGGCCGTCGGCTCGACCCAGCTCGGCCTCGCTCGGGTCGTCGGCGTGGTGCTGGCCGGTCCCGGCCCCGAGCCGATCAGCCGGATCGTGTTCGATCTGCGGCTGCCGCGTGCGCTGTTGGCGGTGATCGTCGGTGCCGGTCTCGGAATGGTCGGGGCCGTGCTGCAGACCCTGACCCGTAACGACCTGGCCGACCCGTTCCTGTTCGGGCTGTCGTCCGGCGCGGCGGCGGGCGCGGTGGTGGTGATCACGGTCACCGGCAACGTGCTCGGCTTCTGGACGCTGCCGGCGGCGGCGTTCGCCGGCGGTCTCATCGCCTCGCTGATCGTGCTCGGCCTGTTTGGCCGGTTGGCACGGCAGGGGGCCAGCCAGATGGTGCTGGCCGGCCTGGCGGTCTCGTTCCTGTTCCTGTCGCTGACGTACTATCTCATCTTCGCTGGCGACCAGCGCGCGGCCCATTCCGTGTTGTTCTGGACGCTGGGCGGGCTGGGCCTTGCGAATTGGGAGGTGCTGCCCATTGCGGCGGCCGGGCTGGCGGCAATCGGCGCCCTCGTGGTGGTCGCTCACCGGTCCCTGGATGCGTTGCTGGCCGGCGACGACGCCGCGGTCACCTTGGGTGTGAACGTCACCCGCTTTCGGCAGTTGACCTTCCTGGTCTGTGCCTTTGCGACCGCCAGCTTTGTCGCGCTGAGCGGCGTGATCGGCTTCATCGGCTTGATGGTGCCCCATCTCGCGCGTGGTCTCGTCGGCCCGCTGCATGGCGCGCTGATGCTGACCTCGGCCGTGATCGGCGCCGCCCTGCTGCTGTCCAGCGATATCGCCGCGCGCACGCTGCTGGCCCCGCAGGAATTGCCGATCGGCGTGCTGACCACCTCGATCGGCGCGGTGTTCGTGCTGTTCCTGGTGCGCCGGACGCCGTGACGGCGCCCGGAGCAGCCTGCTTCGCAGCCCTCTACGCCCGGTCAGAGTAGAGGGGGTTCGTGCCGAACTGGTCCTTGACCACTGCCTTCCCGGTCGTCGCGAAGAACTTGACGCCCGCGACGACGCACTCGAGATAGTGCTGGAGCACTTCGCCGAAGAGGCGCTCCTGGTAGGCGCGTTTCTTCTCGTCGCTGAGATCCGACTTGAGCAAGGGAACGACTTCAATCGAGAAGCGGCAGGTCCGCCGAGAGGTCGGCTCGATTCTCCACCGCACCCGCGCGGTCTGATTGGGCGGATCGCCGAGCTCGATGTCGTAGCCGACGCCCTCCTGCCAGGACACGAAGTTCCGCTGGTAGCGAATGCCGCTGTAGTAGGTGATGGAGTCCCGCGAGCCGGTTCCGGGCCATCGTTCCACTTCCGTCGCCGCGCAGAAAGGGTGACAGCGCGCGAGGTTTCCCGGTTCGGCGATGACCGCCCACACTTCGCTGGCCGGGACGTCGATCCCGACCGTGGCTTGCAACGGCCTACCCTGCTCCAGGCACTCATTGGCATGCCTTCGTTTCATCACGTGCTCCATTCCGCGTGCTCGGCCGCCTCGGCGATGTCCGCCGGGGTCGGGCCGCCCTTTCTGAGGTATGCGCGGCCGATGTCCTCGACGCCCTTGTAGGCATACGGGTCTTCGCCGCTCACCATGATGATGTCGCGGTAGTCGCGGGTCGTCGGCCCGCGGGTCACCTGGTCCCACGGCAGCAGCGACTCCGCGCTCAGGTACACGAACTGGACCGAACGCCGGAAGCTCGACTCGGACCGGTTCGGGTACGAGCCGTGGAGGAGGTAGCCGTTGAAGAACACGACGGAGCCGGCTTCGAGCTCGACCGCGACGGCGTCTTCCGGCGCGTACGGGAACCCGAAGGCTTCCTCGGCCCGGTCCAGACCCGGATTGTGGTGCCGGCGCATCGGATAGAGCACGCCCGCCCGATGCGAGCCGGGGAGGAGGTGCAGGCAGCCGTTCTCGACGGTGGCATCGTCGAGCGCGATCCAGGCGGTGGTGATCGAGCGGTCCCGGCTCGGGATGAAGAACTCGTCCTGGTGCCACGCGTTCCCGGGCTCGCCGGGCGACTTGATGAAGAGCACCGAGTGCGCGCACTTGACGTTGGGCCCGATGAGGGCGCGGGTCACGTCGACGAGCCGCTCGTCGTGCAGCAGGCGTCTGAATGCGGGCGAGAGCTTGTGGGCGACGTGGCACGCGATGTAGCGGCGGAGGACCGCTTCGTCCGGGTCGCGCGCGGACGCGGGCTCGAGCCCGTCGAGGGGCCCGAGCTCGCCGCGGCAGATCCGGGTCGTCTCGGCGAGGAGCGACTCGACCTCGGCGCGCGGGAACGCGTCGCGGACGACGACGTAGCCGTCCTCGGCATAGTCGCTGGCGATCACCGTGCCTTGCATCGTGCTCGCTCCGACAAGCGGACCGCGAACAAGATACGCCGTTCCCCCGTGCCGGTGCACGTCAGTCCTGCTCTTCGGTCGCGCGACGGACCGGCGCGGCTTCTCCCCGCCCGGTCATGCCCGGCCGTTCAGACCGTCGGCTCGACGGAGAGCGAGCGAGGCGAGGGGCGTTGATGAGGGCGCTGAAGCGCCACGCGAGGAGATTGCCGAGGAGCGCCGGCGGCACGAACCCGGCGAACAGCCACACCGCCGCCATCCGGAACTCTTCGGCCTGGGTCAACCGCTCGAAGCCGAGCGCGCCGGCGATGATGCCGGTGAGCGCGGCGCCGAGCGCGAATGCGGTCTGTTGGGCGCTTGGCAGCATGGAGCCCGCCCGCGCCCGATCCTCGCCGCTCGCGTTCGCGACGACGCGCTTGATGACGTAGCCCCAGATCATGCCGAACCCGGCGGTGCCGAGGAACGCCGACGCGACGACGAGCCAGAGCGGACCCTGGGGCACGAACCACGCCTGGGCCGCGAGACCGGCGAGGAAGAGCGCGCTGCCGAGCCGAATCAGTCCGCCTTCGCGCGCCGGGGCGAGCCCCGAAAGAAAGAACGCGCCCGCGGTCCAGCCGATCGACTCGGTCACGATGACGAAGCCGGCCTCGAGCGGTGTCAGGTGATAGAGCCGGATGAGCAGAATCGGGCCGTACACGACGAAGGACATCATGCAAAGGCAGAGGAGGAACGTCATCGCGATGCCGCAGCCGACTGGATGGCGGAGGTCGGTGGCGTGGCTCGGCAGGAGTCGTGACCGGCCCGCGCCCTCCGCGGAATCGCGCGCGGCGAACTGCCACAGGCAAAGGCACCCCACTGCAAGGAGCGCGGCGGCCACGGCGACCGAGCGGACCGCGCCCGCGGACGAGATCGCGAGGATCGCCCCGGCGACGAGCGCAAGGCGCGCGGCCGGAACCGGACGCGCCTCGAGCACCGCGTCCGAATCGGCTCGCGCGAGCAGGGGATGGACCAGCGCGGCGAGGACGAGACCCTGGAGCGCGAACGACCAGAACGCGAACCGCCACAGGCCGGCGGTGGCGAACGCCCCGCCGATGAGCGGCCCGCACAGGGCCGACATCATCCACACCACCGAGAGGCACGCGACGATCCGCGGCACGAGCCGATTCGGGAAGAAGCGGTCCTGGGCGACGTAGACGAGGGCGACGAGCGCGCCGCCGCCGAGCCCCTGCACGGTGCGTCCCGCGAGCAGCACCGGCATCGCCGGCGCGCTCGCGCAGATGACGCAGCCGAGCGTATACACCAGGGTTGCGACCAGCATGGTGCGGTGAAGGCCGTGCCCGGCGACGAACGCGCTCACCGCCGTCGCGGCCACGATCGAGCCCATGAGATACAGGGCGAACGCCCAACTGATGAGGCGCAGGCCGCCGATGTCGCCGACCGCCTCCGGCATCGTGGTCGCGGCCAGCATCGTGTTGGCGGCGTGGAGCCAGATGGCGAGGCACAACACGAGGAGCCGGGGAAGGTGCTCCCGCGTCAGCACCTCGCGCCAGCCGACCCGCGGGCGCTCCGGCGATGCGGGGTCGGGCGGGGGCACGCGCGCGCTCGAGGGCGGGGGCAGGGGCGCGGACCTGGACGGAGAGGTGGTCCGGGGCGCGTCTGCGTCTTCGTGCATGACGGAATTCCATTGCCGCGAGCGGGGTTGAACCGTGTCCGGGGCCATGCTAAAACTTCAAGTAATGTTGAAGTCAACCCCACCAGCATCGTGAGCCCCATGGGCGCCGCGCGGCGTCAGAAGGTCACCTTGTCGATCGGCGAGGTCGCCCGCAGGACGGGCGTCAACACGTCGGCGCTTCGCTTCTACGAGGACAAGGCGCTCATCGGCTCGATCCGGACGGCGGGGAACCAGCGGTGCTACACGCGCGACGTGATCCGGCGGGTCTCCTTCATTCGGGCCGCGAAGCGGGTGGGCCTGTCGCTCGAGGAGATCCGCGCGGTTCTCGCCGATCTGCCCGAGGGCCGCACGCCGACCCGCGCGGACTGGCACGATCTCGCGACGCGATGGAAGCCGTGGCTCGACGAACGGATCGCCGCCCTCGAGCGAATCCGGGACCAGCTTTCTTCGTGCATCGGTTGCGGGTGCCTGTCCCTCGACCAGTGCGCCCTCTACAACCCCGATGACGTGGCCGGGCGTCTCGGCGCCGGGCCGCGCTACCTGATGGGCGACACTTGTGGCCACGTGACTCGAACGCCAACCGGAGAACCCCCATGACCTCGAGCAGCCGCCGCTCCGGAATCAAGCTCAACCGGCCGTTCGTCGGAATCCCCTCGTTCCTGCGGGCGCGGATCGAAACGGACCTCGACGCGCTCGACGCCGACATCGCCGTCTACGGGGTTCCTTTCGACGAAGGCTCGCCGTTCCTCGCGGGCTCGCGCATGGGGCCGCGCTCCATTCGGGAGCATTCCCTTCGCTTCGCCGCCTCCGACGCCGGGTTCCACGACCCGGAGACCGGGCGCACCTACCTCGCCCACGAGATGACGAACCGGACCATCGCCGACGTCGGCGACGTCGACGTGTGGCCCACCGACGTGAAGAGCACGTTCGACAACGCGACCGACCTAACCAGGGCGGTCCTCGCCCGGGGGGCGCTGCCGGTGGTCCTTGGCGGCGACCACTCGGTCACCTACCCGATTGTCAGGGGGTACGAGGAGGAAGAGCCGCTGCACGTCATCCACTTCGACGCCCACATCGACTACGCGCCGTTCATCCATGATCTTCGCTTCACCAACACCCACACGTTCCGCCACATCACTCCGATGCGGCACGTGCTGAGCCTCGCCCAGGTCGGGATCCGAAGCCTCCGGAGCGCGGGATCGGAGATCCGGGACTCGATCGACGACGGCAACCGGGTGATGACGATGGGCGAGTTCCACGCCGTGGGCCCGAAGGGCGTCGCCGAGGTGGTGCCGCGCGATGCGCGCACCTACGTGAGCATCGACATCGACGTCCTCGACCTGCCGCTCATCCCGGGGTGCGTGTCGGCCGAGCCGAACGGGATGAGCTACGCGGAGCTGCGCGACACCCTCGCCGCCATCGCCGAGCACTGCGAGGTGGTCGGTCTCGACCTCGTGGAGGTGAACCCGACCCTCGACGTGGGGACCGGCATCACCTCCTACCTCGCCGCACACACCGTGCTCGAGTTCCTCGGCAACGTCTGCCGGCAGCCCCGGTGGGAGCGGCACCGAGAGGCCCGCGCCGCGGCACGCGGCCCTGCCGCGCGCTGACCGGCCGACCGGCCGGAGGGCGGAAGGCCGGAGCACTGGAGGGACGCTTCATGTACGACCTGCTGATTCGCGACGGACGCGTGGTCGACGGCACCGGCAATCCGTGGTTCCGGGCCGACATCGCGGTCAAGGACGGTTCGATCGCCGCCATGGGCCGGATCGAGGACCGGGCCGAACGGGTCATCGACGCGGAAGGGCTGTACGTGGCCCCGGGGTTCATCGACGTGCACTGCCACGCCGACTTCACCGTCCTCGATCCGAACAATCCGCGTGACTTCAAGCTCCGCCAAGGGATCACCACGGAATGCGCCGGACAGTGCGGCGAATCGGCGGCCCCGGTCAATCCCGACACCCTCGATCTCCTCAAGGCCTACATCGCCTTCGAGGCCCCGGTGGACGGCGTGCTGTCGTGGCGCTGGCGCACCTTCGACGAGTACCTCCGCGAGCTCGAATCGTTCGACATTCCCACCAACTTCGTTCCCATGGTGGGTCACGGCACGGTGCGCATCGACGCGATGGGCTTCGAGAACCGCCCCCCGACCGAGGCCGAGCTCGCGCGCATGAAGGCCACCGTAGGGGAAGCGATGGAGGCCGGCGCCTTCGGGTTCTCGGTCGGTCTCGCCTATGCGCCCGGCGACTATGCGCAGAGCGACGAGGTCATCGAGCTCGCCAGGGTCTCGGCCGCCTACGGGGGGATGTTCGGGACCCACATGCGCGACTACAGCGACCGCATCTTCGAATCGCTCGAGGAGACCTTCGAGGTCGGCCGGCAGGCGAGGTTGCCGGTGGTGATCTCCCACATCGGGGTCCAGGGCGAGGCGAACGTGGGGAAGATCGGCGAGGTCCTGGCCACGATCGAACGGGCGCGCGAGGAAGGGCTGGAGGTCACCACCGACGTCTACCCCCTTGCGGCGGGCACGACGCTCCGTCTGCTGCTGCCGCACTGGGTGAGCGAAGGGAGTCTCGAGGAGCTCTTCCGGCGTCTGCGGGACCCCGACCAACGCAGCCGAATGAAGGACGCGATGGTCGCGGAGACGGCCCGGATCGCCGCCGACACCGCGGTCAGCCGCTGGGACGAAATCCGCCTCGCGCGGGTCCTGAGCGAGCCCAACCGCGACTTTCAGGGGCTCACCATTGCCGAGATCAGTCGTCGCAGGGGCACCGATCCGGAGACCACGGTGATGGATCTCGTGTTGGAGGAGCGCTGCCAGGCCACGATGTACCGCATCTTCAAGCAGACCGAAGACCTGGCGACGGCGGTGGTGCATCCGCTGACGATGATCGAGACCGACGCCATGGGGTTCGTGGAAGGCAACCCGTCGATCGGGCAGTACGGGTCGTTTCCGAGGGTCCTTGGCTACTACGTGCGCGAGAAGAAGCTGCTTCGCCTCGAGGAGGCGGTGCGCAAGATGACGTCCTACGCGGCGCAGACCATGGGTCTCAGGCGCAAGGGATTGCTGCGCGAGGGGGCCGACGCCGACATCACGATCTTCGACTTCGACACCGTGAGCGCCGCCCTCGACGGCAACAAGCGCTATCCGAGAGGTATCGAGTACGTGGCGGTCAACGGGCAGGTGGTCGTGGACCGCGGCCGCCACGACGGTGCCATGGCGGGGCGGGTCGTCAGGCGGGAGCGCGCGGGGGCGACTCGCGCCGGGATTCCCGGAGACTGAATGGCGTGAGTCGGGCGGGCCGGTGCGCGCCGGTCATTGGCCCTCCAGCGCGATGCGATGGCTGTCGAGGAGGCCGGGGGCGCGGGCCGGATGGCTGCGGCCCCAGCCGCACTCGGTCGCGATGCCGAAGGCCGGGACGAACCTCGCCGCGGCCGCGATGCGGCGCTGGTCGCCGTCGCGGTCGTCGTGGTGGATGATGCCGAGGTAGAGGTCGCAGCCCTCGGGGAGGCGGAGGGCGGCGAGTGGCGCGTAATAGGCTTCATCATCCCGGTGCTTGGGTGCCGGGACATGGACGTACTGGAGGGAGCGCTCGAGTCCGGCAAGGAGGCCGTGCGTGATCTCGACCGTGTTGTCGAGGTCGGTCGGCATGACGACGTGCTCGTCGTTCGGCGTCCCGTAGCAGAGGTGGTAGCCGAGCTCGACCGGCTCCGGCACCGCGTTCCCGAGCCGCGCCAGCATGCCGGTGATGTCCTCCTTGTAGCTCTCGGGCCGGTTCGGAAAGTAGCCCTCCCAGGCCAGCACCTCCTGGCACACGTCCCACTGGATGGCGAGGTCGTCGTGGGGGATCGCGGCGCAGATCTTCGCGAGATCGCCCCGGAAGGCGCGTTCATAGGCGGCGAAGAAGTCGGGCCGGGCGGAGGGCGAGACGAACCAGTAACCGATCGCCATCGGGGTCGGCAGGCACACCTGGAAGCGCACCCCCACCGGCAGCGTCCCGGCGCCCCGCATGGCGACGAAGCGGGCATACGAGGCGATGGCCTCCGGCGCATAGCCGGGGTCGAACTCGACCGTCGCCGGATCGACCCCGGCGCGGAAGCGGAAGAGCTCCCACTCGCGGATGAGCTTGCCGTCCCACTGGTGGATCCGCGCCTTGTCCTCGTCGGCCGCGACCTCCATCGCGGGATGCGCCGCGACCTTGGCCCGCTGCCAGTAGATCCAGCGCGACCGCTCGCCGGTCTCGCCGTCCGGGATCCGCTTCAGGTGCGCGCCGAGCCGGCGGCCGATCTCGGTGAAGGTCGTGTCGGCATCCGGATAGGGCAGGCTTCCGACGAGGTGGGCGCAGGTGAGCGGCATGGCGGCGACCTTCTCCTCGAACGGAAGAGAACCGGAGTCTACTCGCAGTCGCAGTCGCCGTCCTCGCCGGACTCGCCCCCAGGCGCCGATCGACTCCCGTCCGCCTGTGCATCGCAAAGCAGCGGGGCAGTTGTCATACTGTGTCCGACGTCCGCCGACATGGGGATATCACAGTGGCAACCGAACGACTGAGCTTGCGGATCGATGCGAGCCTCAAGAAGGACCTCGAACGCGAGGCAAGGCGCGAGGAGCGCTCCGCATCCTGGCTTGCCGTCAAGGCGATCGAGGCGATGCTGCGCGACCGCGCCGAGAAGCGCGAGGCAATCCGCGAAGCGATTGCGGAGGCGGACAAGGGCGCCTTCATCTCACAGGATGCGATGGACTCCTGGGTTTCGTCCTGGGACACCCAAACGGAGCTTCCCCCGCCGGAACCCGATGTCCTTCCAGGCCAGGATGACGAATGAAGCTCGTCTTCCTGCCGACCACCCGAACCGATCTGCTGTGGATGCGCCAGTACTACGCTCGTGTCTTTCCCGGTGGCGCGAAGCGCGGCGCCGAGCAGTACATCCGAGCCACCCGCGTAGTCCGGGGTAACCCGCTGGTCGGGCACGTTGTCGAAGGCATGGCGGGTGTACGGGAGTTCCCGATTCCGCGTACGCCCTTCTCCTCCATCTACCGGGTGGTGGATGACCGTGTCGAGGTGTTGCGGGTGTGGGACCAGCGAGGCGATCGCGCACGGCTCGGTTGAGTAGCAGGAGGGTTCGCGCCGCCGCCGGAACCGCTTTCTCGAGGACGGGCGCGCATTCCGGCACGCTCATCCGGGGCGCCGCCGCGAGCGCCTGACGTCGGGGCGGAGTCCTCCACCCGGAGCGCGGTCGAGGACGGTCCGATCCGCAAGGCGCGCGGGCGCCCGCCTTGTGGCTTACCCCTTCTGTCCCTTCTCCACCGTGCGCCGTTCGATGTCGAGCAGCGCCTCAAGGTCGATGTCCTCGTGCAACTCGTCCTGGAGCCTGTGCCAGCCGTCAGGGGAATGGGCGGCGGAGGCGAACGAGTCGGCCATTTCCCGGTAGAGCTCCCTCGAGCGCTCGTAGAAGGCGAGGAGCTGGGTTTGCGGGTCGGCAAGGATCTTCCAGCCCAGGTCCGCCATCTCCTGTGCGTCGATGCCGATGGCGGCCAGGCCGCCCGGGTTCGCGAGGTACATGAGCGGCCCGCCGAGACGCTCCGCGATGAAGCGCGCTTCCTCGGCATCGCGGGGCGAGAGCAGCAGCAGGTCGGCGCCCGCCTCCCGATAGGCCTCGGCTCGCGCGAGCGCATCGTCCATGCTCGAGGCCCGCACGGCGTTGGTGCGCGCGACGATTAGCAGGCGTTCGCTCCGCCTCGCCCGCACCGCCTCCTCGACCTTCGCGGCCATGATCTCCTTCTCCACCATGTGCTCCAGACCCACGTGGTGGTGGGCGCGTTTCGGGAGCCACTGGTCCTCGATCTCGATGGCCTGGAAGCCGGCCGCCTCGCTCATGGCGATGGTGCGGCGCATGTGCATCGGGTCGCCGAAGCCGGCGGCGGCGTCGAAGATGAGCGGGAGCGGGGTCGCCGCCCCGATCTCGATGGCCGCCTGGCACATCTCGGTAAGCGTGAGGTTGGCTTCCAGGTGGACCTTCATGTAGCCGGTCGCGCCGCCGCCGAGGTAGAGCGCGCGAAAGCCGGCCTTCTCCGCGAGCTTCGCCATCAGCGGGTTGAGCACGAGCGGGGCCAGCACCGGCTCGCGTCCGGCAATCATTTCGCGCAAGTCCGCCATGCCCCGGCCCCTCCATCAACGCTTGCGGGCGAATCGTGCGAGTCTGCCGCTCCCGCCGTCACCGGACAACCACGACGGGGGCAGGGGGCGATGGCGGGTGAGGAAGAATCGGCCCCGCCCGCCGTTCCTGCCCTTGTTCGGGCGAAGATCGGCAAAGCGGGCGGCCCGCGCCCGCGCCGTGCTTCGATACGCCGGGATTCAGGGGCGGAACGAGACGGAGGCTTCGCCGAGGCTCTCGATCTCGACCCGCACGTTGTCGCCCGGCTCCACCCAGCGTGTCTCGACGATGCTTCCCGTTAGCACCACGTCGCCTTCCGAGAGTGGCCGGCCCATCGCGGCGGCGTGGTTGGCGAGCCACGCGAGCGCCTCGAACGGGTGTCCCATCACGTCGGCGCCGGTTCCGGAGCCGACGTCGGCGTCGTTGATGGTCATGGTTCCCCGGAGAGCCGCGAGGTCGAGGCCGGACCGGGTGGAGACCGGGGCGCCGAGCACCGCGCCGGCGCTGAAGAAGTCGTCGGCGATGAGGCTCGCCGCATCGAGGGCGCGAAAGTCGTCGTAGCGGTCGTCGACGATCTCGATCGCCGCCATGCAGCTCTCGACCGCGGCCGCCACGTCCGCGCGCTCGAACGGTGCTTCCGCCGCCGGAAGGGGCCGCCCGAGCCGCACCGCGATCTCGCACTCGACCCCCGGCCGCCAGTGCGCGGCGTATGGAACGGTCGCCGGGCTGCGAAAGACCCGCGCGGCATGGAGGGCGCCCGCGCAGGGATGCTCGATCCGGAGATAGCGCTGCATCACCGGCGTCGTGCAGCCGATCTTGCGGCCGCTGACGGCGCCGAGCGAGCCGCGGAGCCGCTCGTTGAGCGCGGCCTGGACGCGGTAGGCGTCGTCGAGCGAAGGCGGACGGCAATCCGGCGGAAGCGGGGCGGGTACGCGATGCCTCCGCTCCCGCGCCGCAACGAAGATCTCCACCAACTGCCGGATCGACTCGGGCTTCATTGCCTGCATGCTTTCCTCTCCGGCCTCGGACGCGCTTCCCCGATCACCACCTCGAATCGGTCCGGGGCGCGCCGCCCGGTCGGAGGGCCTCGATCGGATGGGTCGATTCGCCCGCGCCGGGTCGCCCGAGGTCGCCCCGGCGCAGCGGGACGGGTCAGAGGAGGGCGGCGCAGTTCGTGAGGGCGTCCTCGCGGGCGCGCTCGAATGCGGCTTCCTCCGCCTCGAGCGGGCTCTCGCCGCCGGCTCCCCCGAACGAGAAGGCGACGCCGCCCGCCGAGCCTGCGGTTGCGCCGCCCCCCGCCGCGATGCGGGCGGAGCCGAACTGGGTCCGCACCCCGCCCGCGCCGGGCAGGCGGAGGCTGCCGACCACGATGACCTCGTTCCGCTCCCGGCGCCGGCTCGTCACGTCGAACCGCCAGCCGTCGCCGTAGCGCTCGTTGAGGAGGCGCTCCGTCGGGGAGGCGGCGGGAGACGGTTGGGCGGCGGGCGCTTCCGCGGATACGGGCCGGATCGAATCACCGGGGGCGCCCTCGGGCGCGCGCGCCGGTGCGGGGTTGGCGGGCGCCGGTTCCCGGAGCGAGGGTCCGGACGAAGGCCGGCCGGCACGCGAGGGGCCGGTGCCCTCGTAGAGCGCGTCCAGCTCGCGCCGGTTCTTCGCGAGGAGGTCGTCGAAGGCGGAGGTGTAGCGCGAGCTCATCGGACGGCCACCGCGCGCTCCCCGGACGCCCACCAGCGCCGGAAATCGTCCACCGCGCGCTCGGGTCCGCCCCGCCCGCCGCCCCGCTCGATCCGGGAGAGGACCTCGCCGCTCTCGATGACGTCGCCGTACTTGGCATCGATGTCGAAGAGGTTCGCCTCGTGCGGTCCCGCCGCGCGGTCTCCCACCGCGTCGCGGACGACGATGGTGTGGTAGCCGTACTGCATCGAGTCGATGGCCGACGCGCGCACGCACCCGCTCGTGGTGCAGCCGGTGAGGACGAGGGTATCCACCCCGAATGCCTTCAGCCGCTCGTCGATGTCGGTGCCGAAGAACGCGCTCGCATACTGCTTCTCGGCCACGATCTCCCCCGCCTCGGGGTGTATCCGGTCATCCACCTCGGTCCACGGGGTGCCCCGCACGAGCAGGCCGAGGGCCGGCACCTTCCTGACGAAGGTCCCGCCGTCGCTCAAGTCCGGGTGGTAGGCGACGGTGGTGTAGGCGATGGGGAGCCCGGCCGCGCGGAACGCGGCCTGGAGGCGGGCGGTCACGTCGAGCTCCCGCGAGAAGTCGCCTCCGAGGTCGGTCGTCGGATCGGTGAACCCGTTGATGAAGTCGATGACGAGGAGCGCGGGCTTGGCCCCGAACCCGGCGCGCGACGCGAACCCCTTGCGCTCGTAGTCGGTGCGCGTATCGGTCGTCCAGTCGTGCATGTCTTCCTCCCCCCGGTCCGCCGGGCTCGCGCCCTCGCCGGACTCTTTACCGCAGACCGGTCCTCGTCGCAAGGCCGCCTCGCGCGCGGCGCGGCGCCGGTTCGCGCTATGCTCCCTCCCGATTCCGTCCGGCTCCACGAGGATCGGCATGACCGAAGGAACCTGTCTCTGCGGGACCGTGCGCTTCGTCGCCGACGAGGTGCGCGACATGGCCCACTGCCACTGCTCGATGTGCCGCAAGCACCACGGCGCCCCGTTCGCGACGATGGCCCGGGTCGCCGCCGAGGCGTTCCGGTGGACGGCGGGCGAGGAGGCGATCCGGCACTGCGAGTCCTCGCCGGGCTTTCGCCGGTCCTTCTGCGGAGTCTGTGGGTCCTCCCTCCCCGATCGTTCCCCGTCCGGCGGATGGTTCGTCCCGGCGGGGCTCTTCGCGGCCGACCCCGGGGTGCGCCCCGTGGTCCACATCTTCCGCGCCCACCGGGCGCCCTGGCACACGATCGCGGACGAGCTCCCCGGGTTCGACGCGTGGCCTCCCCGGCGGGACCGGCCGGTCATCGAGCGGCCTCCGCCGGCCGACCCGGTCGAGTCGGGCGCGCTTCGCGGGAGCTGCCTTTGCGGCGCCATCGCTTACGAGGTGACCGAGCCCTTCATGCGGGTCCACAACTGCCACTGCTCGCGCTGCCGGCGGGCCCGTGCCGCCGCCCACACCACGAACGGGTTCACGTCCGTCGACGGGCTTCGCTTCGTGCGCGGGGAGGACCTCGCGGTCACCTGGCGCCTCCCCGGGGCGAGGTTCTTCGCCCACGCCTTCTGCCGGGTGTGCGGCTCGGGGGTGCCCCGGCGCGACCCCGACCGCGGGATCGCGCTCATCCCGATGGGCTCGCTCGACGACGATCCGGGCCGCCGCGTCGATCGCCACATCTTCGTCGGCTCCCGGGCGCCCTGGTACGACTTCGAGGACGACCTCCCGACCTTCGAGGAGGCGGCGCCTTGACGCGAGGCGGCGGCATCTCTCCCGGGAGTGCGGGGTCCCGGCCCGCGCCGTCCCGGCCGGCGAGGGAGCCTCGCCAGGCGCGAGGTCCGGCGGAGGCTCAGGCGTAGCTGCAGACCTCGTCGAACTCGTAGCGGTAGAGGCGGGGGCCCATGATGCTCTCCGGCTTCCCCCACCCGAGGTTGCAGAGGAAGTTCGACTTCGTGCTCGTCCCCGCGAAGAACGCCTCGTCGACCGCCGCGTTGTCGAAGCCGGACATCGCGCCGCAGTCGAGCCCGAGCGCGCGGCACGCGATGAGGAAGTACGCGGCCCCGAGGGTGCCGTTCCGGAACGCCGCCGCCTCCGACGCGGCGGGATTGCTGCCGAAGGTCGGGGTGAGATCGCGGATGAAGGTGCGCGCGGAGTCGCGCCAGAACTCGGTGTCGTAGCCGATGATCGCGGTCACCGGGGCCGCCATCGTCTTGTCGTGGTTCCCCTCCGAGAGGGCGGGCTCGAGCTTCGCCTTCCCTTCCGCGCTTCGCACGAAGATGATGCGCATCGGCTGCGAGTTCGCCGATGTCGGTCCCATGCGGGCGATGTCGAAGGCCGCGCGCAGCAGCTCGTCCGGCACGTCGCGCGTCTCGTCGAAGGCGTTCGGCGTTCGGGCGACCCGGAACAGGAGATCGAGGCCCGCGTCGTCAAGCCGCTCGATCGTGTCGCGGAGGGCGGCGAACTCGGCCCGGGCCCGGGCGAGGGCGGCGTCTTCGGTCATCTTCGTTCCTCGGAAGTCGGTTCGTGGCAATGGCCCGCCGGTGCATCCGGCGGCGCGCGCCCGCGCGTTGGGCGGGGGCGGGGCCGCCCGGCCGGTGCGGAGACGGGGCGGCGCGGAGCAGCGCGAAGTATAGCGACGGAGCGCGCGGACGGGCGGCCTGCCTCCCGCCGGGGCCGGGGTGCCGGCACCCGGCGACCGGTGCCTCTTCGCCCCGCGATCCGGTTGCGGGCGGGCGGCCCGTCTCCTACAGTGAACCCGCCTGCCGGCGGCGGCGGCGCATCGCGATCGGGCGTGCGTTCATCCGCCGCCATCGCCACCCGCCCGATCCGCGAGGCCGGCCGCCGGAGCAACTGGAGGAAAGGGGATGCGTGAACGATATCGGCCACGGCCGCTGGTGCACTCGAGCGCGGCGTCGCCCGCCGGTCCATCGCCGGAGGTGCGGGAGCAGTTCCTCGCGCGGCCGGGCGGACGCAAGGAGATCCTCTGCGCCTACGGGGTGGACGTGGACGCGGTTGCGGGCTGGCTCGGCTCCTACGGCGGAGAGGACTCCCCCTGCGACATCTCGCGCGGCCTCTTCGCGGGCGAGGTCGGGGTGCCGCGCATGGTCCGGCTCTTCGACAAGTTCGGCATCCGCACCTCCTGGTTCATTCCCGGCCATTCCATCGAGACCTTCCCCGAGGAGTGCAAGCTGGTGGCGGACGCGGGCCACGAGATCGGGGTCCACGGGTACTCCCACGAGAACCCCATCGCGATGACTCCGGAGCAGGAGGAGGCGGTCCTCGACAAGTGCATCGACCTCATCGAGCGCCTGTGCGGCCGCGCGCCGACCGGGTACGTCGCCCCGTGGTGGGAGTTCAGCCCGTACACCAACGAGCTTCTCCTCAAGCGCGGCATCAAGTACGACCACAGCCTGATGAACAACGACTTCCACCCCTTCTACGTGCGGGTGGGGGACAGTTGGACCAAGATCGACTACTCCAGGCACCCGAGCGAGTGGATGAAGCCGCTCGTGCGGGGCGAGGAGACCGACCTCATCGACATCCCGGGAAGCTGGTACCTCGACGATCTCCCCCCGATGATGTTCATCAAGACCGCCCCGAACAGCTACGGGTTCGCCAACCCCCGCGACATCGAGCAGCTCTGGCGGGACCAGTTCGACTGGGTGTACCGCGAGTACGACTACGCGGTCTTCACCATGACCATCCATCCCGACGTCTCCGGGCGCCCCCAGGTGCTCCTCATGCACGAGCGGATCTTCGAGTACATCTCGTCGCACCAGGGGGTGCGCTTCTGCACCTTCGACGAGATCGCGGACGACTTCAGGGCCCGCTGCCCGCGCGAGGGGAGCGCTCCGGCGAACGCTGGGGCGGATTGAGCCGCGCCATGTGCGGGCTCTGCGGCATGTTCGCGGGCGAGCGGCACTGGACGGAGCGCGCCGCGAGCCCCGCGATCTTCGGCGAGGCCGGCAACGGGGGCGGGGACGGCTCGCCGTGGGTGACCCCCGCGCGCGAGCGTCAGGAGCGGGTCCGCCTCGTCAACCGGGTGCTGGGCCCTCTCGGGCTCGTCCTTGCGGAGTGGGCGGCCTCCTCCTACGTGCTCCGCACCAGGACCGGCCGGAGCGAGATGGTGCCGGACCTCGGCGCCCTCTGGCCCGCCGCGGAGCGCCTCCTCGGCCGGCCCTGCGACCCCCTCGACCCCGACTTCCTCGCCCGCCTCTCCCGCTAGCCGCTCTCGCCCCGCGCCCGGAACGCCCGGCTCTTCTCCGTTCCCCTGCGGAGCGGCGCCCGCGGCGCAGTCACGTCGGGGTGAAATCCTACGAAGATCGGGGAGATCCGCTGACGACACGGACCCCGCTCGCGCGCCATCATCCGACCCCGGATCGTCGCTTGGGGAGCGGACATGCGCGTGCTATCGTCGGCGGGCTTCAGGACGGGCGTGAATCGGATCTGCCTGTCCCGATTTCGCCGCATGGAGGGACCTTGTGATGAGCCGATTCGTTCGACCTGCCGCCGCGGTTGAGTATCCGAGCGGCGACGGCCAGCCGATGGCGGAGAACGACTGGCAGCTCATGGCGATCATCAATTCGGTGAGCGCGCTCCAATACCATTACCGGGACCGCCCGGACGTCTACGTGTCCGGGGACCTCTTCATCTACTACGAGGAGGGCAATCCGCGTGCCCGAGTGGCGCCGGACGTCTTCGTCGCGTTCGGGGTGCCGAATCACAAGCGCCTCATCTACAAGCTGTGGGAAGAGGGGGTGGTGCCCGCCTTCGTGATGGAGGTGGCGTCGCGAGGTACGTGGCGCGAGGACGAGGGGCGGAAGGCGAAGCTCTACGAGCGGCTCGGGGTTCCGGAGTACTGGCAGTACGACCCGACGGGGGAGTACCTCGGGCTCAAGCTCAAGGGCCGCCGCCTGGTGGAGGGTGCGTATGTCCCGCAGCCGGTGGTGGAGTCTCTCGACGGGATGCTGCTCCTTCGCAGCGAGTCGCTCGATCTCGACTTCCGGGTGAAGGGGGAGGAATCGCACTTCTTCGACCCGGCGACGGGTGAACGCCTTCTCAGCCGCTACGACCAGCTCGCCGCGCGCGACGCCGCCGAGTCGAGAGCTGAAGCCGCGGAGTCCCGGGCCGACGCCGCCGAATCGCGCGCAGAGGCCGCCGAGGCCGAGCTCGCGGCGCTCAGGGCGTTGCTCGACGAAAAGCGCCGGTGACCGGCGCCCGCGCCGCGGCGATCACTCGTTGCGGAGGTGGGGGGAGGCGGGCTCGCCGAGGGCGCGCCAGGTCCCGAGGAGCCCGAGGGCGAGGGTGAGGGCCACGCAGGATGCGACGGTGGCCGCGACGGTCGCGGGCAGGAAGGTCCAATCCTGCTCCAGGACCCGGGTGACCACCGCCCATGCGGTCACCGTTCCGGCGGCGGCCGCGACCGCCCCCGCGAGGAGGCCGAGGAGCCCGAACTCGGCCGCGTGGATGAGGACCACGTCGCGCCGCCGCACCCCGAGGACCTTGAGCACGACGCTTTCGTAGGCGCGGCGCCGGTGGCCGGCCGCGACCGCCCCCGCGAGGACGAGCGCCCCGGCGAGGAGGGTGACCCCGCCCACCGCGCGCGCCGCCGCCGCGATGTTTCCCATCACCTCGGCGACCCGCCCGAGCGCCTCGCGCACCCGCACCACCGTGATCTCCGGGAACTCCCGGGCGAGCGTGCGCTCCACCCGCGCCTCCGTGTCCGGGTCCGCGCGCACCGTCGCGACGTGGCCGTGGGGGGCGCGGCGCATCGGTTCGGG
The DNA here is from genome assembly GCA_022823045.1 of Gammaproteobacteria bacterium. Classification (GTDB taxonomy): domain Bacteria; phylum Pseudomonadota; class Gammaproteobacteria; order HK1; family HK1; genus JAJDXW01. The sequence goes on from JAJDXW010000196.1 coordinate 35,837, forward strand.
CGAGAGGAGGAGGGCGAAGTTGAGCTGCATGCCCTGCCACTCCACCCGGCGGACGTGGCGAACCTCCGCGGTGATCTCGCGCCCGAGGACGTTGAGGGTGATGGTGTCCCCGAGGTCGAGCTCGAACGCGTCGATGACGTCGACGTCGACGGAAAGGAGGGGCGGTCCCGCGTAGTCCTCCGGCCACCACTCGCCGGCGACGACCGGGCTGTCGGGCGCGGTCGACGCGTAGCTGAGCCCCCGGTCCCCCCGGATCACCCAGGCGTGGTCGTCGTTGACCAGCGCTTCCTCGGGGTCGAGGCCGTTCACCCGCACGATGCGGCCCCTGAGGAACGGCACGGACCGGAACCCGCTCGTGCCGTCGACCCCGGCCACCGTCTCCCGGAAGCGGTCGAGGCGGTGGTCCTCCACCCCCAGGAAGAAGAACGCGGGAGCCTCCACTGGGAGCGATTCCGCAATGCCCCGCCGCAGGTTCCCTTCGACGAGGGCGACGGTGACGAGCACGGTGAGGCCGAGTCCGAGCGAGAGCACGATGTCGGCGGTCGAGTTGCCGGGCCGGTAGAGGTTCGAGACGGCCATCCGCATGCGCGGGCCGAGGCGCGAGCGCCGACCCTCCGATCCGGAGTGCCCCCGCTCGTGCAGGGCCCTCGCGGCCCGCACCACCGCCCACCCGGCCCCCCGCAGGACGAAGAGGGTGAGCGCCGCGCCCGCGGTGAACCACAACGCGAATTCGCGGTCGGGGGCGGCCGCGATCGCGAGGGCGGCGAGGAGCGCCCCGCCCGCGAGGGCGGCCGCGAGATGGGCCGGTCGCCCGGGTCGCGTGCCGAGGCCGACGCCGCGGAAGAGAGCGACGGCGGGGGTCTCCTGGGCGCGGGAGAGCGGCCACACCGTGAACGTCGCCGCGGTGAGCAGGCCGAAGAGCGCGCTCAAGGCCAGCACGCCCGGATAGACGCCGAGGGCGATCGGGGTCGGTAGCAGCTCTTCCAGCAGCCCGCCGATCGCCACCGGAGCGAGGGCGCCGACGATGAGCCCGACGAGCACCCCGAGGCCCGCGAGCACCGTCAACTGGGCGAGATAGGTCGAGAACACGGTGCGCCGGGAGGCGCCGATGCACTTCAGGGTCGCGATCACCTGGAGCCGCCGGTCGAGCCAGGCGCGGACCGCGTTGCTGACTCCCACGCCTCCGACGAGGAGGGCGGTGAGGCCGACCAGGCTCAGGAACGAGCCGAGGCGGTTCACCATGCGCTGGATCGTCGGCGCGGCATCTTCGAAGGAGCGGACCTGCCAACCCCCGTTGCGGAGCCGGTTCGCGAGGTCCGTCCGCACCGTCTCCATCCGTGCGCCCTCCGGAAGCCGCAGGGCGTACTGGTGGTAGACGAGGCTGCCCTCGCGCAGGAGCCCCGACGCGGCGAGGGCGTCCAGGCTCACCAGCATCCGCGGCCAGAGGCCGAACGGTCCCCCGGAGCCCGCCCGGTCGGGCTCGTGGTCGATCGCGCCCCGCACCTCGACCTCGATCCCGCCGATGGTGAGCGAGCCGCCGTCCGCGAGGGCGAACCGGTCGAGGAGGGCGGGCTCGACGAGCGCCCCCCAGCGGCCGTCGTCTCCGCGAGCGAGGCCGGGGCCGATGGAGACGGTGCTCCCGTCCCCCCGCCGCGCCTCGAACGAGCCGAAGAGGGGATAGCTCCCGTCCACCGCCTTGAGCTCGACGAGCACGCTCGTCCTCGCCGTGTCGTCCGGGCGGCGCGCCATGGTGCGCATCTCGGCGAAGTGGGTAAGTCCGGCCGCCGCCGTCTCCACGACGGACCGCTCCTCGGGGTTGAGCTCGCGGTAGATGGCGCGGATGGCGAGGTCGCCGCCGAGGACCTCGCGCCCGTCGGCCCTGAGACCGGTCACGATCGAGGTCGCGGTCGAGAGCACCCCGGCGATGGCCGCCACCCCGAGTGCGAGGCAGCCGAGAAAGACCCCGAATCCGCGGAGACCGCGGGCGCCCTGGCGAAGCTCGCGGGCCGCGAAGCGGAGCGCGACGGATGCCATCGGGGCTACCGCGCGGTGGCGGGGATGGCCGAGGCCGGGTGGTGCTCGGCTGTGCCCCGAGGTTCGTTTCCGTCGTCGACCGAGGTCGCGGCGGGGCGGAGGTCGGCCCCGCCGGCCGGCTCGGCGGGCGGGGACCCGGAATCGGCCGCTCCGGCGGCGCCTCGCTCCGGCGGGCTCGGATCTCCTTCGACCCGAGGCTCTCCGGAGCCGGCTCGAGGCTCCGGCTCGACCCGGCCGTCCGCCATGCGGATCGTCCGGTCGCAGAGAGTGGCGAGCCGCGCCTCGTGGGTGATGAGGAGGAGGGCGGCCTGCCGTTCGCGGCTCCGGTCGAAGAGGTGTCCGATGACCTGGTCGCCGGTCGCGGCGTCGAGGTTCCCGGTCGGCTCGTCCGCGAGGAGGAGGTTCGGTCCGTTGACGAGGGCGCGGGCGATGGCGACGCGCTGCTGCTCGCCGCCCGAGAGCTCGCCCGGGTAGTGCCCCAGGCGGTGGTCGAGCCCCACCGCGGCGAGCTCCTCGCGGGCCCGCTCGAAGGCGTCGGGGGCCCCCGCGAGCTCGCGCGGCGCGGCCACGTTCTCGATGGCCGTCATGGTCGGGATGAGGTGGAACGCCTGGAACACGATGCCGACGTGAGCCCCCCGGAACCGCGCGAGACCGTCCTCGTCGAGGGCCGCGAGGTCTTCCCCCGCCACCTCGACCCGGCCCGCGATGGGCCGCTCGAGTCCGCCGATGACCATGAGCAGGGTGGTCTTGCCGGCTCCGGACGGGCCCACCACGCTCACCGTCTCCCCGGGGGCGAGGTCGAGGTCGATGCCGCGCAGGACCTCGACGGGCCCGGCCGCACCGGTCAGAGTGACGGCAAGATCCGTGAGCGATACGATGGGGCGATGGAAGTCGGTGGACATGGCGGCTCTTCGGCGACCGGCAGGGTGCGCGCAGGATACCAACGCGAGAGGCTGCGGCCGTCGCGCCCGTCGGATTCTTTACCCATCTTTACCCACCGGATAACGGGCGGACACCTGCGCGGCGGGCCGCGCCGGCACCGGACCCGCCCCGCAACCAGTCCACGGAGAGCCGGTCGGATATCGCGTCCGGTCGCGGCGCTCCTCGCCGCGGCCCTGACGGCAGTTGCCGTCTTGGCGCCGGTGCGCGCGGCGGAAGGCGAGCTGCGAATCCTCATGCTCGGGGACAGCCTCACCGCCGGCTACGGGCTCGCATCGCGCGACGCGCTCCCCGCCCGGCTGGAGACCGTCCTTCGCGCGCATCGGATCGACGCGAGGGTGATCGACGCGGGGGTGTCGGGGGATACCACGGCCGGCGGGCTCGCCCGCATCGAATGGGCCCTCGCGGACGACCCGCACGCGGTCATCGTCGCCCTCGGGGCGAACGACGGGCTGCGCGCGATCGACCCCGCGGTGACCCGGACGAACCTCGACCGCCTGCTCGGCATCCTCGCCGAGCGGGGCCTCCCGGTCCTCCTCGCCGGCATGGTGGCTCCCCCCAACCTCGGGCCGGAATACGCGGGCCGGTTCGACCCGATCTACCCGGAGCTCGCCGCCCGGCACGGGGCGGTCCTGTATCCGTTCCTGCTGGACGGGGTGGCCACCGTGACCCTGCTCAACCAGAAGGACGGGATCCATCCGAACGCGGCGGGGGTGGAGGAGATCGGGCGGCGGATGCTCCCCGCTGTGCTCTGCCTCGCGGGCCGTGCGGGGCACCCCCCGGACCGGGCGATGGCCGAGGCGGCAGGGCTGGCGGCGGGCGGAGCGTGGTTCGACTGCGAATGAAAGAGGGGTCAGAGCGGGTTTTCCGGTACGTTGGACGGAGCCGGACAAGGAAAGGGGAAACCCACTTTGACCCCTTTTCCCATCGGGACCCGCTCTCACGGAGGGCGGCGGGATGAGCGGCCCGGACTGGAACCGGCTCGTTCCCGTCAACGTGGTGACCGGCTTCCTCGGAAGCGGGAAGACCACTCTCCTTCGCCGGCTCCTCGTCTCCCCGCGGCTCGCCTCGTGCGCGGTGCTCGTCAACGAGTTCGGGGAGGTCGGTCTCGATCACCACCTGCTCGAGGCGGTGACCGGGAGCATGGTGCTGCTCGACAACGGGTGCGTGTGCTGCGCGGTCCGGGACGACCTGCGGTCTGCCCTCCTCGAGCTCCACGGGCGGCGCGAGCGGGGTGAGGTGCCGCGCTACGACCGGGTGGTCATCGAGTCGTCGGGGCTCGCGGACCCGGCCCCCGTCCTGCATACCCTCACTGCCGATCCGGTGCTTCGGTACCACTACCGGCCGGGTGCGGTGGTGACGGTGGTGGACGCGCTCCACGGCTCCGCCCAGCTCGATCGGTACCCGGAGTCGGTCAAGCAGGCGGCCCTCGCGGACCGGATGATCCTCACCAAGACGGACCTTGCGGAGCCGGGGGCGACCCGCGTCCTCGAGGCGAGGCTCCGGGCCATGAACCCCGCCGCCCCCATTCGGCGCGCCGGCGCTCCGGCAACTGCACCCGCGCTCGGCGGGGCGGCCGACGGGGAGGGCGCCGGCGCCCCGGATGCGGCCGCCCTCCTCGTGGAGGACGCCCATCGCGCGGACTCGCGTGAGAAGGAGGCGGAGCGCTGGTTCGGGCCGGAGTGCGGACCGGCGGCGGAGCACGCCCCGCACGACCACACCGACGACGTCACCTCGTTCCGGATCGAGACCGACGAGCCCATCGACTGGACGGTGTTCGGGATCTGGCTCGGGATGCTCCTCCACCGGCACGGCGAGGACATCCTGCGGGTGAAGGGCATCGTCGACGTGCCCGAGCTCGAAGGCCCGGTCCTCCTCAATGCGGTCCAGCACACGGTCCATCCTCCGACGCACCTCCCGGCGTGGCCCGGCACGTGGGAGCGGGCGGCGGAGGGCGGCGCCCCCCGGCGCGGAAGCCGCATCGTGTTCATCGTGCGCGGTCTCGATCGCGAGCGGATCGAGCGCTCCCTCGCCGCCTTCCGCGAGTCTCTCGGCGCGGCGGCGACGCCCTCGCGCGTTGATGTACCATGCGCCGGCGCGGAGCCGACCGCTCCGCGGCCCCGACCCGAGGTCATGAAGGCTTGAGGCCAGCATGAACGACGAAGTGTCCCGCTGGCGGCGTCCCCGGCCGTGGATCGCGCTGGTCGCGGTCGTCATCGCGCTCGTTTTCCTCTACTTCTACAAGCCGTTCGAGACCTACCTCCTCGAGCGCATCCCCGGCATCCACTTCAGCAACGTGCTGTTCTGGTTCGCGTCGCTCGTCGCGGTGGTCGCCTACGTCATCGCCCACTGGCAGTCCTTCCGCCGCCAGGTGTTCCGCGACAGCGGGGAGCTCGACGCGACCGCGCTCGTCTACGACACCCTCCAGATCGCGATCCTCGTCGCCGTCATCTTCTTCGCCGGGGCGATCATCCAGGCCATCGAGATGCTGAGCGAGCTCCTCATGGCCCCGGCCGGCGCCGGCGCGGCGTCGGACGTCGGGTTCGGGGCCCGGATCGTCAGCATTGTGGTGATGGTCATCCTCGCCATCGCGTTCTACCTGCTGCACCACCTGGTGCGGGCGCTCCGCACCGGCTGGCGGCCGCGCCGGGCGCCGCCCCGGGCCGGCTCGGAGCGAGGCCGCCCGCCCTCTCCGGACGCCGGCGGCGGCGCGAGGGGTTAGCCCCGCCCCGATCGCATGGCGAGCCGTCTTGGAATCGACGTCGGGGGCACGTTCACCGATCTCCTGCTCTTCGACGACGAGACCGGCCGACTCTCGCTGTTCAAGACCCCCTCGACCCCCGAAGACCAGTCGATCGGCATCCTGACCGGGGTGCGCGGGATCCTCGACCGGGCCGGCGAGTCGGCCGGCAACGTGTCGAGCCTGCTCCACGGCACGACGGTGTCCACCAACATCGTGCTCGAGGAGAAGGGGGCGAAGGTGGGCCTCCTCGTCACCCGGGACTTCGAGCAGATCCTGCATCTCGCCCGGTCCCAGACCCCGGGGCCGCTCGCGGGCTGGATGATCATGCAAAAGCCCGACCCGCTCGCGGACCTCGAGCACACCCGGGGGGTGCCGGAGCGGATGAGCGCGCGGGGCGAGGTGGTGACCGCGCTCGACGAGGCGCGCGCCCGCGCCGCGATCGAGGAGCTGGTCGGGGCGGGGGTGGAGTCGATCACGATCTCGCTCCTCCACGCCTACGCGAACCCGGCCCACGAGCGGCGGCTCGCGGAGCTCGTGCACGAGCGCGCCCCCGAGCTGCCGGTGACCGTCGCCTCCGACATCCTCGCCGAGTTCCGGGAGTACGAACGGACCCTCGTCGCGGTCATGAACGCCTACGTGGGGCCGAGCATGCGCCGCTATCTCGGCCACTTCGAGGAGAAGCTCCGGGAGGTCGAGTTCGATCCGCACGTTCACATCGTGCGCTCCGACGGGGGCCTGATGAGCGTGTCCCACGCCTCCGAGTCCCCGGTCCACACGATGCTCTCGGGGCCGGCCGGCGGGGTCTCGGGAGCGGCCTTTCTCGCCTCCCTCGGGGGCCATCCGGAGGCCCTCGGGTTCGACATGGGGGGCACGTCCACCGACGTGTCCCTCATCCAGGAGGGGAAGCCCAACATCTCGCGCCAGACCTCGCTCGGCTACTACCCGATCAAGGTGCCCTCGGTGGAGGTGCACAGCGTGGGCGCGGGCGGGGGCTCGATCGCGCACGTGCCGATGACGGGGGCGCTTCGCGTCGGGCCCGAGAGCGCGGGGGCCCGGCCCGGCCCGGCCTGCTACGGCCGGGGCGGCGACCGGCCGACGGTGACCGATGCCAACGTGGTGCTCGGCCGGCTCCCCCCGTCGCTCCTCGGCGGCGAGATGCAGCTCGACGTGGCGGCGGCCGAGGAGGCGGTGGGGAAGACCGCCCGGGCCCTCGGGCTCGACCTCCACCAGGCCGCGCAGGGGATCCTCGACATCGTCAACGAGAACATGTTCGGGGCGCTTCGGCTCGTCACCGTCCAGAAGGGCCTCGACCCCCGGGACTTCGCCCTCGTCGCGTTCGGGGGCGCGGGGCCGCTGCACGGCAACGCGATGGCGATCCTCGCGGGGTGCTACCCGGTGATCGTGCCGCCCACCCCGGGGGTGCTCTCCGCCCTCGGGTTTCTCTACTCGGACATCAAGAACGAGTTCGCCCACACCCTCATCCGCACCCTTGACGAAGTCCGGTCGGAGGACGTCGCCGAGTCGCTCGCGCGCCTCGGAGAGGAGGCGAGGGCGTGGCTCGGCAACGAAGGGGTCCCGGCGGACCGGCAGTCGGTCGCGTACGAGCTCGACGTGCGCTACTTCCGTCAGGGCTACGAGTTCGCGATCCCGGTGGACCCCGATGCGCTCCGGGCGGGACGGCTCGCGGAGGCCGCGGAACGGTTCGGCGACCTCCACGAGCGCCAGTACGGCTTCCGGCTCGATCAGCCGGTGGAGCTCGTGAACGCGCGCGCGGTCGCGGTCGGGAGGGTGGTCAAGGTCGAGTTCCCGAGGTTCGACGCCGAAGGGCCGGATGCAGCAGGGGCGATGACCGGCCGCCACCCGGTGTTCTTCGACGGGCAGTTCGTGACGACCGGTATCTACGACCGGGAAGCGCTCCGTCCGGGGAACCGGGTTCCGGGTCCGGCGGTGATCACCCAGCGCGACTCCACCACCGTGGTCCACCCCGGCCACGAGGGGGAGGTGGACCCCCACCTCAACATCCTGATCCGCCCCGCCGGAGGCGGGCGCGGGTAGCGGCTCAGCTTGTGCCTATGCCGAGCCTTGACCGTTCGGCCTGATCCTGCGACCGTTTGGACCCATGTT
>JAJDXW010000096.1 GCA_022823045.1 Gammaproteobacteria bacterium
AAGGTGAAGACGCACGCCTCGAACGCGTCCGGAACCCCGGGCATCGGCCCGATGAGCGGGTTTCCGTCCGGGGTGTAGGGAATGGGGCCGTTGATGACCCGGCTCACCCCGCCCTCGCCGAGCAGGGGAACCCGGGCCACCGCGTCCTCGACGTACCACTCGAGCCGATCGACGTCGTCGGGGTAGAGCTGGAAGGAGAAGTCCTCGGGCATCGGATCGTTGGAGGTGACCCAATGGGCCCGGCAGTTTCGCTCGTAGGGGCCGAGGTTGAGCCCGAACTTCTCCTGGCGCAGGTACCAGGAGGTGTCCACGTCGCGGAGCAGGGGGAGCTTGCGCCCCGACTCCCGGCTCCATTCCTCGATCTCCGGGATCGGCTCGGTGAGGAGGTACTGGTGCGACATCGCCACCATCGGAACGGAGCGGCCGAACATCGCTCCGACCTCGCGACCCCGATACCCGGCCGCATTGACGACGTACTCGCAGCGCACCTCGCCCTGACCGGTGGCGACCACCCACTCGCCGCCCTCCCGGCGCACCCCCGTCACCGGGCAGAACCGGACCACCCGGGCCCCGAGGTCTCGCGCGCCCTTGGCGAGCGCCTGGGTGAGCTGGGCCGGATCGATGTCGCCGTCGTACGGGTCGTAGAGCGCGCCCGCGAGGGCGTGGGTCTCTAGGAACGGATAGTGGTTCCTCAGCTCCTCGACGGGGCAGATTCGCACGTCCATTCCCTGGTAGCGGCCCATCCCCACCACCCGCTCGAACTCCTTTATGCGTTCGTCGGAATGGGCGAGACGGATCGACCCGGTGACGTGGTAGTTCATCGGGTAGTCGACTTCGTCGGCGAGGCCCCGGTAGAGCTCCGCCGAGTAGCGTTGCATGTTCATGACCGACCAGCTCGCCGAGAAGGTCGGAACGTTCCCGGCCGCGTGCCAGGTCGAGCCCGAGGTGAGCTCGTTCTTCTCGAGGAGGAGGGAATCCGTCCACCCCTTCTTCGCAAGGTGGAAAAGGCACGAGGCGCCGACCGCGCCGCCCCCGATGATGACCGTCCGCGCGGTGCCCGGTAGCTCAGCCAAGGTCCCTTCCCTCGCGTGACCGAATGCCGGCAGGGCGGCATTACGGCACCATTTTCCCGCCGACGCAAGAGATTTTTGCGTTGTTCGAGAAATGCCTGTCGGGTCTCGGGTTTTCGGAAACCGGGGCCGATTCTCGGCTCGTCCCGATCCGACCTCCGAATCGTGGCCTTACATGTCGGTTTCAGGACATAACGTGTCGGGAATGTTTCAGACCGGGTGACAAATGGCGCCCCACTATTCACGCGGTTCGGGGCACTCGGGGATGGTTCGGACGATGCCGGAAGAAGTTCAGGGCGAAGTAGAAGACCTCGATCTTTCCGCGTTGGACGACGACGAGCTCGTCAACCAGATGCACGAGGACCTCTACGACGGTCTCGCCGAAGAGGTGGTCGAGGGGGTCAACATCCTGCTGGAGCGGGGGTGGCCGCCCTACAGGGTCCTGACCGAATCCCTGGTGGAGGGAATGCGGATCGTCGGCATCGACTTCCGCGACGGGATCCTGTTCGTGCCCGAGGTGCTGCTCGCCGCCAACTCGATGAAAGCCGGCATGGCCATCCTTCGGCCGCTCCTCGCGGAGACCGGCGCACCGAAACAGGGCTCGATCGTGATCGGCACCGTCAAGGGCGACATCCACGACATCGGGAAGAACCTCGTCGGCATGATGCTCGAGGGCGCCGGGTTCGACGTGTTCGACATCGGCATCAACAACGACGCCGACGCGTTCCTCGCCGCCCTCGACGAGCACCGCCCGGACTTTCTCGGCATGTCCGCCCTGCTCACCACGACCATGCCCTACATGAAGGTGGTGATCGACGCGCTCAAGGAGCGGGGCTTGCGCGACGAGTACATGGTGCTCGTGGGCGGCGCGCCGCTCAACGAAGCCTTCGCCGAGAGCGTGGGCGCGGACGCGTACTGCCGCGACGCGGCGGTCGCGGTCGAGATGGCAAAGGAGATGATCTCCGCCCGCCGGCAGCACGCGCCGCCGATGATGGCGGCGGGCTAGCGCGGAAATCTCACCAACTTCTTGGCTCGCGGACGCCGATCCGCCGTGACGTCCCGCACCCTCGTGATCGCCTGCGGGGCGCTCGCGCGCGAGATCACGGCCCTCATTCGGCGTGAGGGATGGACCGCGCTCGAGGTGCAGTGCCTTCCCTCCGCCTGGCACAACCGTCCGGAACGCATTCCGGAGGGGGTGCGCAGGAAGATCCGGGCGGCGCGCATCCGCAATGACATCGACCGGATCTTCGTCGCCTACGCGGACTGCGGCACGGGGGGCGCCCTCGACGCGGTCCTCGCGGAGGAAGGCGCGGAGCGCATCCCGGGCGCCCACTGCTACGAGTTCTTCGCCGGCGGCCGGGCGTTCGCGGACTTGCACGAGGCGGAGCCGGGCACCCTCTACCTCACCGACTACCTCGCGCGGAACTTCGACCGGCTGATCCTCGAAGGGCTCGGCATCGACCGGCACCCCGAGCTCGAGGCGATGTACTTCGGGAACTACCGGCGGCTGGTGCACCTCGCCCAGACCCGCGACGGCCCGCTCCGCGCGGCGGCCCGCGCCGCGGCGGAGCGCCTGGGGCTCGAGTTCGAGCACCGCTTCACCGGATACGGCGACCTCGAGCCCTTCCTCGCGCGGGCCGGAGCCGGCGCCGGACTCGGGGCCGGGGACTCGGGACGGTACGGAACGGGTCCCCGGGGCTCCGGCCGGGCGGCGAGTCCCCCGGCCGCTTGAACCCTTCGCTCACCGTCGTCTACTGGCGGGACATCCCCGCCCAGGTCGTCGCCCGGACCCGAGGGGGGCGGCGGGGCGCCGCCCGCCGGGCGCTCTCCGCGCGCTTCCAGGAAGCGATCGACCGGGCCGCGATGCGGGCCGGGCTCGCCGGCTCCGACGACTACCTCGGGGAGTGGCGCCGCGGCGAGCCGATCCCGGCCGGCCGCGACCCGGAGGCGGAAGCGGACGCGCTCGCGCGCCGCCTCGAAGCCGAATTCACGGACGAGGTGCTGGACTCCCTGGTCGCGGCGGGCGGCCGAGCAGACCCATAGCCTCAAGAGATCAGAGATCTTTCCGTGTATGCAACCCGGAACAAATCGCAGGTTGGTTCGGAATCCAGGAGGAAACCACGCCGATGACCGAGACCGTCATCTCCTCGGCCACGAGGGAAGCCACGATCGGATTCGACCGTCCCTTCGCGGTGATCGGAGAGCGCATCAACCCGACCGGCCGCAAGCGGCTCGCGGAGGAGATGGCGGCGGGCGACTACCGCCGGGTGGAGGCGGACGCGCTCGCCCAGGTGCAGGCGGGCGCCCA
>JAJDXW010000012.1 GCA_022823045.1 Gammaproteobacteria bacterium
ACGCAGTTCTTCGCCCCTTCGAACTCGACCTCGCCGATTCGGAGCCGCCACCAGTGGTCCTCCGCGAACGGCGGCGCGCCCTCGATCACGAGGTTGGGACGGAATCGGCGCATGGAGGTGGGCGCTCCCAGGCGCGCATTCAGCTCTTCGAGGGAGGCGCGCCCGATGAGGAGCACCGGGTAACCATCCGCGAAGCTCACGAGGTCGCCGGGCCGCGCGACGTCCGGATTGACGGGGCGAAGGCAGTCATCGGTCATCTCGACAAGGCGGGCCGGGGTCTCGAGGAGGTCGCTGAACCAGCGCGCCGCCTCGTCGCCGGCATCGACGCCGCGGGTGTCTCTGCCCCAGACGGTGACCGCCCGCGGCCCGCGGCCTCCGTTCGGGCCGGCGCGGGGAACGGCGTGGGACGCGCGCCCCGGCCCGTCGAGGAGGAGGCCCTGCGGCCCGAGCCGGGCTCGGACCAGCACGAGGCGCGGGTGCTCGCGGGCGGTGAGGAAACGACCGTCGTGGTCGACCACCATCCAACGCCGGTCCCCGGCAAGCCCGCGCGTCTCGACCGGGGAGGCGTCGAGCCGCAGGCCGGCCGCCGACTTGACCGGATAGACGGTAATGGAGGCGAGGCGGCGGGGGGCGGCCATCTCAGCGCCCCGCCCCGGCCGGCGGCGAGCGCCATGCCGGCCACGTGTGCGTCTTCTTCATCGTCCCGGACCCTCCTTCCCGTTCCCATTCCCGACCGGGTTCCCGCAGACCGTGGGCCGGGTCACCTTCACCCGCCGGGTCCGGCGGCCCCGCGGCCGCGTTCCGGCCCGGTCAGGGTGCGCCGCACCGCGTCGCGCCAGCCGCGGAGCTTGCGCTCGCGGACATCCGCCTCCATCCCGGGTGTGAACCTCCGGTCGCGTTCCCACCGGGCCGTCCATTCCGCCGGCCCCGGATAGAAGCCGACGTGGAAGCCGGCGAGCCAGGCCGCCCCGCGCGCGGTGGTCTCGAGGTCCACCGGCCGGTCCACCGGGACCTCGAGCACGTCGGCGAGGAACTGCATGGTCCAGTCCGAGGCGGCCATCCCGCCGTCGACCCTGAGCACGGTGGCCGCCACCCCGTCGCCCCGCACCGCGTCGATGAGATCCCGGGTCTGGAACCCCACCGACTCGAGGGTGGCCCGGGCGAGCTCCGCCCGGCCGCTCCCGCGCGTCAGGCCGAACATCGCCCCCCGCGCGCCCGCATCCCACCACGGCGCGCCGAGGCCGGTGAACGCGGGCACGAGATAGACGGGCTGGTCGGGATCCGATTCCGCCGCAAGCCGCCCGCTCTCCTCCGCCGAGCCGATAATGCCGAGCTCGTCACGGAGCCACTGGACGCCGGCGCCGGCGATGAAGATGGAGCCCTCGAGTCCGTACACGCGCTCGCCCCGATGCTGCCACACCACGGTGGTGAGAAGCCGGTTGCGGGAGGCGACGGGGGCGTCGCCGATGTTGGCGACGAGGAAGCAGCCGGTCCCGTAGGTGGCCTTCATCATCCCGGGCTCGAAGCAGCCCTGCCCGAGGGTCGCCGCCTGCTGGTCGCCGGCCACCCCGGCGATCCCGATTCCTCCCCCAAAGAGCGCAGGATCGCTGGTGCCGAACTCCCCCGCCGAGTCGCGCACCTCCGGCAGCACCTCGCGGGGAACCCGGAAGAGATCGAGCAGCTCCGGATCCCAGTCCCCGGTGCGAAGGTCGTAGAGCGAGGTCCGCGAGGCGTTGGTCGCGTCGGTGGCGTGGACCCGGCCTCCGGTCAGGCGCCACAGGAGGAAGGTGTCCACCGTGCCGAAGGCGAGCTCTCCCGCCTCCGCGCGCGACCGCGCCCCGTCCACGTGGTCGAGGATCCAGGCGATCTTGGTCGCCGAGAAGTAGGGGTCGAGGACGAGCCCGGTCCGCCCGGAGACGAGCGCCTCGCGACCCGCGTCCCGGAGCGCGTCGCACTCCCCCGCGGTGCGGCGGTCCTGCCACACGATCGCGCGGTGGATCGGCCGGCCGGTCGCGCGCTCCCAGACGAGCACCGTCTCGCGCTGGTTCGCGATCCCGATGGCCGCGATCGCCTCCGGGCCGCCGCCCGCCTTCGCAAGCACCGCCCGGACGGTGGACACGGTGGTGGTCCAGAGATCCTCGGGGTCGTGCTCCACCTCGCCGGGGCGCGGGAAGTGCTGCTCGAACGGCTCCTGGGCGACGGCGACGATCCGCGCCCCCTCGTCGAAGAGCAGCGCCCGGGTCGACGTCGTCCCCTGGTCGATCGCGAGTACGTACTCCGCCACGTCCGGTGCTCTCCCCCCTTCATCCTCAGCCGCCAATGTTATCTGCCCCAACCCGCCGGGTCCCGCCTCGCGCACCCCGACCGGCGGCGCACGGGGGGTGAGCGCGGCGAACACAGGCACGCGGCGCGGAACACGAGCGCCGGCGGCACCGGCGGGCGGACGGCGCGGGCTATGGCTCGAAGGAGCGGAAGGAGGAGGCGAAGCCGCGCTCCTCGCGCGGGCTGTGCCCGAAGTGCTCGCGGTAGCGGCGGCTGAAGTGCGACGCGGACGCGAATCCGGCCGCGAGCGCAATCGCCAGGATCGACGACGCGCCGCGCATGAGCAGCAGGCGCGCGTGGTGGAGCCGAAGCTCCAGGTAGTAGTGCGAGGGGGTGCATCCGAGCCGTTGGCGGAACAGGCGCTCGAGCTGGCGGACCGACAGGCTCGCGGTCCGCGCGATCTCGCCCAGCGAGAGCGGGTCCTCGAGGTTCTCCTCCATCGCGCCGATCGCGGCGATGAGCTTCGGCTCGCGCACCCCGAGGCGCTCGTACGGAGCCATCCGCTGGTGGTCGTTCGCGGCCCGGATCCGCTGGTGCATGAACTGATCCGAGACTCGCCCCGCGAACACGGCGCCGTGCGCGAGTCCGATGAGGTGCAGCATGAGATCGAGGGCCGCGGTTCCCCCCGCGCAGGTGATGCGCTTGCGGTCGATTTCGAACAGGTTGGCGGTGACTTGGAGGCGCGGAAAGTCCTCGGAAAGCGGCTGGATGTCCTCCCAATGGATGGTGCACCGGTGCCCGTCGAGGAGGCCCGCTTCGGCGAGCAGGCGGGTGCCCGAGCAAAGGCCGCCGATCACCCCTCCCCGGCGCGCAATCCGGCGAAGCCATGCCGTCGTCTGCCGGCCGCCCTGCTCGTGGGCCGCGAGCCCCGCGCAGACGAAGAGCGCCTCGCACTCGCCCGCGTCCGCCATCGCCGCGTCGGCGGCGACCGGAACGCCGTTGCTCGCGGTCACCGGCAATCCGTCCCGGGAGACGACCTGCCAGTGATAGAGACGCCCCCCGCTCAGTCGATTCGCGGTATAGAGCGGATCGACGGCCGACGAGAACGCATGCATCGAGAACTTCGGGGCCAGGAAGAACGTGTAGGTCTTCACGGACACGGTGCGAACGTCCCTCGGTCAGCGAGCCGCCAACGGAATCTTCGCGTCTGGACGGTTCATGTCAAACGAATAATTCGAATCGAAGCGACCAGAAAACCCGATATACCAAATTCGGGGATCGGTGTCGATATCCCGCGCGGCGTCACCGGGGCGGGCGCATCGCCTCGCGCGGGATCCGGATCGGAAACTCCGCGCGGAGCCGCCGGTCCAGCTCGTCCGGAACGTGCCGGGGAAAGTGCCCCGCGAGGAGCCGGCCGGTGGCCTCCCTCGCCCGCCCGAGGAGGTCCGGCTTCCCCGCCTCCAGCCACTCCTTCGGGCTCGTCCGATCCCCGACCGCGGGATACACGTACTCGGATTGCATGAGGCGCAGGGTCTGCTCGTGGCCGAGGTAGTGGCCGGGGCCGGAGAGGCAGACCTCGCGAATCGTCTCGAGCGCGAGGGTGTCGTCGTTGACCTCGATCCCCCGCACGCAGCGAAGGCAGGCGCCGATGAGGTCGTTGTCGATGACGAGGCTCTCCAGGCAATGGGAGAGGAGGGAAGCATGCATTCCGACGCTCTCGTACACGAGGTTGAGCCCCGAGAGCCCGGCCATGACGTTGGCGAGCCCCCGCTCGTACCCCGCCTGCATGTCCGGCGCCTTGGAGTCGGACATCGCGCACGCCGAGCCGCCCGGCAGGTCGTAGAACCGGGCCATCTGCCCGCAGGCGGCGCTGAGGAGCGCCTGTTCCCCGGACCCGCCGGACATCGCGCCGGTGCGAAGGTCGGAAACGAACGGCCACGTGCCGAAGATGGCGGGGTGGCCGGGCTCGACGGCGTTGACGTAGACGACCCCCGCGAGGCACTCGGCGACCGCCTGGACGACCGCCCCCGCGAGCGAGGCGGGGGCGGTGGCGCCCGCCTGGCCGGCCGACAGGAGCAGGATCGGCATCCCCCCCCGGATGAGCGCCTCCATCACCTCGCACGACTCGGTCGCGAACTTGAGCGGCGGCACCACGAAGCAGTTGGTGTTGGAGACGAAGGGACGCGCCCGCCAGGCCGCCTCCGAGCCCGCCACCCGGTGCAGCATCTCGAGCCCCCGCCGCGCCCGCTCGACGGAGGTGAACGAGGTGCCGATGTGCTTGGTGGTGCCGTGGATGCAGACGTAGAGGGTGTTGAGATCGAGTTCGGTGGGGTCCTCGGTGTCGCGGCAGGTGAGGGTGCGCTGGAAGAAGTGGATGTTGTCGAGCGCGTCCACGAGCCGGGCGGAGTCGTAGAGGTCCCGCATGGTCGGGTCGCGGTTGTCGCCAAGGGCCGGGTCGTAGACGTGCACCGCCGCTCCGGCCGTCCCGTAGTGGACCCGCGCGCCCCCGGGCCGGATGTCGTTGCGGGGGTCCTGGCCGTGGAGGGTGACGTCGCGCGCGGCCAGGCCAAGCATCTTCTCCACCACCCCCCGCGAGATCCGCACCCGGCCGTCGTCCCCGAGGACCGCCCCCACCGAAGTCAGCGCCTCGACCCCGCTCGGCGGGGCGTCGGCGAGCCCGATCTCCTCGAGGGCGGTGAGCGCGGTCTCGTGGATGCGCGTGATGTCGGCCTCGCGAAGGGGCGCGTACACGCCCCCTTCGAGTCCGGCGCGAACCGGACGCAGGCTCTCCGGAAGGGGAGCGGCCCGGGCCGCCCGGCGGGCCGCCCGGCCTCCTCCCCGCCGGCCCCCGATCCGGGTGGGGGCGGCTGCCTCTGCATCGGTCATCGAGTCAACTCCGGAGCTTCTCGTTGTCGGGGTCGTAGAGCGGTCGGTCTGGCTGCACCACGGCCGGCCGGCGTTCACCGTAGATCTCGACCTCGAGTCCGGTGCCGGGCGCGGCGAGATCGGAGCGCACCATGGCAAGGGCGATGGATGCCTCCACCCGGTGGCCCCAGCCGCCCGAGGTCGTCTCGCCGACAACCTCGCCGTCCCTCCAGACCGTCGACATGTAAGGCGCGTCACACTCCCCGGCATCCACCACGAGGGTGGCGAACCGCCGGTCCGGTCCCCGCTGGTGCTCGCGCTCGAGGGAGCTCCGCCCCTTGAAGGCGGACTTCTCCCAGCGGACGAAGCGCTCCAGGCCGCCCTCGAGGACGGTGTAGTCGGTCGAGAGATCGCCCTTCCACGCCCGGTACCCCTTCTCGAGGCGAAGGCTGTCCATCGCGAACATCCCGAAGGGGCGGAGCCCGTGCCCGGCCCCCGCCTCCCGCACCGCGTCGAAGACGGCCGGGGTGTCGGCGACCTCGCTGTGGATCTCCCAGCCGAGCTCTCCGACGTAGGAGACCCGGAGCAGCAGCACCTCGGACCCCGCGATCCGGCACCGCTGCCAGTCGAGCCACGGACGGGCGAGGTCGGCGTCGCTCGCCGCGCGAAGGATGTCGCGCGAACGCGGGCCGGAGAGGATCTGGCAGGCCTGGGTCTCGGTCCGGTTCTCGATCGCGATGGACGAGCCGGCGGGGAGGTTCCCGAGGAGCCAGTCCCGGTCGTGCCACTCCGCGGCCGCCGCGGTGATGAGCAGCATCTCGTCGTCTCCGAGCCTCGTCACCGACATCTCCGTCACGATGCGTCCGCGCTCGTCCGCGAAGTAGACGAGGCCGACCCGCCCGACCCGGGGGAGCGCGCCGGTGACGAGGGAGCGGAGCCAGTCCGCGGCCCCCGGCCCCGCGACGTGGAACCGGCTGAACCCCGGGAGGTCGAGGATCCCGGCCGCATCGCGCACGGCCCGGCACTCCTCGCGGACGCGGGGGAACCAGGGACCCTCCCGGGCCCAGGTCTGCGTGGCGGCTTCGGAGGTGTCGTCTCCCGCGCGCGCGAACCAGTTCGCGCGTTCCCAGCCGCCGTAGGCTCCGAACTGGGCGCCGAGGTCCCGGATACGGTCGTGCACCGGCGAGAGCCGCTTGCCGCGCCCGGCCGGCCACGCGTGGTGCGGGAAGTGCATCGCGTACTCGTGGCCGTAGACCTCGACGGCCTTGGCGAGGGCGTGGTCCTGGTCGGCGTAGTCCATGAAGCGGCGCGGATCGCAGCTCCACATGTCCCACTCGGTTCCGCCGTCGACCACCCACTCCGCGAGCACCTTGCCGGCGCCCCCCGCCTGCGCGATCCCGAAGGTGAAGACGCACGCCTCGAACGCCGCCGGAACCCCCGGCATCGGCCCGATGAGCGGGTTGCCGTCCGGGGTGTAGGGGATCGGGCCGTTGATGACCCGGCTCACCCCGCCCTCGCCGA
>JAJDXW010000184.1 GCA_022823045.1 Gammaproteobacteria bacterium
ATGCGCGCGCATCTCATCGAGGCCAGCAAGGGCCGCGCCCTTCGTCAACAGGCCGGATATACGACCGCAATCCTGTCCCTGTCACGCTCAACCAGCGCCTTGCAATACGGGAGGAGACCATATACGGATTAGCGAAGCGTAATCCGACACTTGTGGGCCAAGGGCAACCACTTGCAGGCGATGTCGGATTACGCTTCGCTAATCGACCTGCGGGAAGCCGACATGTGAGGGGTCGAACCCCCTCGGATGCTCCACGCGGGTAGCGCCGTGTCGGATTACGCCTACAGTGGGGTTGAAAATGGGATCAGAGTAGGTCTTCGGGTCCGAAAACCCCTCTGGCCCCACTTTCACTGGTGGCTCGCGCGGGCCGAGATGGGCCAGACGCTCTCGACGACGCCGTTCCGCACCCCCACGTAGTGGTCGTGGGCCACGACCGTGGGCCCGAAGGCGCGCGGGGTGAGCGCCACCTTGTCGCCGATCCGGAGCGTCCGGCCCTCCCCCTCGAGGTCCAGGATGCCGTGCTCGGAGTTGAGCCGGTTGACGGTGACCCCCTCGCGGTCCGCCGCCGGCATGCCCCCGTCGCCGGCCCGCCCCATGGCCTTGTACCCGCAATCGACGACCGCGCGGTCCGGCGCGGCGCGGCTGATGACGGTGGTGAGCACCTTGAGCGCGGTCCGGAACGGCTGGTCGGGCATGCTTTCGACGAAGGCGTGGTCCCAGAACACGTAGGTGCCCGGATCGATCTCCGTGATCCCGTCCATCGCCCCCGCGATGTTCCACGTCGTGCTCGAGCCGGCGCCGCAGATCTCCACCCCGACACCGGCGCGCTCGACGTCCTCGCGACAATCGAGCAGGCGCTGGATCCGCGCGCGGACCTTCTCCTCGCGAACCTCCGGGTCGGTGATGACCATGGAGCCCTCGTGGGAGGAGAGGCCGGCGAAGCGAAGGCGGTTGTCCTTCTCGATCGACCGCACCAGCTTCATCGCCTCCGGGCCGGGAACGAGCCCCGTGCGGTTGAGCCCGATCTCCACCTCGACGAGCACATCGAGGGTGAGGTAGTGGGCTTGCGCCGCGTCCGCGAGGTCCGCGACGTGCCGCGGATCGTCGACAAGGGCAATGATGTGCGCATTCCTCGCGAGGCGCATCAGGCGCTCCACCTTCGCCTTGCCCACCACCTGCTCGATCATCCGGATGTGCCGGGCCCCGGCCGCGACCATGACCTCCGCCTCGCTCACCTTCGCGCAGCAAAGCCCGAACGGGACCGCTCCGTCCACCGTCATCTGGCGCTGGGCGATGGCCGGGCACTTGTGGCCTTTCGTCACGCTCCGCACCCGGGCGGGCCGGCCGCGGAAGAAGCGGTGGAGGGTCTCGATGTTGTACTCCATGGCCGCCAGGTCGATGACGAGCCGCGGCGTCTCCAGGTCCTCGTACGCGGTGCCGGGCGGGGGAACAAAGTCGGTCATCGCCTGGTTTCCCTCAACTGGATGCCTTTACCCACTCTCGGAGCACGGCATCGATTCGGCTCTGCCATCCCGGCCCGCCCGCCCGGAAGTGCTCGATTACTTCTGGAGAAAGTCGAATCGTTGTCATCACCTTCGCGCGAGATCCCTGCGGACGGCGACCCCTTCGAACCGGCACGCTCGCAAATTTCTCTGGCCAACCGTCTCGCGAGAGATCCGGCGCTTCATCCGGATCCCAGCCGGGCTCCATAGTACGCTTGTTCCCGTTCATTGGCTTTTCTCATGCTGATGATTCGGCGTGCTCCGTCAGCCGAAGAGGTCGGCGGCGCGCCGGACGACGATGCGGGTGTCGCCGATGCGGCGGGTGAGCCCCGCGGCGTCGAAGTACTCGAGCACCTGGATGGTGAGGTTTCGTCCGATCCCCGAGCGGTCCCGGAACGCCCTGGCGTCGAAACGGCCGTCGTCGGAGGCGGCGGCGAGCCCTTCCGCGACCTCCGCGAGGCGCCGGACCGCGCCCGGGTGGAAGAAGCGGTTCGGCGCCACCTTGACGAGCAGCCCCCGCCCCGCCGATCGGCCGAGGAATAGGGCGAGGAAGTTCCGGTCCACCCCGAGCGTGCCGGCGAGCTCGGCGAGGACGGGGGGCTTCACCGCTTCCTCCCCGAGGTGGAGCGAGACCTTGCTCCAGAGCGCGGCGTCGCGGGGGGAGAGCCGGGGCTCGTGCTCGGGAGCCCGGAGGAACCGGCCTTCGCGGACGAGGCGCCCGTCGCGCACCAGGCTTCCAATCGCGGCCGCCGCGACCTCTCGCGACCGCCCCGCCCCGCTCGCGAGCTCCGACGATTCCGCGCCGGCGCGTTCCGGCGCGTCGGCATGGGTCCGGCGGACCGCGGCGAGCAGTCCGTCGAGGAGGGACCGCCAGTCGTCGCGAGCGAATCCGGCCCTCCGCCCGCGGGGGAGGGCGACCGCCTCGACCCCGGCCCGTTCGTAGAGCGCCTCCGCTTCCTCCGGCCGCAGGTTCCAGGCGTCCGCGAAGTGGTCGAGGTCGACCCCGTTGGCGTTCGTCGCGAGCAGGGCGGCGAGGGCGGCATCCGGCGCCCCCGCGGCCATCGCCCGCAGGGCCGCGATGCGCTCGGGCCGAGCCCGCCCCCGGACCGCGCCCGCCGGGTCGAGCACCGCCCCGCCCGCGATGGTGCGCCGGGCGGACTGGTCGCGGAGGATGAAACGGTCCCCCCGCACCCCGACGAAGGGCTGGTCGACCACGATCTGGGCGAGCCCGCGGGCGCCCGGGGCGATGTTCCGGCCTTCGAGCACCGCGACCCGGCCGGTGAAGGATGCGGCCCCCGCGTGCACGTGCACCGGGGTCCAGTGGGTGAGAGGGCGCTCTTCGCTCGCGAGCACGCGGAGCTCCGCGTCGAAGCGCTGCGACACCCCGGGGGAGGGCTCGCCGCTCAGCCAGTCGCCCCGCCGGATGTCCGTGCGTCCGAGCTCGGTCCCCGCGAGGTTGATGGCGCACCGTTCGCCGTGGGTTCCGCGCGGCGCGGTCCGGTTCTGGGCGTGGATGCCGCGCACCCGGACCGCGGCCCCGGACGGGGCGAGGACGAGGCGGTCCCCGACCGCGACTTCGCCCGAGAAGACCGCCCCGGTCACCACCAGGCCCGCGCCCCGCACGGTGAAGGATCGGTCGACCGCGAGCCGGAAGCGGGCTCCCGTCTCGACCCGCGCCGCCCGGCGCTCCGCAGCGAGGGTGGCGAGGTGGTCCCGGAGCGCCTCCATGCCGGTGCCGGTCGCCGCCGAGACGGGGAACACCGGCGCCCCTTCGAGGCCGGTGCCCTCGACCAGCGCCCGGACCCGGCTCGTGACCGCGGCGATCTCGGCGTCGTCCACGAGGTCCACCTTGGTCACCACCGCCGCCCCCGCGTCCACGCCGAGGAGATCGAGGATCGCGAGATGCTCGCGGGTCTGGGGCATGGGCCCGTCGTCGGCCGCGACGATGAGGAGGGCGTAGTCGATCGCGGCGACGCCGGCCAGCATGTTGCGGATGAAGCGCTCGTGGCCCGGCACGTCCACGAAGCCGAGCACCGCTCCGTCGGCCCGGGTGTGGTAGGCGAAGCCGAGGTCGATGCTCAGGCCCCGCTCCTTCTCCTCCGGAAGCCGGTCGGTGTCGACGCCGGTCAGGGCCTTGACGAGGACGGTCTTGCCGTGGTCAACGTGGCCCGCGGTGGCGATCAGCATCTCGGAAAGCTCCGGAGCGTTGCGGCGTTCGATTCGGTTCGGCCGGTCGAGCGGTTCCGGCGGCGCTAGCCGCTCGCTCCGGGGGCGGGCGATCCGTCCCCTGTGCTTCCGTCGCCCGCGTTCGCGTCCTCGTCGAGGAGCGGCGCCAGCGCATCGAGGAGATCGGACTCTCGATCGAGGCAGCGGAGATCAAGGACGAGCGCTCCCTCCCGGATCCGGCCAACCACCGGGAGGGG
Organism: Gammaproteobacteria bacterium; assembly: GCA_022823045.1. GTDB lineage: Bacteria > Pseudomonadota > Gammaproteobacteria > HK1 > HK1 > JAJDXW01. The sequence goes on from JAJDXW010000184.1 coordinate 3,926, forward strand.
AAGCGCACGGAGGGCGGCGGCCAGGGCCTCGACCCGCCGGCCGGACGCGCGGCGGCCCCCTCCGGATGGCGGGCGAAGGACGATCCCGGCGCTCGGCCGCGTATCGACGGGGAGCGCCCCGCTCCCGATGCGGCTCGCGCATTCCACCACCTCGACTCCCACCGCCTCGCCACCTCCCGCGAACTTGAGCCGGCCCCGGAGCCTCGCCGCGACTCGCTCCGCGACCGCCCGGATCTCGGCCGCCGGCCGCACGAGCCGGCGCAGGGCGGGCAGCTCGCGCACCAGCCGCTCCGGGTTCGCGTAGAGGGGAAGCAGGGCGCCGAGCGCGGCGAGGGTCGTCTTGTCGACACGAAGCGCCCGCTTCATCGGGTTGCGGCGCACCCCGGCGACGAGGCGGGCGCTCCCCGCGACGATCCCCGACTGAGGGCCCCCGAGCAGCTTGTCGCCGCTGAAGGTGACGAGGTCTGCGCCGTTCGCGAGCACCTCCCGGGGGGTGGGCTCGTGGGGCAGCCCGAAGCGCTCGAGGGCGGCCAGGGTGCCGCTCCCGAGGTCGTGGACCCACGGTACACCGCGCTCCCGCGCGAGGGCCGAGAGCGCGGCCGGCTCCGGGGCGGCGGTGAACCCCTCGACCACGTAGTTGCTGGTGTGTACGGTCATCACCGCCCCGGTCCGTTCGCCGATGGCGCGCGCGAAGTCCTCGAGGTGGGTCCGGTTGGTGGTCCCGACCTCGACGAGCCGGCAGCCGGCCCGCTCCATGATCTCGGGAAGGCGGAAGGAGCCGCCGATCTCGATGAGCTCCCCGCGCGAGACCGGGACCTCGCGGCCGAGCGCGAGGGTATTGAGGACGAGCAGGACCGCCGCCGCGTTGTTGTTGACCACCGTCGCTGCCTCGGCCCCGGTGAGCCGGGCGAGCCACGCCTCGACGTGGGTGTCGCGTTCTCCGCGCTTGCCGGTGGCGAGGTCGATCTCGAGGTTCGTGGCGGAGCGGGCCGCCTCCGCCATCGCCTCGACCGCCACCTCGGGGAGCTCGGCGCGTCCGAGGTTGGTGTGCAGGACGGTGCCGGTGAGGTTGAGGACGGGGCGAAGGGACGGGGCGGCCGCCGCCCGCGCCCGGCGGAGGGCCGTTTCGGCGACCCGTCGCTCGGCGTCGTCCACGGCCGTCGCCAATTCTGCCCCCGGTTCCGCTTTCGACCCGCCCCTCTCCCGCGGTGTCGCCGCCGGAGGGTCGTCAACCGCGCGGGACTCCCGCGGGCTGGAAGCCCGCGCTCCCGGGGAGCCCTGCGGTGTCGCGGCCTGGAGGTCGTCGGTGGCCGGGGATGCTCCCGGGAGGTCCTGCCGCATCTCCGCCCGCAGGTCGTCAATCGCCCCCCGCACCGCTTCCACCACGAGCTCTCGCCCGTGCTCGCGCGCGCACGCCTCGATCTCGGGCCGCCTGAGGATCCGATCGACCCCGGGAAGGCGCGCGAGGCTCCCGCCTTCCTCTCCTCCTCCGCGCATGGCTCGTCCGGCCCTCACCCCCCGCGACGCGGCGGCGGCCCGTTCCGCCCCGTCAGGCCCGTTCGACGGCGGCCGGGAACGCGACCCCGGTTCCGCCGAGCCCGCAGTATCCCCACGGAACCTTCGCGAGATACTGCTGGTGGTAGTCCTCCGCGTAGTAGAACTCCGGCGCCTCCTCGATCTCGGTCGTGATGCGGCCGTGCCCCGACGCCGCGAGCGCCCCCTGGAACGCGTCGCGTGACGCGGCCGCCGCGGCCCGCTGTTCGCCCGAAGTGCAATAGATCCCCGAGCGGTACTGCGTTCCGATGTCGTTGCCCTGGCGCATGCCCTGGGTGGGGTCGTGGCTCTCCCAGAAACACCGCAGGAGGTCGTCGTAGTCGACGACCTCCGGGTCGAAGACGACCCGCACCACCTCGTTGTGGCCGGTGCGCCCGGAGCACACCTCCTCGTAGGTGGGGTTGGGGGTGAGGCCGCCGGCATAGCCGACGGACGTGGACCAAACCCCCGGCATCTCCCAGAAGCGGCGTTCCGCTCCCCAGAAGCAGCCCATGCCGAACATCGCGAGCTCAAGCCCCTCCGGGAACGGGGGCTCGAGCCGGTTGCCGTTGACGTAGTGGGCGTCGGGAACCGCCATTCCTTCCGCCCGCCCGGCGAGGGCGGTCTTCTCGGACGGCATCTCGGTCTTCCTGCTCGTGAACCACATGCTGACGCTGCTCCTCGATTCGGAATTGGTCGTCGCTCTGCCCTCAGTGACCCATGATCACCGGAAGCTCCACGTACTTGAGGATGTGCCGGGTCGCACCGCCGAATATCATCTGCCGCAGGCGGCTCTGCGCGTACGCGCCCTTGACCAGCATGTCGGGTTCGGTCTCCATCGCGTCGTCGAGCACCGCGGGCCCCGGAGACCGCCCGTCGAGCGCGGTCACGTGGGTGCGCGCGCGGATGCCGTTGGCGGCGAGATACCGGGCGACCTGGTCGACGTCCGGCCCCGGCACGTGGACTCCCTCGACCGCGCAGACCACCACTTCGCCGGCCGCCAGGAGCAGCGGCATCGCCGCCCCGAGGGTGCGCGCGGTCTCGGT